>NZ_JBMKJK010000011.1:0-169642 GCF_049236925.1 Enterobacter cloacae complex sp. SYL003 | reverse complement strand
ACCCTTACTGTGCCCGCGCGATGGAAGGGGCCGCGTCCCTGTGCCAGACCCGCGCCCATGCGGAAATCCTGCCCGAGCACTGGTTGCTGAAGCTGCTGGAGCAGGGTGAGGGCGACCTGACGGTGCTGGCGCGGCGCTACGAATGGGATATGGATACGATATGGCAGGATATGCTGGGTTTTCTGGACAGCCTGCCACGTTCGGTGCGCAGCCGTCCGCAGCTGTCGGACAGTGTCCGGGCTCTGATGCAGGAGGCCTGGCTGCACGCCTCGCTGGCGGGGGAAGAGCACATCCGCAGCATTCACCTCCTGATGGCCCTGGTGGACAAACCGGACCTGGTGCGCTGCGACGGCCTGTGGCCGCTGCTGACGCTGGCGCAGAGCCAGCTTGAGCGCCTGCGGGGGCTTCTGGATGCGCAGTCGGATGAACGCCCGGAGGTGCAGCAGGAAGCGGAGCTTACGCAGGGCGATGAGGTGGAGTTTGTCGGCCGTCCGGTGAATGCGGATATAAAAGGAGAGCTGAACCCGGCGTTACAGAATGCGCTGGACAGGTTCACCCTCGACGTCACCGCCCGCGCCCGTGAGGGCAGAATCGACCCGGTCTATGGCCGCGACAATGAAATCCGCCAGATGGTGGACATTCTTTCCCGGCGCCGCAAGAACAACCCGATTCTGGTCGGCGAACCGGGAGTCGGCAAGACCGCGCTCGTGGAAGGACTGGCGCTGCGCATCGCCGAAGGCAATGTGCCGGACGCGCTGAAGCCGGTCTCCGTGCGCACCCTTGACCTCGGCCTGTTACAGGCGGGTGCAGGCGTGAAGGGTGAGTTTGAACAACGCCTGAAAAACATCATCGACGCGGTGCAGCAGTCACCCCTGCCGGTTCTGCTCTTCATTGACGAGGCGCACACCATTATCGGCGCCGGCAACCAGGCGGGCGGCGCCGATGCGGCCAACCTGCTGAAACCGGCGCTCGCCCGCGGTGAGCTCAGAACCATCGCCGCCACCACCTGGAGCGAGTACAAGCAGTACTTTGAGCGCGACGCCGCGCTGGAGCGTCGTTTCCAGATGGTGAAGGTGGACGAACCGGACGACGACACCGCCTGCCTGATGCTGCGGGGACTCAAGTCACGCTACGCGGAGCACCATGGCGTGCATATTACCGATGAGGCGGTTAAAGCCGCCGTCACGCTATCCAGACGCTATCTGACCGGACGCCAGCTGCCGGACAAGGCGGTTGACCTGCTGGACACAGCTTCGGCCCGTGTCCGCATGAGCCTGGATACGGTGCCGGAGCCGCTGACCAGGATGAAGGCGCAGCTCACGGCACTTGCCATGGAGAAACAGGCGCTGCTGGAGGATATCGCGGTGGGCAATACCGCCCACGGCGAACGTCTGGCCGCCATCGGAGAGGAAGAAGTTGGCATCATTTTGCAGCTCGATGAACGGGAAACCCGGTACGGCCAGGAGCTGAAACTCACGGAAGAACTGCTTGCCTGCCGCACGGATATCTCCCGTCAGGGGGAAATTGCGGACCTTCAGATGCAGCTTAGTGCCGTGCAGCAGAATACCCCGCTGCTGGGGCTGGATGTGGGCGCGCGTACCGTCGCCACCGTTATCGCCGACTGGACCGGCGTACCGCTCTCTTCCCTGATGAAGGACGAGCAGACGGAACTGCTGAGTCTTGAGCACAGTCTGGCGAAACGCGTTGTCGGTCAGGACAGTGCGCTGAATGCCATTGCGCAGCGCCTGCGCGCCAGCAAAACCGGTCTGGCACCGGAGAACGGCCCGCAGGGCGTGTTCCTGCTTGTGGGCCCGAGCGGCACCGGCAAGACCGAAACCGCCCTGGCGCTGGCCGATGAACTGTTCGGCGGCGAGAAGTCCCTTATTACTATCAACCTCTCGGAATACCAGGAGCCACACACCGTCTCTCAGCTCAAGGGCTCACCTCCGGGCTACGTTGGTTACGGTCAGGGCGGCATTCTGACCGAAGCCGTCCGCAAGCGCCCGTACAGCGTGGTGCTGCTGGATGAAGTGGAAAAGGCACACCGGGACGTGATGAACCTGTTCTACCAGGTGTTTGACCGGGGCTTCATGCGCGACGGCGAGGGGCGGGAAATTGACTTCCGCAACACGGTGATACTGATGACCTCGAACCTTGGCAGCGACCTTATCATGCAGATGCTGGATGAAAATCCGGACGCCACCGAAGGCGACCTGCACGAACTGCTGCGTCCTGTCCTGCGGGACCACTTCCAGCCCGCGCTGCTGGCGCGCTTCCAGACGGTGATTTACCGTCCGCTGGCACAGGCAGCGATGCGTACGATTGTCGGCATGAAGCTCGGCCAGGTGAGTCAGCGCCTGGCCCGGCATTACGGCATGAAAACCGCTATAGCAGACAGCCTGTCTGATGCGCTGACCGATGCCTGCCTGCTGCCGGACACCGGGGCGCGCAATATCGACAGCCTGCTGAACCAGCAGATTCTGCCGGTCCTGAGCCAGCAGCTGCTGAGCCAGATGGCGGCGGGAAAGAAGCCGCATACCCTGACGCTTGGCTGGGATGAGGAAGAGGGCATAGTGCTCGAGTTTGACCGGACAGAAGGTGAGCATGCATGAGCAGTAATCTTCCCTTACGATTCAGCCACAGCCATCACCTGCTTTCGGTGAAGGGCTGCGATGCAGGGCTTGATGTGCTGGCTTTTGAGGGCAATGAAGCCCTGAGCACGCCGTTCAGCTACCGTACTGAATTCACCAGCGCGGATCATGCCATCAGCAAAGAGATGATGCTGATGAAGCCCGGTTCACTGACGCTACAGGCCCCGGTAGACCAGGGTTACGGTATCAAAATACAGCAGCCGGTACGGGTGATTCAGGGCGTGGTGACCGGTTTTGAACGCCTCAGCACGTCAAAAGATGAAACCCGCTACGCCCTGACGCTTGAGCCGCGTCTGGCGCTGCTCGACCGCTCGCACCAGAACGCGATTTACCAGGACATGTCGGTTCCGCAAATCGTGGAAAAAATCCTGCGCGAACGTCACGGCATGCGCGGCCAGGATTTCCTGTTCTTACTGTCAAAAGAGTACCCGCGTCGTGAACAGGTGATGCAGTACGCTGAGGACGACCTGCACTTCATCACCCGCCTGCTGGGCGAGGTCGGTATATGGTTCCGCTTCACCACCGACACGCGCCTCAGCATTGACGTGGTGGAGTTTTACGACAGCCAGCAGGGGTATGACAAAGGCCTGACGCTGCCGTCTGTACCGCCATCGGGCCAGCATTCAAAAGGCGTGGATTCAGTCTGGGGAATGGAATGCCATCACAATGTGGTGCAGAAGCAGGTCAGCACCCGGGACTACAACTACCGTCAGGCCAAGCAGGACATGAACGCCCGGGTTGACGCGACCGGCGGGGATGTCACCACGTACGGTGATGCCTACCACTGGGCGGATAACTACCTGACGCCGGGCAGCGCGTATGACCGCAACCCGGCAGCGGAGTCCGGGGCGTTTTACGCCCGCATCCGCCACGAACGCTACCTGAATGGCCAGACGCAGACCGTTGCTTTCACCAGCTGCCCGACCCTTTCACCGGGTATGCGGCTGAAAGTCACCGGCGGGTACGAAGTGGCGGAGGTGTTTACCCAGGGCGTGGTGGTCACGGCGATGCACAGCCATGCCCGGCGTGATGCAGACTTTTGCGTCAGGTTTGACGGTATCCCGGACAGCGCGGACTTTTGCTTCCGCCCGGCGCCAGGCCGCCGCCCGGTGATGGCCGGTACCTTACCGGCACGCGTCACCAGCACCACCGAAAATGACACCTACGGGCATATCGACAAGGACGGTCGCTACCGCGTCAATATGCTGTTTGACCGTGAGAACTGGGAGACGGGGTTCGAGAGCCTGTGGGTCCGTCAGTCCCGCCCGTATGCGGGGGACACCTACGGCCTGCACCTGCCGCTGCTGGCAGGCACCGAGGTGGCGATTGGTTTTGAGGACGGCAACCCGGACCGGCCGTACATTGCCGGTGTGCTGCACGACTCGGCGCACGGCGACCACGTTACCATCCGGAACTACAAACGCAACGTCCTGCGTACCCCGGCGAACAACAAAATTCGCCTGGATGATGAACGCGGGAAAGAGCATATCAAGGTCAGCACGGAGTACGGCGGCAAGAGCCAGCTGAACCTCGGCCATCTGGTCGACAGCGAAAAACAACAGCGGGGGGAGGGTTTTGAACTCAGAACCGACAGCTGGGGTGCCATCCGGGCGCAGAAAGGACTATTCATCTCGGCGGACGGGCAGGCGAAAGCGCAAGGACTGCAGCGTGAAATGCAAGCTGCGCTCAAAGAACTTGACGCTGCCAGAGAGGTGACTTCTGGATTACGTCACGCTGCTCAAGCAGCCCAGGCGGAATTAGCCGATCTTGAGAAACAAACAACATTAATGAATCAGACGCTTAGCGATCTTAAGCAGCAAGCATTACTTCTGTCTGCCCCTTCAGGAATTGCGCAGGTCACCCCCGCGAGCGTACAAGTTTCGGCGGGGGAAAATCTAATTGTTACTGCTGGTCAACATGCAGACATTAGCATTGCCAAAAAATTAACTCTGGCGGTGGGCGATATTCTGAGCTTATTTGCACACAAACTGGGAATAAAAATGTATGCCTCGGAGGGCAAAGTAGATATTCAGGCACAGTCGGACGCGCTGAATTTATTTGCTAAAGAAAAGCTTTCGGTCGCCAGTTCAGACAACAGCGTTGTCATATCAGCCAAAAAAGAAATCCTTTTGGTTTGTGGGGGGACATTTATACGGTTAAGTGATGCGGGGGTTGAAGTTGGTACTGGCAAAAACGTCACGTTGAAATGTATTGCGGTTCAACAGCAGTCTGCG
Source organism: Enterobacter cloacae complex sp. SYL003 (assembly GCF_049236925.1). Lineage (NCBI taxonomy): Bacteria > Pseudomonadati > Pseudomonadota > Gammaproteobacteria > Enterobacterales > Enterobacteriaceae > Enterobacter > Enterobacter cloacae complex sp. SYL003. The sequence continues at coordinate 164,757 of NZ_JBMKJK010000011.1, read as the reverse complement.
GCGACGTTAAATTCAACGCTTTCGCTACCTTCTGGCTGCAAACCTGGGGTAATTTCTGCAGCCCAACAGCAAGGGGCTGTGGTGATGCTTAGCTAATACTTGAGGAAAAAGATGACTACAAAATTAGCCGTTTTAGGTGACAGGACGAGTAATGGGAAAATAATTTCTGCAACTGCGAATTATTTTAGTGATGGAAAACAGGTGGCACAAAATAATGACAAAGCCATCTGTACTGTCTGTAAGGGAACATTTCCCATCCTGGCCACTGCAATTGGTATCGTCAGTAATGGCATACTTCTGGTACAGGATCAGGACCGTGTGCTTTGTCTATGTCCCGGCCATAAAGTGATCGCAGGCTCTAATTTTTTCACTGGCTAAATAAGAATTTTTTATTTACAGGCTTAATTAAAAAAAGGATGTGAATATGGCATGCCAGGGGTTATGCACAACGAAAGGCCTGACAGTACTGCCCGTGCGCTATGCTGTTGTGCCAGAAAATATTAATGCCAGTTTACCGGGATGGGCGAATGATGCGCGCATAACAGGGGTAACGCTCGCCAGTAATGAAAAGTACACACTCCGCGCGCTTCGCCAGGGCTACCTTTACGTTTTTTATGAAAAAGGAAAACATGGCATCAATTACTGGCAGTGCTACAGCGTTGCGCCAGACGGCTCACTGTGGCTGCAACAGGTGGCGTCTAATCCTGTACCGGTGGATAAAGCGCTGTGCGAAACGGGCGAGCATATCGCGCAAAACGTCGAGTTCATGAGCATTGAATCCCCGGATAAGTGCGGCAATGTGTGGTTTGCGTTCAGTCAGTATCCGTGGGAGCAGGAAACGCTCGATCGGTATCGCATCAGGCCAGAAGAGCGCAGTGAGAGAATGCAGAAAGTGATGCCTTCGGTGGCGGGAGCTCAGCGCACAAAAACAGGGACCGACGTTACCGGGGCAAGCCTGAATCAGGTACTGGACTATCAGGTGCCTTCTGTTTCTGGTCTTCTGCCTGGTCCGGATGAGGCGAAAGTGGTAAACATCAGCCGTGCATCGTCACTCTGGGATCCGACAGTGGATGATCCCTGGCGGGTCAATAATGATGTGGTGAAACTGCAGTCCAGTCTGTATCCGTGGGCAAAAAACCGCAGTGGCATGGCAGCCGCGACGGTCACGGCCATGGAAAACCGAAGTGAGGGGATGACGCCGTTGCTGCTTCCACTCTGGGATCCGGTGGGGATTGTTCATGAGCTTAACGGCTGGAGCCAAGATGTGCTGGGGCGCCAGGCGCAGTTCCTGCAGGAGCGTGAGCTTGAGTTCGCCACCAAAACAAACCTCGATGCAGTCAGAACGCTGCTGGAAAGCAATGCCGAATCTCTGGAGGACGCGATGCGGAGACGAAGAACTGATGGTCCCATGCTGACAGACGAATATCTGGATTCGCGTCTGCAGGCGCTTGAGAAAAGGTATCAGGGTAAGCCTGATGTGCTGGCACAAATCAGGGCTGATGACAGGTTAGTGAGAAATTGGCATGCGCAGAACGTGACGGCATCATACCCGGAGAGTGTGCTGATGAGTCCACCCGAACCGCTGGCTGCTCACCAGCGACGGGTTGCCGCGATACAGGCTCAGGTCGATAAGGAACTGGCGTTAAATCTGCCTGAACCCTCGCAGGATTTCAGTGGAGTCCGGGCCCGGAGCTGGGCTCCCTATCAGAAAAAGCTCAACGCAACCCGACAGGCGAACTTTGATACCTGCTACACGAGCCTGGTTGATTCGGTTAATGCTATCTTCCAGAAGCGTATCGTCAGCGTGGTGAACTGGCTCAGTGCACCGGTACTGCTGGCAACGCTGGATGATTTCCACTGCGAGGCACAGCGGGCAGGGCTGTTCTACCAGTCAGCGGTGGGGATGTCCATGCACGGGATCAACAGCTGTCCGGCAGGGGCGGCAAAGATAGACGGCTGGTGGAATGAGTACAGCACTAAAAATCGCGGGAATCTGCTGTGGCGGCATGTGGCGGCCAATAACCCGCAGCTAATCAGTGAGCTGGAGCCGTATCTGGCGACGGTGAAAGGGAAAAAGGACGAGGACGTGACGCCTCTGACGGCGACCGCCATGACGGCAGCCCTGATGCAGCAGGTCAGCAATATGAAAAAGCTGGAGGGATATTACCAGAAATCGATGAACAGTGTCGTGAAGGGGCTGAGGGAAAATGCCAGCAAACTGGAAGTACAGCTCTTCAACACGGATGCGTTTATCGTCACGGTGGGAGACAGGGTAAGCCGAATTCTGCGGGTGGATAAGACAGGCGAGAAGCTGGCGACCACGGCGTTCAGGCTGATATTTATGATAAGGGCGGGAATACCTTCAGAAAAAGTTCACTCGTTAGTGAATGCGTATCTGAAAGATGCCCCGGTGTTACGTCAGACGGTGCTGGCAGGTATACGGCGCAGCGGACGTTTTATGGCGAGCGGGAATGAAGTCGCCGAGATTAAACAGAGAATGAGCAGCAGGCTGGAAGAGCACTTTGCATCAGAAAAGGGCAAGGCCGAATATCGGCTGGCGGGAATAAACAGTCTGTTGCTGGTGCTGAATGCGATGGATTTTATCTACCTGTGCGGACAGGTAAGGGATGAGAAGAAGCCGCTGGCGAGCCTGCTGGCCAGCGGGCTGGCGATGGTGAGTCAGGGGACGTCGGTTATTTTGCCGGCAATAGAAAAAGGTCTGGAAGCGCGTGAGCTTACGGTGGCCTGGGTCAAGGGGGTTGGGGCGGCAGCGGGTGGAACTGCGTCTTTAATTTCGGTGTTTGCTGATGGTGCAAGTACTTACGAAGAGTTGCAAAGCAATCGTTTTTTACTTTCCTCTGTATTGCTTATTAAAACAACAGTTGATGTCCTGGCAGTCACAAAATCAGTCGGTCTTCTGCTGGAACAGTTTAGTCAACCGATAGTTAAAAAAGTAGCTGGGAAAATTACAGGTTTTTTGGCTTGGGAAATTTTAGGGATCCGAATACTTGCAGTACTGATGACCTGGGAAGTGATGGTAGCGATAACTTTGTTACAGGTGGTTGTGACCTGGATATCGGACGATGAGCTTCAGATATGGTGCAGGAAATGTGTATTTGGAACAGCACCGTTCAACCGCAGTGTGGCAGACCAGAATAAAGCCTTGGAAGGGGCGATAAAGGATATTTCATGAATTCAAAAGAGCAGCATCAGATATGCTCCCGTTTTGTTGAGCCAGAAAAATTAGAAGACCTGCGTACAAAGCGAGAGATTGAGATGATGAACGGCAGGCCGTGGACACGTGAGCTTCCGCCGCCGCCGGTATTGCCGCCTTATGGTCCTCTGGAGAAAATATCAGGGAAACTGCAGTCTTTCCGTAGCGAATATTTTCGGGAGTATTTTGATGCAGTTGCCTACCGGACCAGCACGTTGCCGGAGATATCAGATGGCCAGCGCGGAGCTGCCGCCGCTGCAGCGATAGTTGCAGGGAGCCCGGGTGTCGGGGCTGTAATGATGGCTGAAAGCGAGTCTTCGAATGATTCGGCGGAATATGTGCAGGGGATGATTAATGGCCAGCCGTTTCGCGGCTGGGTGGGTGTCACCCGGCTTCAGACTGGCGATGATGTGGACATGATTGTTGAGTGGCAGCATGACCATTATGAGGTCTATGCCATTGCGTTACCGGAAGAGCGGATAGTGTCAGTATGTCCGAAATGTGATATGGGGCATATTGCGCATATGCTGTGGCGCATTAAAAATATGTTCATTCTAATCACCATATTGATGGTGGCTTTTGTTTCTGTATGTGTATTTATCTCTATCTCAAAAGGAAATCCAAATGGTGTCTCTTTATTTGAGAGGTTTTATCTTTTCCTGGTAATGGCTTTTGTGGTGTCCTCTGTAATTTCGGGGTTGATTGCATTCTTTGCATATAAAGCCTGTGCGCCAACACGCTGCAAACTGGCGGAGGAGATATTTCAGTTGCTGCGGATGAGGCGTGTTGCAACAATCAATCTCAATAAAATAACAAAAAAACGTGAGCAACAACTAAAAGATAATGGGAAGTGGTATGAGCCGAGTGATAAAAGCAAACCTGCCTGTCCCAGCGGGAGATTCATTTATTCAGATGAAGGCTGGTTTTACTACTAAATCGGCAGTGAAACAAGCTACTTTCGCTAGTGTTATTAGTCGTGGAATGCTTCTGGTGTGGAATTAATTGCTGAAAAATAAACGGTGGAAATATATTTTGGAGTCAGATCTCTGGCGATTTTGCTGGCCTGGGCAGTGATGGTGGCGATAACTTTGTTACAGGTGGTTGTGACCTGGATATCGGACGACGAGCTTCAGATATGGTGCAGGAAATGCGTATCTGGAACAGCACCGTTCAACCGCAGTGTGGCAGACCAGAATAAAGCCCTAGAAGGGGCGATAAAGGATATTTCATGAATTCAGAAGAGCAATATCAGATATGTTCCCGTTTTGTTAAGCCAGAAAAATTAGCAGACCTGCGTACAAAGCGAGAGATTGAGGTGATGAACGGCAGGCCGTGGACACGTGAGCTTCCGCCGCCGCCGGTATTGCCGCCTTATGGTCCTCTGGAGAAAATATCAGGGAAACTGCAGTCTTTCCGTAGCGATTATTTTCGGGAGTATTTTGATGCAGATGCCTACCGGACCAGCACGTTGCCGGAGATATCAGATGGCCAGCGCGGAGCTGCCGCCGCCGCCGCGATAGTCGCAGGGAGTCCTGGCGTCGGGGCTGCCATTATGGCTGAGAGCGAATCATCAAATGATTCGGCGGAATATGTGCAGGGAGATATTAATGGCAGACCATTTCGCGGCTGGGTGGGCATCACCCGACTTCAGACTGGCGATAATGTGGACATGATTGTTGAGTGGCAGCATGATCATTATGAAGTCTATGCCATTGCGTTACCGGAAGAGCGGATAGTGTCTGTATGTCCGAAATGTGATATGGGGCATATTGCGCATATGCTGTGGCGGATTAAAAACATGTTTATTCTCACGGGGATTTTTTTCTTCTCGGTGCTTTTTGCGGGAGTTCTGAGTGAAGTGATTGAAGATACCTGGAAGGGCCTTGAGTCATTTATCACCACATACTTTTGGTTGTATGTTATAGCATTGTTGGGGGGAGTGGGTCTTTCAGGATTAATTGCATTCTTTGCTTATAAAGCCTGTGCTCCAACACGCTGCAAACTGGCGGAGGAGATATTTCAGTTGCTGGGGATGAGAAGAGTTGCAACAATCAATCTCAATAAAATTACAAAAAAAAGTGAGCAACAACTAAAAGATAATGGGAAGTGGTATGAGCCGGGTGATAAAAGTAAATCTGCCTGTCCCAGTGGGAAATTCATTTATTCAGATGAAGGCTGGTTTTACTACTAGACAGAAAAAGACAGTGTTATTTTGGTTACCCCCGACAGGAAACAAGGTAAGCCAGCATGCCCAAGTTTGAAATTTACCTATTCAGGAGAAAATTGTTATCGCTACTGAGAGGGGGAGCGGCTAAATATGAATAAGATAATGATGTTTTATGAAAATCATAAATACAAATTAATTGAAATGTGTTTCTAATATTATTCTGGCAGGGTTGATTATGGATGATAAATTTTTTAACGATATACATGAAGAAATTACCAATGCTGCTTTTGGGAAAAATGGGAAATGTTTTCTGCTGATAGATGCATCTTTAGAACAGTATCATTCAGAACTTTTTTTGCCCGGTATTCTTAGAGAATATAAATCTTATCCTGTTACATTCCGCCAGGAAGAACTTCAGGGGGCTTTACCACTTTACCTTTTCCCTCTTAGTGCCTCCAGCGAGAGAGATGGTCAATTGTTTAAGAATAGTATTTACCATTCATTGAATGAGTTGAAAATAGAAAAACTTGAGTCCGGGGAAGGGCGCAGCGTCTGTGCGTGGATTTCGACGGATTTAACTGGGGAGCAGCTTGCTGAACAGGTCGCTTTGTCCGCCGTACAGTCGATTCAATCAGTTGGTAATATATTACTTCGCTATTACGACCCATCAGTATTTGGTTTGTTAATGTATGCGCTAGATAAATGGCAAAAACAACAGCTATTAAGCAATATTAATACATGGTCTTATATTGATGGAGGCGGAATAGCTCAGGTGGTGAATGGTGATGGTAAATGCAAAAAAAAATTAAACTACTCACTTGGATTAACAGAGCAAAATGCATTAGAAATGGGCCGAATTTTAGTTGTTAATTATATTTTGCGAGCATATCGGAAAATGAGAATGCCGCATAAATTTAGTGAGCGTGATGTTATGGGGTTATTGCTTCCTGCGCTGGATTATTATTATTCAACTTTCTCAACATCCGATAAGGATGTTATTGATTTTGGGCTTGATGTGTTGAGCGCGCAGCGGCTATTTTATCAGGATGAGGTATTTAAGAAGGTCTTATTTAGTAATCGCAGTAAAGACCTTCAGTCATACTCAGATATTAAATCCATAATTGACAGTATGGCATGTTAAGAAGTTTTTTCTCTTAAAGAAAATGTGCTGTTAACAATGATGGAGAATGATATGAATTGGCCTGTGCAAATAATCCCTCCAGTCGATAAAATTCCTGGAATTAAATGGAGTAAATGGTTTTTTTCTTTCATAAGTATTTTGTTGATTGTGGTGGTTAGTTGGGTTGGGGCTAAAATTATTTTGCCTGCTGAAGATGAAGAGCTTTTGAAATTGCTTACCCTGTTGTTTTTTTCGGTGCCCCTAGCTTTTTCTGTCATAATTTCCGTTAGAATCTATTACCATGGTTTGTGTTTGTCGGCATTCGAAGCAAGAGAGCGCGAAGCAGCATTGGTCAGGAAAGACTGGACTGAATGGGCAAGTAAAAAGTTTTATGTTTCCGCTTATAAACTATTTCTCCCTTCTGCAATATCGCAAACCGATATAGCAATGTCTCATTCGGTTGAAATATATAATAACCAGCGATTGAAACTACGGGGCCATAACGATGATTTATATACTGAAGAACAATTGATTTACGAACTGTTGTCGTCTGTCAGAGCAAGGCTGTTACGGTTGAGTGAATCATGTATATTTGATGTTATATTTACCTATGATAGTAATTATATTACTTTCTCAATATTTCAAGAGTGTTGGGCTGCGATCGGGTTTGATGAAAATTGCTTGCGTAATTATTACTGTTGGAGTAAAGCATTAGGACAGGGATTTGATACATTATCCAACATCTCAAAAAATCGGGTGTCAATAATAATATCTGCAAACATTGAAACTTTTGTAAAATACCCCCCTGACTCAACAGAGTTCGCTTCAATATTGCTGGTGACTCATCAAGGGCAACCACCTGAAAAAGACAATAATGGTGTGGCTTTGCGACCAATGGTATGCAACAAAAATCTCACCAAACAAGAGGTCATCCACATGATGACTTACCAGTCAGATATTCTTAAAACGACAAGAGTACTTTTTAGCAATATGAGTGCAGAGGAAGCTTCAGAAGTTTCGGGGATATTAAGACTCTCATCTTTATCTATGAATGTTGAATGGGAGTGTGAGATAATGCATTTAAATTTGATGCTGGGTAATTTAAATGAGCACCATTTTTGGTTGGTGTTTACTCTGGCACTTTTCATATCAGAAAAAAATAATGAGCCGGTTTTAATGGTCACTGGCGTTGGTGATGAATACCTTTTAAATGTCATTAAGCCATTTGATAATAGCAAGGAGCATTAAATTGAACACCTCGGCAAAATGGAGAGTGATTGGCCTTGTATCCTGTCTCATTATCTTTGGTGTGCTGACTTTTATAGGATGTTACTACTATGGGGATATCTTTGGATGGGTATCCTCAAAAGAAAAAGTGAGCCTTTGGTTCTTATGCATGTTTTTAATTTCTGTGTTCCTGATGTTGATGAACTTCGGTGTGTGGTTCCATCAAAAAGAGTATCGCTTTCAGCATATCGCGGGAGGGAAGTCCGTCACAGCTAATGTTCTTAATAACTATAAAAAGTCCAGTAAAAAGGATCCTGTAAAAGCTCATTTACGCCGACGCTATAGCTTCTTGTGGCAAAACAAGATCCGCCTGCTGTTGATCACCGGCGATGAAGCCGCGATTGAGCAACTGGTACCTGGCCTGCAACAGCAGCAGTGGCTTGAAGGCAACCGCACAGTGCTGATTTACGGTGGCAGCCTGGCATCGGAGCCTGACCGCGAAAAATACATCGCGCTGCGTAAACTGCGCCGCGGGCGTCCGCTGGACGGGATTGTCCGTGTACTGCCTGAGTCACTTAATCTGACCCCACAAATCAGTGACAACGATTTACGCGGCCTGGAAAAAATCAGCGAACTGCTGCGTTATTCCGCTCCGGTCTGGCTGTGGCAACTGTGCAGCAGTCACTGGTCGCAGGGTACGCGTCCTGAGCAGGCGGTAGGCGCAAGCTTTCCACCACGCGCAAAAGAAGATGATGTGATCCGCCAGCTGGAACTGATGCTGCTGGCCCTGCGGGCGCAGGGGATGAGTCAGGTCGCGGAAAACAGCAGCCACGACTTCCTGCTGCGCCTGAGCCAGCACCTGAACGACGGTGCTATTGCCCGCTGGGCTCAGCAGTTGCAGCCATGGTTCTTTGTTTCTCAGCAGCGCGTCCCGCTGCGTGGTCTGATGTTCAGCCTGTCGGAGAAGAAACCTGCCGGAATGTCAGCGGGAACAGCCGATGCTGAGAATTATGGATCACAGCGTCATGCCCTGACTCTGCCAGCAACCTGGCAGGGTATTGTTGACGACTGTACCCGCGTACGTGGCCGTCGTGTCGGTATGCCGTGGGAACGAGCGCTGGCCTGGGCACTGATGGCCATCATCAGTGTCTGGGGGGGAGGGATGCTGCTGTCGTTTGCGGTCAACCGGTCACAAATAGTTTCTGTTGCACAGCAGGCTCATGCTCTGGTTGAGCACCCTTCTGTATCGGATTACCAGCTGACGGCCCTGCATGCTTTGCGTAATGATGCCGGTCGCCTGCTGCACCATATTCAGGACGGCGCGCCATGGTATCAGCGCTTTGGTCTTAACCATGATCAGCAATTGCTTGACGCAATGCTGCCCTGGTACGGGGTGGCGAACAACCGTCTGATACGTGATCCGGCAAATGAAGCGCTTAAGCAGAAGCTCATTGCGCTGGTCAATTCGGCACCCAACAGCGACCAGCGGACACAGATGGCGAAACCGGGTTATGACCAGCTGAAAGCCTGGCTAATGATGTCCCGTCCGGATAAAGCTGATGGTGCATTCTACGCGCAAACCATGAAAACCGTGCAGCCGACGCGTTTAGGTATCTCAGCTGGCCTGTGGCAAAGCCTGTCACCGGATTTGTGGGCCTTCTACATCACCGAACTGCCAGCGCAGCCACAGTGGAAAATCACGCCGGATGCGCAACTGGTCAGCCAGAGCCGCCAGGTGTTGTTGCAGCAGATAGGACGGCGCAACGCGGAAAGTACGCTGTACGAGAACATGCTCAAATCCGTACGTCGTAACTTTGCCGATGTGTCTCTGGAGGACATGACTGGCGGTACCGATGCCCGTCGCCTGTTTACCACCGATGAGGTGGTGCCGGGCATGTTCACCCGTCAGGCCTGGGAGGGAGGGATTCAGCAGGCCATTGAGAAAGCGGCAAACTCCCGCCGCGATGAAATCGACTGGGTACTGAGCGACAGCCGGAAAACCGTTTCCTCAGACCTGTCGCCGGAAGCACTGAAAGCACGTCTGACGGAACGCTACTTCACCGACTTTGCCGGTAGCTGGCTGAGCTTCCTCAACAGCCTGCAACTTAATCCGGCAAACAATATTGCAGACGTCACTGACCAGCTGACGCTGATGAGTGATGTTCGCCAGTCACCGCTGATTGCCCTGATGAACACCCTCGCCTGGCAGGGGCAGGCCGGCCAGAAGAGTGAAGGCCTGTCGGACTCCATCATCAAATCGGCTAAAGACCTGGTAGGCGGGAAGGACAAACCGGTAATTGACCAGTCAGCCTCAGGCCCGCAGGGCCCACTGGATGAAACCTTTGGACCGTTGCTAACACTTATGGGTAAAAACAACGGCAGCAACGTTATGTCGGCTGACAATTCACTGAGCCTGCAAACGTATCTTACCCGTATCACCCGTGTGCGTCTGCGTCTGCAACAGGTCGCCAGCGCCTCTGACCCTCAGGAAATGATGCAGAGCCTGGCGCAGACCGTATTCCAGGGCAAAAGCGTGGACCTGACCGACACCCAGCAGTACGGCAGCCTGATTGCTGCAAGCCTGGGCGAAGAGTGGAGTGGTTTTGGCAGCACCATGTTTGTGCAGCCGCTGACCCAGGCCTGGGAAACTGTGCTTCAGCCATCGGCAGCGAGCCTGAATGATAAATGGAGTCGTTCCGTGGTGGCGAACTGGCATACGGCATTTGACGGACGTTTCCCATTTGCTGTCAGCATGAGTGATTCCTCTCTGCCAATGCTGGCTGAGTTTGTGCGTAAGGACAGCGGACGCATTGAGCGCTTCCTGACCACGGAACTCGGCGGTGTGCTGCACAAGGAGGGCAGCCAGTGGGTAACGGATAAAGTCAACAGCCAGGGACTGAACTTTAACCCAGCCTTCCTGCGGGCGATTAATCAGCTCAGCCAGCTGTCGGATATCTTATTTACCGACGGCAGTCAGGGCATCAGCTTTGAACTACAGGCGCGTCCGGTACCGCAGGTGGTAGAAACGCAACTGACTATTGATGGACAAAAGCTGCACTACTTCAACCAGATGGCAGACTGGCAGAGCTTCCGCTGGCCTGGTGACACCTACAAGCCCGGAACCATGCTGACATGGACCACCGTCAATGCGGGTGCACGTCTGTTTGGTGATTACAGCGGAACCTGGGGCTTTATTCGCTGGCTGGATGAGAGTAAACGAGAGCAGCTTGACCGCAGTCAGTGGATGATGAGTTTTACCGCGCCGGATGGTCGTACCCTACAGTGGGTACTGCGTTCACAACTGGGCAGTGGGCCGCTGGCGTTACTGGCACTGCGGGGCTTCACGCTGCCAGATCAAATATTTAGCGTAGATAGCGCGGCTATGGCGCAGGCGCTGATGACCAATACAGAAAACAGTGACATGGACGGAGTCGAATAATGGACGCTTTGCAGAATCTGGTTGTTGCCTGCCAGGCAGATGAAACCCTGCTGCGACAGCAGGCGCAGTCACATTCCGAAAGCTGGCAGCGCTGGCTTACCCCGATCAGTGAGAACAGTCCTACAGGAGAAGACCCGGGTTATGACGATGATTTCCAGCGTATCCGGGAGGAGGTCAATAAACTTTCCAGTATTGATACCGGGCTGATTTGCCAACTGGCTGAAAAGGTGTTGAACACTGTGGCCAAAGATGTCCGGGTTGCTACTTACTATTGTTGGGCGCGCTTGCACCAGGACGGTGAAACCGGGTTTGCTGAAGGGCTTGAGCTACTGGCGGGATTACTAACCCAATATGGAACACAGCTCCATCCTCAGCGTGAGCGAAGCCGTAAACCGGCGCTGGAGTGGCTCGCAGGCTCTCGTCTGCTTGACAGCCTGTTACTCTGGCCAGAAGTGGTACGCGACGATGCCCAGCGTACGACCGGAGCGTTGCTTCTCATCCGAGACAGTCTTGAAACTGAGCCTGAAGCGTCACGTCCAGATCTGAATGCCCTGTACAGCGCGCTGGGTTCCCGCCTGATGAAAGCCGGTGGCGTGGATGCGGTAATACCCCAGAACGCCAGCAGTAAAACACGCGCGCAGTGGGCATCTCACGCGGCAGAGCAGGACGCGCCAGTGCTGAGCCACATCACGTCAGGTCAGGATTTGCTGGCTCAGGCCCGAACCCTGACGGGATATCTACGTGAGCAACCCGATGGCTGGCTTGCCGCACACCGACTGATGAAAAGTCTGCGTCACGACACGCTGAGAGCGATCCCGGCACCGGATGCCGAAGGGAAAACGCGCATCGAACCGCCGCGGGCTGACCAGCGGGCAATGCTCAAACGGCTGTATTTGCAACAGAGCTGGCTGGAGATATTGGAACAAGCGGACAGTACTTTCTCGCGTGGCGCCAATCATCTCTGGCTGGATTTGCAGTGGTACATCCATCAGGCCCTGATTAAATCAGGCCAGGATGTGCTGGCCGATATCATTATCGCTGACCTGAAAGGGCTGCTGCGGCGCCTTCCCGGACTTGAAACGCTGGCCTTCAATGACGGCACACCCTTTGCTGATGAGGTCACGCTGAACTGGATACACCAGAACGTGCTGGACGAGATGTCCGGCTGGCGGGATGAGCCGGTCACTGCTGTCAGTGAGACGGACAACGATATTCTGGCCCTCGAGCCGGAAGCGCTGGAGAAAGCGGACACGGATGGTCTGGATGCCACACTCCACTGGCTGCAAACGCGCCCGGGCACCGACACCACAAAAGACAAATGGTTGGTGCGTCTGCTGATGGCACGTGTGGCGGAGCAGAAGGGTAAGAATGAACTGGCGCTGCATCTGCTGGGTGAGCTTGACGGTGCAGCACAGGCCATCACCCTCACTCAGTGGACGCCAGCGCTGTTGTTTGAAGTGAAATCGCGCCGCCTCAGGCTGCTGCGCATGAAAGCCGCCCGCAGCGAAACCGATAAGTCACGGCTTCAGCCAGAGATGGACCAGCTTCTGGCGGGCCTGATTGCGCTTGACCCGGCAGGCTGTGCGGTGCTTTGCGGGTAAAGCGACTGACATATCTTTAAAACACATTTATTCAGGTTCTTATGGATGATTTAACCCTGCGTTATTACGACGCTGAAATGCGCTACCTGCTGGAAGCCGGCGAAGAATTTGCCCGCGCTCACCCTGAGCAGGCTGCAATGCTCAATCTCGATAAGGCGGGCACGCGCGACCCGTACGTGGAGCGCCTGTTCGAGGGCTTTGCCTTCCTGATGGGCCGCCTGCGCGAGAAGCTTGACGACGATCTGCCGGAACTGACCGAAGGGCTGGTCAGCCTGTTGTGGCCGCATTACCTGCGCACCATTCCCTCGATGTCGGTGGTGGAGTTCACTCCTGTCTGGCGTGAGATGAAAGAACCGATGCGTATCGCCAGAGGTTTCGAGGTCAATTCGCGGCCGATCGGTGAAAAAGGCACGCGTTGTCGCTACACCACAACTAAAGAGATAACCCTTCAGCCACTGGCGTTGGAGCATGCCCGCCTGTCGACTGATCCTGACGGGCGCTCTGTCATCAGCCTGCGCTTCAGTTGTAGCCATCTTGCTGACTGGAGCCGTGTCGATCTCAGCCAGATCCCGTTCTATTTCAACGCTGACGCGCCGCTGGCCTGCGCCATGCATGAAGCCTTTACCATGAATACTGCGTGCCTGTGGCTACGCATGCCGGGTGACACGGACAGAAGGCCGATGGACGGGTATTTCACCGCACTGGGGTTTGGTGATGATGACAGGCTGTGGCCGAAGGGGGACAGCAGTTTCAGCGGTTACCAGTTGCTGCTGGAGTACTTCACCTTTCGCGAGAAATTCATGTTTACGGGGCTGCGCGGGCTGGAGAGCGTGGTCTTTCCGGCTGAGATCCCGTGGTTTGAAATCGACGTGGTGCTGGCGGAGCGCTGGGAGCATGACTTCAGCTTTACCGAAAAGCACCTGCGCCTGAATTGCGTGCCGGTCATTAACCTGTTCCCGCTGGAATCCGATCCGCTGACGCTCAATTCTCTGCAAACCGAATACATGCTGCGCCCGATGCGCGTGCAGGATGGCCATACCGAGATATATACCGTGGATTCGGTGATGTCATCGAGCCAGCACACCTACGTGCCGTTTTCGAGCTTCCGTCATAAGGGAGGAATGATGCGTCATGAAGCACCGGAATATTACTACCACACCCGCGTGCGCCGCGGTCCGTCCGGCCTGCATAACACCTGGCTCATTCTTGGCGGCGAAGCATTTGATAATCATACCGTCCCGGAAGACGAAAGCCTGTCGCTGACGCTCACCGGCACAAACGGTCAACTGCCACGACGTGCGCTGCAAAGCACCGTGCTTGATACGGTGATGAAAACCACTTCGGTCAGCATTGCCGTGCGCAACCTGTGCGCGCCGACGCTACCTTGTTACCCACCGGCGCAGGACCGTTTCCACTGGCGCGTGCTGAGTCACCTTGGCAGCGGATTTCTGTCGATGATGGATAATGCCGACGTGCTGCGCGGTACCCTGGCGCTGTATGAATGGACCGACAGTGAGATGAACCGTCGCCGCCTGGAAGCCATCATTGACGTGAAGCACAGTGAAACCGAACGCTTTGAGCAGGGCTATCTGGTGCGCGGCGTGCAGATTGAGGTGACCCTGGACAGCCATGGCTTTGCCGGGCGCGGTGACATCTGCCTGTTTGGCGAGATGCTGAGTCGTTTCTTTGCGCTCTACACCGACATTTATCTGTTTAACCGACTGATTATCATCCTGCAACCTACCGGAGAGCGCCTGGAATGGGAAGAGAAGCACAATCGCCGTATTCCCGGCTGAGCCCACGGTTGGAAGCCGACCTGCATCGTATGAACTTTTACCGTTTATGCCAGTTATTGGAGAAGCGTAACCCGGGCAGGCCGCTGATGGGCTCGACCAGTCACCCGGGGGATGATCCGGTACGCTTTGCCCCACATCCGGGGATGGGATTTCCGGCCAGTGAGATGAAAGCCGTGGAATATGATGAGGAGGATGACAGCCGGCCACCACTCATCCGCACGACCTTTATGGGAATGTACGGTGTCGACTCACCCTTGCCGACGGCGTATCTCGATGACATCGCTCAGCGTCGGGAAGGGCATGATGCACTACAGGGTTTTCTGGATATCTTCAGTCATCGCATTCTGACGCAGTTTTACCGTATCTGGCGTAAATACTCTTATCCTGCCACCTTTGAACCCGGTGGTACGGACAGCATCTCGCAGTCACTGCTGGGCCTGGTGGGGCTGGGTATTCCCGGCACAGCAGACCACATTGCCACACCGGTATCCCGTTTTCTGGCTTTGCTGGGTGTCCTACAGCAACCGGGCAAAACTCAGGAGGGGATGCAGGCGCTGGTGACTTTGCTGGCCCCGGAAACCACCGTTAAGGTTAGCCCGTACTGCCTGCGGCCGGTGGAAATTGGTCAGCCACTGGGCTTTTACGGTGATGACGATTTTCTGTTGGACGGCAACACACCACTGGGTGACGAAGCGATGGATGCGGGTAGCCAACTGCTGGTTGCGCTTAGGACGGATAATGAACAGGAGGCACAGGGCTGGAAGCCGGACGGTCTGCTGTATCAGGACTTTATGGTGATGCTTCGTGTCTGGCTCGGTTGGCGTTTTAAGGCAAAACTCACCCTGACCACCCGGACCCGACTTCTTGCCGTTCCGCCGCTTGGTGAAGGCCCTTTCTGGCTCGGGATGAACGGCGTGCTGGGGGCTGATGAGGGGGAGTTTACAGACGATATCCCACCGACCTTTACGACGGAACTGGGCTATTACACCGGCCTGAAGCCGGCAATATCACAACAAGGAAACCGACGTGTTACGTACAAGTTCAATTAAACACGCGAGCTTGCTGCCTGCTCTGCTGGCATTCAGCCTGACGGGGTGCGGGGTGACGCAGGGCATCACTGATGGCACCAAATCGGCATTTAACTCCGTGTTCTACAAAAAAATTAAGATGCTGCACCTGGATTTCACGGCGCGTGAAGCGTTAAACACCGATTCCCGCGAAAATAACTCACTCTCCGAGCCGGTGGTAGTCCGCGTCTATCAACTGAAAGACCGTAAAATCTTCGATAAAACGGTTTACCAGCAACTCCTGAAAGATGGCGAAACCATCCTGAAAGCCGACCTGCTGGCGACCCGAGATGTGGTCGTAAAACCGGGTGGTGATACAAATCTTGATATGCCAATGGAAGAAGAAACGCAGTTTGTCGCGGTAGTCGGCCTGTTTCGTCACCCGGACCTGGACAACAATACCTGGAAGCAGGTTCTAAAACGTGAAGATCTCGATCCGGATAAGCCGCGCATTCTGGAGGCCGGGAATAACCACCTGACGTTACAGCCATTGAAGGATGACTGATGCCAAAGGGACATAATACGCCATCGCTGTATGAAATGCTGAGCGGCAATTTCTCAGGTGGCCTGAACCTCAACCAGGTCAGCGAACAGAATCAGGTGATTTTATCAGTACTCGATAACATGCAGCGCATCCTCAACTGCCGCGCTGGTACGCTGGCTCACCTGCCAGACTACGGCCTGCCGGATATGACAAAAATCCTCCAGGGGATGCCCGGAACCGCCCATCAGCTGATCACCACACTGTCGGCCGTGTTGCTGAAATATGAGCCGCGCCTGAATCGAATTAACGTGGTGATGCAGGAACAGATTCAGGCCGGTGAGCTTCGCTACGCCATTGACGCGGAGCTGAAGGGGGTGGGGCTGGTGCGCTACGGCACGGAATTTATGCCCGAGGGCAGGGTATTAATCCGTCATCTGAAACAACAGCAATACCTCGATGCACGAGCCGCCATCTAGTTATTACTCAGGTTAAAACAGTTATGACAATAAATTCTGAACGCCAACTTAAAACCGGCGGGGATCCGCGCACGCTTGCGGATTATGCTGCCTTGCGCGAAGAAATGAACAAGCTCACCCATCCGGCACGCCCGGATGTGAACTGGCAACACGCGGAAACGCTCTGTCTGTCACTGTTCGGGCATAACGGTGTGGAGCTACAAACGGCTGCATGGTATACGCTCGCCCGTACGCATCTGGCCGGATTGTACGGTATGAATGAGGGGCTTGCGGTACTTGCTGCACTGGTAGCCCGCCAGTGGGGAAACCTCTGGCCACAGCCTGTCCATGCGCGAATCGAAATCCTCAGTGCACTCAGCAAGCGCCTGCAACAGGTAGTACGAACGCTATCGCTGACGTACGCTGACTTAGGGCAGCTGTATCAGTCTGAAGAGCATCTGAGCGCTTTGGGGGACGTCTTGCAGCGTATGGAACTCAAGCATGCTACTCAGCTTGATGCTCTGCGCACGATGATGCAGAACGCAGCAGTGCGTCTGGAAAACAGCGAAAATACGGACATGAGTCTGCACGGTGACGCATTGGGTGCTACGGAAATTCACCTCGTCGAACCGACTGAGCGTAGTAAATGGGTTTATGTGGTTGAGCCCGAGCCGGTGCTGAACGTTGGGGTGGTTAAAGAACCTCCGGTGTCGATGAAACCCTGGAAGCCATTTGCTGCTGGTATGTTGACCATGCTGGTGGCAGCCAGTGTCGTCGCAGGAGGATGGCAGATGTTGCATGCGCCAGATTCGGCACAAGCGCAGCTAGCCGCGGCTCTGGCTCCTCTACCTCAAGGGCTATCTACAGGGCAATTAGAGGTGCTGCAACAAACGTCACCATCACCGGAACCGGGGCTTGGCAGGACACAACAGCTGTTAGCGCAGCTTTTACAGTTGAAACCAGACTGGGCAGTGAGCTTCGGCGACCGTCTGGTGCAGCAGGCGCTGACGCTGTGGCCGGAAGAGGCCAAACCCCTGGCGCAGCATTGGCAGAAACAGATGAGTATAGCTGCGCTAGCAGATTTAGACCTGAATGGCTGGCATCAGGGTATGGCGCAGTTGCAGCAGTTGACGAACAAGCTGAACGCACTGGATGAACAGAAAGGGAAGTACATAACGGTGAGTGAACTGAAATCAGACGTGTTTGCCATGTCGCAGTCATTTAGCCAAACCCTACCGCTTGAGGAGCAGCTTCGTCTGCTTTCCACTTTACCTGCCGGGCAACCCCGGTCAGCAGCGCAGCAAAACAAGGTCGAACAACATCTTCAGCAGTTGATTGTTAGCTACGCCCTGCTGAAGCACAAAAAAGAACAATAAGACTGGCGAAAAACACGGAGTTAACATGTCAGTAAGAGAGCGTTTTTTTAAGAAAGTGCAGCAGAATAACGTAAATAAATCGATTCATATTAATTCGGCTGAAGCCGAAGTCAGGGTTTTTTGTCAGCGGATGGATGATCTTGCACAGCAAATTATTGTTTGGTTTGAGGGTTCTGGTATTGAAGTCCTGTTATCCCAAAAGCATATCACCGATTTGAGTACGGTCGGCTACAGCCTCAGTAGCAGTATATGTCGTTATGCCATCACGACTGTCATTCTGCGAAATGGAGATCGCAGCGTCAGCATTATGCCAGAACAGATCATCAGGGGATCAGAGAAGGGGTGTATGACAATGTGCATTAATGCCCCCGGCAGTATATCGGGGGAGAGGATATACCATTTAAGCATGGCGCCTGAAACAGGCTGGTATATTCGTCGCGGACATCAAAGTGTGAAAGAGAATGTTCTCATGACGGAGGACTATTTTTTCCAGTCAGTCGACTGTCTGGCCTGAACGTAAGCCAGCCTGGTGGGAGGTCACGGTAACGTAGTTGATATATATTAACTACGTTAACTTATTAAGCATGACTAAACAATGTTGCCCTACGGTACTCCTTCTTAAATAGGTAAGCGCTAATATTTAAGGGGGGGCGGTAACCAAACTACAAGCTGGATATTTACCGTATATCATGCTTTTTATCTGCCTTAAGCGAAACTGCTCAAATCAAACTGCAAAACAACAAACCAACGACGAACGTGAGGACAAAATACTGTGGCAATGCTATAAACCTTAGAGCCCACAAAAATATAAAGTCGTAGGAAAAACTATGCTAAGAAATATTAGTGTCAGAACCTTCATTGTCTATTTCCTTTTATGTGTGTTTTTGGTAAGTGATGGAGTTATAGCGCTATTTTCAGGGAGTTTTTCGCTTTTTATTGCAGTCATTATCGTACAATGTATCGCCTTAATTTTACTCTGGGCGTATATGACAAAATATCTTGTGACGCCGATCAATACTGTGAAAAAAAGTATTGAAGAGGTGACGTCAGGCAATCTCGGCGTGTCGATCCCTGAATTCGGCAACAACTGTGCGGGACGACTGATCCCGGGCATTAATAGTCTCTCCAGCAACATTGCAACGCTGGTCCGTGAGATCCGCGCCTCCTCGCAAACCGCGATGACCCTGTCAGATCAGCTTTCTTCACGCAGCGCGCAGCTTTCCGTTAAAACAGAACAGCAGTCAGCTTCGCTGGTGCAAACGGCAGCCAGCATGGAAGAGATGGCTGCAAGTACAAAAAATAATGCCGACAATACCCGTTTAGCCAGCGAACAGGCGAATATCGCGACGTTGCAGGCGCGTAAAGGCGGAGAGTTAATGGGGCAGGTCGCGAACAATATGCAATCAATTACCGACTGCGCCCAGCAAATGACAGAGATTATCTCGCTGATTGACGGTATCGCTTTTCAGACCAATATTCTGGCGCTTAACGCCGCCGTTGAAGCGGCAAGAGCGGGCGACCATGGAAAAGGATTTTCAGTGGTCGCTGGTGAGGTCAGAAGCCTGGCGCATCGTAGCGCCGAAGCGGCAAAAAATATTAAGTCATTGATTGAAGTCACCAGCCATAACGTGACGCAGGGCGTTAACGTAGTCTCTGAAGCTGAAAAAAACATGCACGACATCGTTACCGGCTCGGGCAACGTGAGCCGACTGATGGATGAAATTTCCGCCTCAACATCGGAACAAGAAAAAGGGATTTCACAAATCACGCTGGCATTGTCAGAGCTGGAACGCGTAACACAGAGCAATGTGTCGATGGTTGAAGAACTGAACGGTTCGTCAGATGTGTTGCGCAATCAGGTGATTGAACTTCAGACACGAACACGTAATTTCCGTCTGAAGAACGAGTACCAGGCTGATAATGCGTTAATAAGCCGCGAATGGGTGGTGAATTCCTGAGCATATTCAGGATGATGCCTCACATAATTATTGCTTAACCCTCGACGAAAGCTAGACTGACACCGAAAGAGATAAATCGGTGGAGGCGCTGTGGAGAGCATTAAAGGGTCTGAAGTTAACGTACCTGACGCGGTTTTTGCATGGGTACTTGATGGGCGCGGGGGCGCAAGGCCGCTTGAAGATCAGGATCACATCGACAACGAACACCCATGCTGGCTGCACCTCAACTACACGCACCCGGACAGCGCCGAGTGGCTCGCGTCCACGCCGCTATTGCCCAACAACGTTCGGGATGCGCTGGCGGGTGAAAGTCTCAGACCTCGCGTCAGCCGGATGGGTGAGGGGACGTTAATAACACTGCGTTGCATAAACGGCAGTACGGATGAGCGTCCGGATCAGCTGGTGGCAATGCGTGTCTACATGAATGAACGATTGATTGTTTCCACCCGTCAGCGAAAAGTGCTGGCGCTGGATGACGTCATTAACGATCTGAAAGAGGGCACGGGGCCTACGGATTGCGGAAGCTGGCTGGTGGATGTATGTGATGCGCTGACCGATCATGCCAGCGAGTTTATTGAAGAACTCCACGATAAAATCATCGATCTGGAAGACAACCTGCTCGATCAGCAAATTCCCCCACGTGGTTTTCTGGCGTTGTTGCGAAAACAGCTTATTGTTATGCGCCGCTATATGACCCCGCAGCGCGACGTCTATGCGAGACTGGCCAGCGAACGCATGAGCTGGATGAATGACGATCAGCGTCGCAGAATGCAGGATATTGCTGACCGGCTGGGACGTGGTCTGGACGAAATTGATTCGTGTATCGCCAGAACGGCGGTCATGGCGGATGAGATAGCACAGGTAATGCAGGAGTCATTAGCCAGGAGAACCTATACCATGTCGCTGATGGCGATGGTCTTTTTACCGAGTACGTTCTTAACCGGGTTGTTTGGCGTCAATCTTGGGGGGATCCCCGGCGGTGAATATCACTATGGCTTCACCACGTTTTGCATCATGTTAGTGGTTTTGATTGGGGGTGTTGCATGGTGGTTGCATCGTAGTAAATGGCTGTAAATTTACGCATTTTCTAATGCAGCGACTGCTTCAAAACGACATTTTAATTGAGCGAAGTCAATAAACTTAGACCATGTTAGGTGCAATATTACTCCCGCAGGTGAATGCAACGTCAAGCGATGGGCGTTGCGCTCCATATTGTCTTACTTCCTTTTTTTGAATTACTGCATAGCACAATTGATTCGTACGACGCCGACTTAATAGTCGGCTTTTTTTTGCCTCCTGTTTATCTGCGTCTACCCTTTAGGGGTAAGCACCCTAATCTGGAGGGAAAGATGAGTATGCTACTTGCCTTGCAACGCCTGAACACATGGCAGTCCGATCCGGTGCCCACCGATCCGACCCCAATTCCCGATCCCATCCCGCGTCCGCAGCCGATGCCGGATCCGCCACCGGACGAAGAACCGATTAAATTGTCGCATCGTTAGCGGAGATCTGCGAGGATACGCGCCATCTGACTGCAATCATTACCATGAGAGTATATTGTGACCGCTTTTTCCACGCTGAACGTTCTGCCTGAAGCCCAACTGACAAACCTGAATGAGTTGGGTTACCTCACTATGACCCCTGTCCAGGCCGCCGCGCTGCCAGCTATCCTTGAAGGCCGGGACGTGCGCGTGCAGGCGAAAACCGGTAGTGGAAAAACGGCTGCATTTGGACTCGGCCTGTTGCAGCATATTGATGCAACCCTGTTTCAGACCCAGTCCCTGATACTCTGCCCGACGCGCGAGCTGGCCGACCAGGTCGCGGGTGAGCTGCGTCGTCTGGCGCGTTTTTTGCCTAACACTAAAATTTTAACGCTCTGCGGCGGACAACCGTTCGGTGCGCAGCGCGATTCCCTTCAGCACGCGCCGCATATCATTGTGGCAACGCCGGGCCGTCTGCTCGATCACCTGCAAAAAGGCACCGTTTCACTCGATGCACTGCAAACGCTGGTGATGGATGAAGCTGACCGCATGCTGGATATGGGCTTCAGCGATGCGATTGACGAAGTGATCCGCTTTGCGCCAGCCACGCGTCAGACGCTGCTTTTTTCTGCCACCTGGCCAGAGGCGATTGCGGCGATCAGCGGGCGCGTGCAGAAGAACCCGCTGACCATTGAAATCGATACTGTCGATGCATTGCCAGCGATTGAGCAGCAGTTCTTCGAGACGTCGCAGCAGGGCAAAATTCCACTGCTGCAAAAATTGCTTAGCCAACACCAGCCAGCGTCCTGCGTGGTGTTCTGTAATACCAAAAAAGATTGTCAGGCGGTGTGCGATGCCCTGAACGATGCCGGACAGAGCGCATTATCGCTGCATGGCGATCTGGAGCAGCGCGAGCGCGATCAAACGCTGGTTCGTTTCGCAAACGGCAGCACTCGCGTGCTGGTTGCAACGGATGTGGCGGCTCGTGGCCTGGATATTAAATCGCTTGAACTGGTGGTGAATTTCGAACTGGCATGGGATCCGGAAGTGCATGTCCACCGCATCGGGCGTACCGCGCGTGCGGGTAACAGCGGTCTCGCCATCAGCTTCTGCGCGCCTGAAGAGGCGCAGCGCGCTAATATTCTTGCGGAAATGCTGCAACTGAAACTCAACTGGGTGAATGCCCCCGGTAATATCAGCATCGCTCCGCTGGCGGCGGAAATGGCCACCCTGTGCATCGACGGCGGAAAAAAAGCCAAAATGCGTCCCGGTGACGTTCTGGGGGCGTTAACAGGGGATATCGGTCTCGACGGGGCAGATATTGGCAAGATCACGGTCCATCCTGCACATGTCTACGTAGCAGTTCGCCAGTCGGTTGCGCATAAGGCCTGGAAACAGTTGCAGGGCGGGAAGATTAAAGGGAAAACCTGCCGTGTTCGGCTGCTGAAGTAAGGGAAAAAAGCGTCTCAGAAGCACTGTCTGAGACGCAGTCAGGTTATTTCACTTCCACCACGTTCAGGCGCAGTTCATCGAATTGCGCATCCTCTTCCTCTGGCTGCCAGCCAGCAGGCTGCATCGGGATCTCTTCGCGGTCAAACGCCAGATCCCCGCCATTCACTACCTCTGAACCGTGGTTAATCCCTTTGAAATCGAACAGTTCAACATCGGCGAGGTGCGAAGGCACCACGTTCTGCATGGCGCTGAACATGGTTTCGATGCGGCCCGGATAGCGTTTATCCCAGTCACGCAGCATGTCGCCAATGACCTGACGTTGCAGGTTCGGCTGTGAGCCGCACAGATTGCACGGAATGATAGGGAAGGCTTTGGCCTGAGAGAAACGCTCAATGTCTTTCTCGCGACAGTAGGCGAGTGGGCGGATCACGATGTGTTTGCCGTCGTCACTCATCAGCTTCGGTGGCATTCCCTTCATTTTGCCGCCGTAAAACATATTCAAAAACAGCGTTTGCAGAATGTCGTCCCGGTGATGACCCAGCGCAATCTTGGTGGCGCCCAGTTCGGTTGCGGTGCGGTACAGAATGCCGCGACGCAAACGTGAGCAAAGCGAGCAGGTCGTTTTGCCCTCAGGGATCTTCTCTTTTACAATGCCGTAGGTATTCTCTTCTACGATTTTGTACTCAACGCCCAGGTTCTCAAGGTACTCCGGCAGGATATGCTCCGGGAATCCTGGCTGTTTCTGATCGAGGTTAACCGCGACCAGGGAAAAGTTCACCGGTGCGCTTTGCTGTAGATTGCGCAGGATCTCCAGCATGGTGTAGCTGTCTTTACCGCCCGACAGGCAGACCATGATGCGATCGCCTTCTTCAATCATGTTGAAGTCTGCAATGGCTTCGCCAACGTTACGGCGCAGTCGCTTTTGCAGTTTATTCAGGTTGTACTGTTCTTTCTTGTTAATCTCTTGATTTTGTTGCATCTATTCGTTACTCAGATCTCAAATGGGGCACAGGGTGAGAAAACGATTTCAAAGCGTCAGCTTCGTGTTCATCTCTTCTATCCATGTAGCATAGATTTCATACACCATCTGCGCATTTATGTGCCCCATCTGGTTAGCGATAAAAGACGGGTTTGCGGCTACCGGTAAAAACCAGCATGCGAAAGTGTGTCGTGTATGGTACGGATTGCAGCGCCGAATGCCAGCACGATTTACAAATGAGCCCCTCAAAGAAGTTTGGTTAAGACTAACGGGTTGTCTACACTTACAGCTTACGCAGTAAAAACGGAGGTGAAAATGACTGACCGACCCGTTAATGGTTACCATCCTGATTATAATCCCAGCCCGGATAACCCGGAAAAGGATGGAAGAAAACCGAAAGATGATCCTGGCTCAGCGCCTGAATCAGGCGATAAAGATCCAGAGTAATGACCAGCCGCCTTTACGAAGGCGGTTTTAAAACCCATTACGGCCTCGCTATGCGCAACGCTATTCACGATATTCCGATACCCGCTCAGAACCCCCTGTTTTGCCGGACGAGAAGGTGAGATAAAGCACCGATCTCATCCCCGCGTTCCAGCACGTTTTACAGTTCTCCTGCTACGCTTTTGAGGGGGACAAGGGAGCGCTTCTATGAAAAATAAAGACGAACAGACAGGATTAGTTGGGCTGGCGATTGGTGCCGCCGTTATCGGGCTGGTTTCAGCGCAGAAGATCATCAACCGTGAAAGTATTGTCGATGAGCTGGTGAGGCTCGGCAGGCAGAAGGGGGATGGTGTCGAAGATGAGGTCTTTTTGAAAGCGGCTGAGTTAGTGAGAAAAGGGGTATAAGCGATGGCTGAAATTCGTCATGCACAGTGTCATTGTGGGGCGGTGAAATTTACTGTTGAGCTGACGGACGGCCTGAATACCGCACGGCGATGTAGCTGCTCGTTTTGCAGGATGCGCGGGGCAGTAGTGGTTTCCGCGCCGTTGACGGGTATTAAGGTGACGCAGGGCGCGGACACGCTCACAGAGTACCGTTTCAACACCGGCACTGCGCGCCATTTCTTCTGCTCGGTTTGCGGTATTTATACGTTCCATCAACGACGTTCCAATCCCAATGAATATGGTGTGAATGTCGCCTGTCTGGAGAATGTTACGCCATTCGACTTCCCGGAAGTGGCGGTAATGGATGGAGTAAATCACCCTATGGATGGCGACAGCGGGGTAATTGGCTATCTCTCTTTTCGCAAAGAACAGGCGAAACAGAGATAAAATTAGCCCGCAGATCGCTGCGGGCTAACGGGATTAGAACTGGTAAACCAGACCTAACGCTACGATGTCATCCATACCGATGCCATTGTTTTTGTAGAATGAATCATCTTCATCCAGCAGGTTGATTTTATAATCAACATAGGTGGACATGTTTTTGTTGAAATAGTAGGTAGCACCGACGTCAGCGTATTTCACCAGGTCTTTATCGTCCTGACCATTGCCCAGATCTTTACCTTTGGACTGTAAATAGGAAACAGCCGGGCGCAGACCGAAATCGAACTGATATTGTGCGGTCACTTCAAAGTTCTGGGTTTTATTTGCAACCGCATCTGCATTGTCGCCGTACGGCGTCATATTACGGGTTTCGGAATACATTGCAGCCAGGTAAATGTTGTTGGCATCGTATTTGAGGCCTGCGGTCCATGCATCCGCAGTATCACCTCCCGCAGTAGTGTAATTTACCTGATCGTTAGTACGGTCAGATGAAGCATATGCCGCGCCTGCGCTGAAGCCCATGCCGAAATCATAGGTTGCGGAGATACCGTAACCGTCACCATTTTCATGACGTGTATCACGACCGTTGTTGGTCCCTTCATTGGTAGAGCAGAAATTCTCATCGCAGTTATTACCTTCATTATTACCCTGATACTGCACCGCGAAGTTCAGACCCTGCACCAGACCAAAGAAGTCGGTGTTACGGTAGGTCGCCACGCCGTTTGCACGACCGGTCATAAAGTTATCGGCATAAGTATAAGAGTCGCCACCAAATTCTGGCAGCATATCGGTCCAGCCTTCTACGTCGTACAGGACGCCATAGTTACGGCCGTAATCGAAGGATCCGTAGTCGCCCACCTTCACACCCGCGAAGGCCAGACGCGTCCAGGACTGATTGTCAGAGCCTTCGGTGTTGTTTGCCTGAATGTTGTATTCCCACTGCGCGTAACCGGTCATCATGTCGTTGATTTGGGTTTCACCTTTGAAACCCAGGCGCATATAGGTTTGGTCGCCATCTTTTGACGCATCGTCAGAGAAATAATGCAGACCATCTACTTTGCCATACAGATCCAGTTTATTGCCGTCTTTATTATAAATTTCAGCTGCGTGAGCGGCTCCAGCCATTAACAAAGCGGGGATCATCAGTGCCAGTACTTTTCTTTGCATTTTGATTATTCCTTTGCAGTTATTTTTTTATTGCTTAGTGAACTTTCCGGGATGGAAAGCTGTCCCATGCTAAATCACACAGAGGGTTGATGAATAAAATATAATTGTTACGGGTTGAGTAAAATCTAAAGCAAATGATGCGTTTGAAATAACAATTGATGCCGTGAATTAATCGTTATAATCGATACAAAATAAAAATTATTAATTAAGTGGTAAAGAAGGTATTCTCCATGGCGTTATATGCCTTTAAGATTTTTTCATCCATAATTCACGTGAATATTGTTCAGAACGTTGAGGCAATTTTCACCGAACATTTGGATTAGCCCGGTGCACGTGCATCGGGCTTTTTTATGGCAAAAAAATGCCCGGGCAAGCCGGGCATAACGGTTATTCGCTGGTTGATTTTTCCGCTTTCCCCGCCAGCTGTGCAAGGAAGTCATAACGCTTCTGAAGATCCGCTGCCGCGTCCCTCCATAGCTGCTCTGCTACTTCTGGTTGTTGAGCGTTCAGCCTGCGGAAACGCTGCTCCTGAAGTAAGGTTTCGGCAAGGGCGTCTGAAGGCGGACGGGAATCCAGCGCCAGCGGTAATTTTCCTTCATCGGCACGGCGCGGGTCAAAGCGGTACAGCGGCCAGAAGCCGGTTGCGGTAAGCTGACGCATCTGGTCGTGGCTAAGCGCCAGATCGTAGCCATGCTCCTCACACGGGCTGTAGGCGATGATCAGCGACGGGCCAGGATACGCTTCCGCTTCCTGAATGGCTTTCACCGTCTGGTTAAGCTGCGCGCCCAGCGAAATCTGCGCGACGTAGACGTGTCCATACATCATCATGCTGACGCCCAAATCTTTACGCGCCTTACGTTTGCCATGCTCACCAAATTTCGTGACCGCACCCAGTGGCGTTGCTTTCGAGGCCTGTCCGCCGGTGTTGGAATAACACTGAGTATCAAGCACCAGAATGTTAACGTTTTCGGTGAGGCTCAGGACGTGATCAAGACCACCGAAACCAATATCGTAGGCCCATCCGTCGCCACCGATCAGCCAGATAGATTTTTCAACCAGCGCGTCAGCATCGGTCAGCAGTTGTTCAGCCCCTTCAACACCCTGAAGCGCGTGGCGCAGTTCAGCAACCTGTGCGCGACGAACGTCAGGCGTGGCCTCCGCATGCAGGGCGTCATTCAGCTCTGCCGGGATTTTATCGGCAAACTGTTCCAGCAGACGCATTACGCGGGCGCGGTGCTGATCGACCGTCAGGCGGAATCCCAGACCAAATTCTGCGTTATCCTCAAATAGCGAGTTTGCCCAAGCCGGGCCGCGGCCATACGCGTCGGTGGTATAAGGCGTGGACGGCAAGTTCCCCCCATAGATTGACGAGCAGCCTGTCGCGTTGGCAATCAGCATCCGGTCGCCGTAAAGCTGGGTAAGCAGTTTGATGTACGGCGTTTCACCGCATCCGGAACACGCCCCGGAGTACTCGAAGAGGGGGGTGATGAGCTGCGAGGTACGAATGTCAATGCGTTCCAGCTTGTTGCGATCGATTTCGGGCAGGTCGAGGAAGAAGTCATAATTCACTTTCTCTTCTTCAACATGTTCCAGACGCGACATCATATTAATGGCTTTGATTGAGGGATCCTGACGATCTTTCGCCGGGCACACCTCGACGCACAGGTTACAGCCGGTACAGTCCTCTGGTGCCACCTGAAGAACATATTTCTGGCCACGCATATCACGGGATTTTACATCCAGCGAGTGCAGACTTTCCGGTGCGTCCGCCATCGCTTCTGGCGACACCACTTTGGCGCGAATGGCCGAGTGCGGGCAGGCCGCCACGCAGTGGTTGCACTGGGTGCACAGCTCTTCTTTCCAGATAGGGATCGCTTCGGCAATGTTGCGTTTTTCCCAGCGGGTCGTGCCCATCGGCCAGGTGCCATCAGGCGGAAGCGCAGAGACGGGAAGAGTGTCGCCCAACCCGGCAAGCATCGCCGCCGTAACGGTTTTGACGAAATCCGGGGCAGCGTCAGACACCACTGGCGGCCGGTTCGGGCTGCTGGTATTGACTGGCTGCAACAGCACCTCGAACAGCGACTCGCGGGCCAGCGCCAGCGCCTGCCAGTTGCGCTCAACCAGCTCCTGACCTTTGCTGCTGTAGCTTTTGGCTATCGCCCCCTGGAGCTCCATCAGCGCACTGTCGCCCGGCAGAATATTGGTCAGGTGGAAGAACGCCATCTGCATAACCGTATTGATACGCGCGGCCAGGCCGCACTCGCGGGCGATCTTCGCGGCGTTAATGACATACAGGCGCGCCTGTTTCTGGTTTAGCACCGCCTGGACTTCCTGGGGCAGTCGTGCCCAGACCTCATCGGCGCTATACGGGGTGTTGATCAGGAAAATACCGCCGGGCTTCAGGCGCTCGGCCATCTGGTATTTATCGATAAACTGGAGCTGATGACAGCCAACAAAATCCGCCTGAGAAATCAGGTATGCCGAGCGGATTGGATGTTCGCTGACGCGCAGGTGCGAGACGGTCAGTCCGCCCGCTTTTTTGGAATCGTAAACGAAATACCCTTGCGCATACCACGGCGTGGAGTTACCGATAATTTTGATGTTGTTCTTGGTTGCCGAGACGCTGCCGTCGCTGCCCAGACCGTAGAACAGCGCTTCCAGTTTCGCATTCGAGGGCAGGGTGTTTTCCGGCAAAGGGAGAGAAAGGTTAGTCACGTCATCATAAATGCCGACCGTAAAGCGCGGCTTCGGTTTTGCCTCGCGCAGTTCAGCAAATACGGCCAGGACGCACTCCGGCCCGAACTCTTTGGAAGACAAACCATAACGCCCGCCAATGACGCGCGGCAGCGTTTCGCGTTCACCGTGATTAAACGCCTCAGCCAGAGCGGTCATTACATCAAGGTAAAGGGGTTCAGCCTGCGCGCCAGGCTCTTTGGTGCGGTCAAGTACCGCCACGGCACGTGCGCTTTCCGGCAGGGCTGCGAGCAGATGTTTCGCAGAGAATGGACGGTAGAGGCGAACTTTTAGTACGCCAACTTTTTCACCACGCGTAAGAAGCTCATCGACCACCTCTTCGCAGGTGCCGATGGCGGAGCCCATCAGGACGATCACGCGCTCGGCCTGCGGATGACCGTAATATTCAAATGGCTTATATGCGCGACCCGTCGCAGCGGCAAAATCGTCCATCGCCTGTTCGACGTGCTCATATACCGCGTTGTACCACGGGTTTGTCGCCTCGCGGGACTGGAAATAGGTATCCGGGTTGGCAGAGGTACCCCGGATCACCGGATGTTCCGGATTGAGGGCCCGAGCGCGATGGGCATCAATGTCTGCCTGCGGCAGCAGGTTCAGTATGGTGTCATCCGGCAGCGGAACGATTTTATTGATCTCGTGGGACGTACGGAAACCATCGAAGAAATGAATAAATGGCACACGGCTTTTCAGCGTGGCGATATGCGAAATCAGCGCGAAATCCTGTGCTTCCTGCACGCTGCTGGCGCAGAGCATAGCGCAGCCGGTCTGACGCACGGCCATCACGTCTGAGTGGTCGCCAAAAATAGAGAGAGCGTGAGTGGCTACGGTGCGTGCGGCAACGTGCAACACAAACGGCGTTAATTGCCCTGCCAGCTTGTAAAGCGTGGGGATCATCAACAGCAGCCCCTGAGATGACGTGAACGAGGTCGACAGGGCACCGGTCTGCAACGCACCATGCACGGTGGCAATGGCACCGGCTTCGGACTGCATCTCTACAACCCGCGGGACATCGCCCCAGACGTTTTTTATCCCATTACCAGCCCAGGCGTCAGCCTGTTCAGCCATGGTGGAGCTGGGCGTGATGGGGTAGATGGCGATAACTTCGCTGGTGCGAAACGCAACAGACGCGACTGCACCATTGCCGTCAATAGTTTGCATAGGACAACACCCTTACATTGCGCAAAAAGAGGGGCCTGTAAAACGACGACAGACCCTGAATATTATCTGTGTATTTTAGCAAAGCTCAGGTTTTACGATTTTCGCTTTTGTGTCCTTGGGATGCGCTGTATCAATGACTGGATGGCTATTCGCGTTAAAAAATTGCGAGAAATTGTTACCAGGGCGCATAAATACGCACATCCGCTCTCGACGATGCGGCGCGTGATGCCTATTATGCATAGGTTTCGCTTTAACTATGGGGAGGAAGGTATGCGTTCTGCATTTTGGGTCGGATGTGCCGCGTTACTGTTGTCGGCATGCAGCAATGAACCTGTACAGCAGGCGACAGCGGCACACGTTACGCCAGGTATGCGAGCGGCTATGTCCAGTTCAGGCCAGGCCAACTGCGCAATGATCGGGGGGTCACTCTCCGTTGCCCGTCAGCTCGACGGCTCCGCTATCGGCATGTGCGCGTTGCCAAACGGCAAACGCTGTAGTGAGCAGTCGCTTGCCGTAGGATCGTGCGGAAGTTACTGAGTTATTCAACTCGCTTAAACATTAAAGACTTATTGGCTGTCGCCAGCGTTAACTGGTCTTCGGTCAGGTCTACCTGAGCGCCTGTGCGTAGCATATCGGCGAGGGTCTGATCCAGTTCATTAAGCTGCGGCTCGGTGCAGAGTTTCCGCGTCATTGCCAGCGTTTTGACCGTCAACTCTCCTTCGGACAATTTTCCCTGGCCGTTGAAGCCGTTGCACATTGTGCCGGAGACGGCAATGTTGTTAATCAGGCTGATACTGGGCTGCGCGCTGAACCGAATTTCAGGCTGCGTTTTCAGGCCCTTAACCGCTTTGCCATCAACGTTTTCCAGCACGAAACGGTGATTCTCTAACTGATCGGTCTGAACGGAGGCTTTACCGGGATTAACGCATCCCGCCAGTGCGAGGCTGATTAAACTTACTGCCGCGAGCTTTTTCATTTTTCTTCTCAAACTATCAATGCTGTAAATATTTTTTCAGTGTAACCATACCCTCCAGGGTGTTAATGGGGTTTATCTGAAAGTGCGAGATAAGGACCGGGCGGCAACGCACCCGGTGAATAAATTAGTGCGATTTAAATCCGGCTGCGGCCATCAGCATTTTAAAGAGCATACTTACGCATGCCAGTGCCAGGACGCTGCCGCCCCAGATGATGGCAAGCCACATCAAACGTTTCCATACAGGTTGTTGCATCAGTGATAACCCTCCCCATGCTGTACTTTTCCGCGAAAAACGTAATAACTCCAGAAGGTGTAGACCAGAATCACAGGAATGATCAACAGTGCGCCCACCAGCATGAAGCCCTGGCTTTGGGCTGGCGCAGCGGCCTGCCAGAGGGTAATGTCCGGCGGGATGATATGCGGCCAGATGCTGATCCCAAGCCCGCTAAAGCCAAGAAAAACCAGCCCTAACGTCATGATAAACGGCAGTGTATGGCTCGCAGGATCGTTCAGGCAGCGCCACTGGCACAGACTCAGGATCGCAACCAGCGCAGGAACGGGCAGCAGATAAAACAGATTCGGCAGCGTAAACCAGCGCGCAGCAATGGCTGGTTGGGCGAGAGGGGTCCATATACTGATTACCGCAATGAATACCAGAAGCAGGAGCAGAAGCACTTTCGATACCTGACGCATCCGCTGTTGCAGGGCATTTTCACTTTTCATTACCAGCCACGTTGATCCTAACAGCGCGTAAGCCACCACAAGACCCGCACCGCAGAAAAGATTGAACGCGGTAAACCAGTCAAACGGACCACCGCTGTAAGCGCGACCGGTGACGCTGAACCCGTGGATGACCGCGCCGACGGTGATGCCCTGGCTGAAGGCCGCCACAATTGACCCGCCAATAAAGGCCTTATCCCAGAACGGACGGTGCGCCGGAGTCGCTTTGAAGCGAAATTCGAAGGCGACGCCACGAAATATAAGCCCGATCAGCATTATTGTCAGTGGAATGGTTAGCGCGTCGATGATCACCGCATAGGCGAGAGGAAAGGCGCCAAACAGGGCCGCACCGCCAAGCACCAGCCAGGTTTCGTTGCCGTCCCAGACGGGAGCCACGCTGTTGACCATTACGTCGCGATCGTCCGCATTCGGCGTTACCGGAAACAGTATGCCTATCCCCAGATCAAAACCGTCCATCACGATATACATCAACGTGGCGAAAACGATAATCACGAACCAGATAATGGAAAGATCGATACTCATTACGGTTACTCCTTGAATTCAGTGGTGACGGCAGAAAGCGGACGAGCAGGGCGGCCATTGGATTCAGTCGCGAAGGATTCATAAGGCTGCGGCCCTTTTTTAATCAGACGCACCATATAGCTGTAACCCACGCCGAACACCGCGGTATAAACCACGAAGAAGGCCAGCAAGCTGATGCTCATGTGCAGATCGCCATGTGCGGAAACCGCATCCTTCGTACGCTGTAGCCCATAGACGACCCAGGGCTGGCGGCCGACCTCCGTTGTTACCCATCCGGCGAGGATCGCGATTAGCCCGGACGGCCCCATCAGCAGGGTAAACCACAGGAAGGAACGTGAGGTGTAGAGGCGCTGTTTGTAACGCAGCCAGACCGCCACCATGCCCAGGAAGAGCATCAACATCCCTAAACCGGCCATGATGCGGAAAGACCAAAAGACAATGGTGGCGTTCGGGCGATCGTCTTTTGGGAACTCCTTCAATGCCGGAACCTGTTTATCGAAACTGTGGGTCAGGATAAGGCTGCCGAGAGCGGGAATTTCAAGGCTAAAACGGGTCCGTTCCTGCTCCATATCCGGCCAGCCAAACAGCAGCAATGGAGTAGGCTCACCCGGGGGATTCTCCCAGTGGCCTTCAATGGCGGCTATTTTCGCGGGCTGGTGTTTTAAGGTATTAAGCCCGTGCATATCACCCACCAGTGCCTGAACAGGGGCTACGATCAACGTCATCCACAACGCCATGGAGAGCATGGTGCGAATGGCAGGCGTGTTGTTTCCGCGCAGCAAATGCCAGGCCGCGGAGGCTCCGACAAACAGCGCGCTGCTGAGAAATGCCGCAATCGACATGTGCAGCAGGCGGTAAGGGAAGGAGGGGTTAAACACCACGGCAAACCAGTCCACCGGAACGACCTGACCGTTGATGATTTCATACCCTTGCGGTGTATGCATCCAGCTGTTTGACGAGAGGATCCAGAACGTAGACATGAGGGTCCCCAGTGCCACCATGCAGGTCGAAAAGAAGTGCAGCCCCGGCCCGACCTTATTCCAGCCAAACAACATTACCCCGAGGAACCCCGCCTCGAGGAAGAAC
Source organism: Enterobacter cloacae complex sp. SYL003 (assembly GCF_049236925.1). NCBI lineage: Bacteria > Pseudomonadati > Pseudomonadota > Gammaproteobacteria > Enterobacterales > Enterobacteriaceae > Enterobacter > Enterobacter cloacae complex sp. SYL003. The sequence continues at coordinate 131,268 of NZ_JBMKJK010000011.1, read as the reverse complement.
GCGGTGAGCACTTCATAGGTCAGCAGAGGGCCGGTAATGCTGCCCGCAAACTGCGAAAACCCGCTCCAGTTGGTGCCAAACTGATAAGCCATCACCAGGCCGGAGACCACTCCCATCCCAAAGTTGACGGCGAAGATCTTCGACCAGAAATGGTACAGCGAACGCCAGACGGGGTTTTTTGTTTTCAGCCACAGCCCTTCCAGCACGGCGAGATAGCTCGCCAGGCCAATGGTTATCGCCGGAAAAATAATATGAAAGGATACGGTAAAGGCGAACTGTATTCGCGCAAGATGAAACGCATCGAAACCAAACATGCAAAACTCCGCAGTGCAAAAAATTCGATGCCATTCTAAGCTTTGCCAGGTCTGGGTTGCAGAGACAGACCGATGTTATTTATCTATAACAGTTTTCTTGACCGTCTATGTGAAACTTGTATCGGGCGGTAATATTACCGCCCATGTTAACGCTCACTTTCGTAACGCCCAAAGGTAGATCAATACGGCGTTAAGCAGAAAGGAAAAAATAAAAAGTAATAATGTGTAGCTTCCACTCCATTCAAGTTCAGTTACAAATCCAAAATGTCTGGTGTAGAGGTGATAAAGCAAAACATCCGGCATGATGTAGCATACCAGCGAATAAATAATGAAAAGCATCAATGTTTCGACCACCCACGTAAGGGCATGTTTTCTTGCATTCATCAATATACCTGTATGGTGCCAAGTGCATTTAATCCAGCAGCGACTTTTATTGTGCCGGACGCCAGTAGTCCATGCATTAATATTCTGAAGTGAGCATGGTTTGGTAATGTGATGCATCCATTACTAATACCGGACTGTCCCGCAGGGTGTAGACGAAAAGATCCTCGCTCAACTCTGTTGATAAAGGTTGTATCGTCAATGTGATTATCATGACGATAAAGAGCAAACCAAAAATCACGGTTCGATCCGCTTTCAAACTCTTTGATAACATCATGCCAGTGGGTAGCTAACCCACCTCGAGGACGTGTAACGATATAATAGAGTCCGGGTGGTAATGGCCCTACCTCAGGCGTTGAAACGGCATCAGGATTGTTTCTGTTGTGACCTGAGTTTCCTGAATATGCGGGGAAAAAACCCAGGCCAGGACAGCTCAGCGTTGAAAGTTGTCCCCCGTTTAAATGAAAAGTACATCGAATCATCTGTCTTTCCATTCATCAGAGAAGAGAATATTCCCGTCGCAATGCTTCCAGATAATCTTTTCGTAGCGAAGTGCGATACTTTCGAGATGGTTATGTTTTTCAGTCGCGGGATTTTTTATATCATGCATGAGTGGGCAGATAGAGACAACTTTCACGTTCTCCAGTAGCATGTTGAAGTATTCGACCTCCTGGCCTGCATTATTGATATGATACCACTTAAACTCAGCGCTTTTTAAGGTTTGTCCTTTTGCTACTGCTTTGTACAAATAGGGGCTTGAGCTGTCGAACTCTTTTTCAAAATTAAGTGGGCTATGAATACGGGTACCTGTGATCTTACCGGTCATGTTGTCGGTAGGGAGATACAGGCCGTGCCCAAAACTCAAAATTTCGATACTTCCCTCACGATTTACAACGTCGACAGAGCCCTTAATATTCGCGCCACCGTCATCTTTTAGCCAGAGGTATGCTGGAATTGCCATCCTATAGTTCCTTTTTTCTGAGTGAATCTGAAAAGTTAATACCTCTGTTGAACCAACCAGGTAGGCATAAAATGCCATCTAAAACAATTATATTTCAATGTGTTATGTGTTGGTGCTTCGAAATTGGTTTCTTGAATAATCAATGAAGCTGTAGACAATCTTGAATAAAAAATTTCTTTTTATGATTTTTACGCATTAAACAGCTTGATTTGTCGCCTGCAACATGCGTTAATGGATTTCTGGTTTTGAATCCAAATAAATATCTGACGTAGTTTTATAAAGCAGTTCTCATCACGTTGTGCCTCTCCGCAGCCTCTCTTGGGTCTTTATCTACATTCCGATTAGTTTTGTATCGAACCAACTTTTGCCTGATCGGCTCATGAGTAATTTACGTTTTTACGTTTACAGGAGAATCCTATGACTTCTTATATCCATTTCCGCTGCCCATGCTGTCATGGCTCGCAGTACCGCACCTCAGCTTTTGATGTGTCTGACAAAAATCCGTTCGGCGCAAAATGCATTTTCTGCAAATCGTCGATGATCACGCTCGACCACCTGGCCGCAGCGCGTTCTGCTCAGAATCACATTACTGAGTACCGCAAGTAATCTACCGCGTTTCCCATAACAGTTAGCAAATTCTTCTCTTTTTCTCCTGCTGATATACACTGTCAGCAATAAGGAGAATCTGATGAAAAAATACCAGCGTCTGGCGCAACAAATTATCTCGCAGATTGAGCTTGGCGTATGGTTGCCGGGCGATAAGCTGCCTTCTCTGCGAGAGCAGGTGGCAAGCAGCGGCATGAGTTTCATGACCGTGGGCCACGCGTATCAGATGCTGGAAAGTCAGGGGCGCATTGTTGCCAGACCGCAGTCAGGCTATTACGTTGCCGCCCGTCCGACCACACACCAGCCAGCACCGCCCGCGCAGGTGATGCGCGATGAAGTAGTTGACATCAACACCTATATCTTCGACGTGCTACAGGCCAGCCGCGACCCCTCCGTTGTCCCTTTTGCCTCGGCATTTCCCGATCCGCGCCTATTCCCGCTTCAGCAACTCAACCGCTCGCTTGCTAATGTCAGTAAAACGGCCACGGCCATGAGCGTGATTGAAAACCTGCCGCCGGGTAACGTCGACTTACGTCATGCCATTGCCCGTCGCTACGCTCAGCAGGGGATGAATATCTCCCCGGACGAAATTGTGATCACCGCGGGCGCGCTCGAAGCACTCAACCTTAGTTTGCAGGCTGTCACTGAACCAGGTGACTGGGTTATCGTTGAAAACCCCTGTTTTTATGGCGCACTCCAGGCACTTGAACGTCTGAAACTGAAAGCGCTGTCGGTTGCTACTGACGTGCGTGAGGGCATCGATCTCAGTGCCCTTGAGCAGGCGTTAAATGATTATCCGGTGAAAGCCTGCTGGCTGATGACCAACAGTCAGAACCCGCTCGGCTTCACGCTGAGTGCAGAGAAGAAAGCTCAGCTGGTGGCCTTATTAACCCGGCATAACGTCACGCTGATTGAAGACGATGTTTACAGCGAACTCTACTTTGGCCGCGAAAAGCCGCTTCCGGCAAAGGCCTGGGATAAGCAGGATATGACGTTGCACTGCTCCTCATTCTCTAAGTGTCTGGTGGCCGGTTTCCGTATTGGCTGGGTGGCGGCGGGAAAACATGCGCGCCGTATTCAGCAGTTACAGCTGATGAGTACGTTATCCACCAGCTCCCCCATGCAGCTGGCGCTGGTGGATTACCTGGCGACCAAACGTTACGACGCCCACCTTCGTCGCCTGCGGCGCACGCTTGCTGAACGCAAACAGCAAGCCTGGCAATCGCTTTTGCGCCATATGCCTGCTGGCGTCAAGATCCATCATAACGACAGCGGCTACTTTTTATGGCTGGAACTGCCTGAACAGCTGGATGCGGGGCAGTTGAGTGAAAAGGCATTAACTCATCAAATCAGCATTGCGCCCGGCAAAATGTTTTCCACCTCCAATATCTGGACACCGTTTTTCCGTTTCAATACCTCATGGGGATGGGGCGAGCGGGAGGAGCAGGCGGTCGTCCAGCTGGCGGCGTTAATTCGCGAAATGATGCTGCCCCCAGTCACACCTTGATGAAAATTCCTGAAGCGACATGATGCGCGGTCTACCTTTAGTAAGGGAGTGCGGATTGGTGACGTGACGTTGTCACGCTTCGACCCGCCAGAACGTGTGCTGACAGCGAAAACTATGTCGATTTCAACAGGACGATGCTATGCAAAATCAACTGCTGATTAATGGTGAACTGGTGACCGGCGAGGGTGAGAAGCAGGCGGTTTACAATCCTGCCACGGGTGAAGTATTGCTGGAGATTGCTGAAGCGTCGGCAGCACAGGTGGACGCTGCCGTCCAGGCTGCCGATCGCGCGTTCACTGAGTGGGGGCAAACGACGCCCAAAACGCGCGCCGAAAGTTTGTTGAAACTGGCTGATGTGATAGAAGCCAACGCTGACGCGTTCGCACAACTGGAGTCGCTAAATTGCGGGAAACCGCTGCACTGTGTCCAGGGAGATGAGATCCCGGCCGTGGTCGATGTGTTTCGCTTCTTTGCCGGGGCCGCCCGCTGCCTGAATGGGCTGGCTGCCGGAGAATACCTCGAAGGACATACCTCGATGATCCGCCGCGACCCGGTTGGCGTTGTCGCCTCTATCGCGCCCTGGAACTATCCTCTGATGATGGCGGCGTGGAAGCTGGCGCCCGCGCTGGCGGCGGGAAACTGTGTCGTCATCAAGCCGTCTGAAATCACCCCGTTGACGGCGCTGAAGCTGGCGGAACTGGCGAAAGATATCTTCCCTCCAGGCGTGCTCAACGTGCTGTTTGGTCGCGGCAAAACCGTAGGAGATCCGCTGACCGGGCACGAAAAAGTCCGTATGGTTTCTCTCACCGGCTCTATTGCTACCGGAGAACATATTATCGGGCATACCGCATCTTCAGTTAAACGTACCCATATGGAATTGGGCGGAAAAGCCCCGGTCATTGTCTTTGACGATGCAGATTTGGATGCCGTGGTTGAAGGCGTGCGTACGTTTGGTTTCTACAATGCTGGTCAGGATTGTACCGCAGCCTGTCGTATCTATGCCCAGAAGGGGATTTACTCCGCGCTGGTCGAAAAGCTGGGCGCAGCTGTTGCCAGCCTGAAAATGGGCGCGCCGGACGATACATCAACGGAGCTGGGCCCGCTCAGCTCCGCCGCGCATCTTTCCCGCGTTTGCGCTGCCGTGGATGAAGCCAAAGCCCTTGGACATATCCGCGTCGTCACCGGTGGCAGTAAAAGAGAGGGGGCAGGATATTACTTCCAGCCAACGCTGCTGGCCGGGGCGAAGCAGGAAGATGCGATCGTCCAGCGAGAAGTGTTTGGCCCGGTGGTCAGCGTGACGGAATTTGAGGATGAAGCGCAGGTGCTGAGCTGGGCTAACGATTCGCAATACGGCCTGGCCTCGTCCGTCTGGACAAAAGACGTCGGACGCGCCCATCGACTCAGCGCACGGTTGCAGTATGGCTGCACCTGGGTCAATACCCATTTTATGCTGGTGAGCGAAATGCCGCACGGCGGAATGAAATTATCCGGTTACGGAAAAGATATGTCGGTCTACGGACTTGAGGATTACACGGTAGTCCGACATGTCATGTTTAAACACTAAACCCTCATGCCCGGCGCAGTGCCGGGCGATTCAGCTTACCAGCCACATACCTCGTGTTCATTTTCCGTATCGTAGGCGCGAACGGTGTTCACCAGATCCTTCACGACATCTGCCGCGACGTCCGGGATCAACAGCTCCATTGGCGCTTCTGTTTCATAATCCACCGACACGCCGTTGCTGTTATTGGTGACGGTCACGGTATAGGTAGCCTTACCCATTATTTACTCCTTATGCGTGTTGACCACTTTACCGATGCCCGCACCGCTGAGCGTGACGGCAGGATCCGCGAAAAAGTCGATATTAAAATAGGTGTCGTCGGTCAGAAGCTCAATGCGGTGCCATTTTTGCGGTGGGGAGATGCCAAAAGAACCGGCCTCAATGACCACTTCCAGATCGGGCTCGGTGGCGTCGCCATCGGCAAAGCCAAAGTAACGCACCGCACCCTGCATGACGGACAACCGACCGTACACGCCAGCTTTGGTGTTGTGATGGGTAAAAAGCGCTTTTGGGGCGGTCTCTTTATTCCAGAACGGCGTCGAGCGGGTATGAACAAAGTTTTCAGGAATACGTAACATCATAGTTTCCTTCATGTTGGCGGGTGCTTAAAGGGACTTAAGCACCTCAGGTTCAACAAAGAATTCAATATTGAACAGGGTGTCGTCGGTCATCACCTCAATGTGGTGCCATCTCTCTGGCGGGAAAACGCCGAAACGACCCGCTTCAATGACGAGCTCGCTGTCAGGCTCAGGTGTAAATTCATCAGCATAGCCCAGATAACGCACCGCGCCGCGCATCACCGACAGGCGAGGGTAAACGCCCGGCTGCGTGCCCGTATCAAGGTGACGTTTAAAAATGCCGGCGGGGGCCGTTTCTTTGTTCCAGAAAGGCGTGGAACGGGTGTGAATGCAACTCTGCGGAATGCGTAGCATGTTTCCTCCCTTAAAAGCCTGCTGTTATTAGACTGCTTTCTGAGGGGATGGATTTATCAAAAAGTGCATTTAATTTGCATGTTATCAATAATAACCGTTTTGCTTTACCCGGCGTTGTTACACAAGGTACTCAGTTGTTATTATCCATAGCATTTAAGTGGTTATGATGTAACGAAAAAACTTGATCTGTGTCAACATATGACGCATATTGCGTGCGGTTATTTTTCGGCTCAGGTAAACAGAATGACGTTGTATCAAAAGATGTTGGTGTTCTACGCAATCATGGCCTCCATCTGCGCATTAATCACCTGGTTCCTGTCTAAAGATCGTAAACGTATTCGCCTGTTGAGCGCATTCCTGGTGGGTTCCACCTGGCCGATGAGCTTTCCTGTTGCCCTGTTAATCTCTCTTTTCTGAAGCACGCTTCAAGAATCGGCATCCAGACATAGCATTCCATACATTGAGGCTGTATAAATATACAGTTTGTCATACATGGAGTGCTTATGAACAGTTACTATTCGCAGCAAGCAGGCTGCACTGTGCGCTGGCAGGATCTTCCCGGTTTCGGTGACCCGGTTGTGTTTATCCACGGGTTGGGCTGTGCATCGTCGTATGAATATCCTCGTATTGTCTGTGATACCCGTTTCGGGGGGCGCAGAGCCATTCTGATCGATCTCCCCGGTAGCGGTTACAGTGACAAACCTGACAACTACCGTTATCGCACAAGTGAACAGGCGCAGGTGGTGGTTGAACTGTTAGACCATCTCGGCCTGGATAGTCTTTGGCTCTATGGTCATAGCATGGGGGGGAGTATCGCGATCGAAACGGCAACGCTGCTAAAGTCACGCGTTAAAGGCCTGATAGTGTCTGAACCCAATTTTCATGCGGGTGGCGGGATGTTCAGCCGGGCAATTGCGGCCCAAACGGAACAACATTTTCTGGAACAGGGCTATGATGACATGCTGCGGGCGGAAACGACGGCGTGGTCTGGAAGCCTTCAAAGCAATGCCCCCTGGGCCGTCTGGCGCGGCGCAACGAGCCTGGTCAAGGGCGTTAAACCCGACTGGGAACACCTGTTTTTGTCATTGAGCTGCCCGGTCATGTTAGTTTTTGGTGAGTGGTCCCTGCCTGATGAAGATTTTAATCGCCTGCAACAAAAAGGCGTTGCTGTAAAAATTATCCCTGATGCGGGCCATTCAATGTCCTGGGAAAACCCGTCAGCGTTGGCTCAGGCTTTGTCTGGCTTCATAAACGGATCATGAAGGGGTAGCCCGCATTGCTGCGGGCTGCAATGATTAAGACAGCAAGGCAGACAAGGCTTTCCGCGCAGCAGGCTTAATGTCATACGGGCACTGATAATCCACATTCTCAATCGCGCGGGTGTAGAGCGCAACCAGCCAGTCATAAACATAGGCTGTCGCCGCATGAACAGGCTGCTCGCCAAGTCGGGTAAGACGGGGTGAAGCGTTGCTCACAACTGGCGTCACAAAAATTGGCTGACCTTTGCGGATCCGGCTTGCAGGCCGTTCAGAAACGGGCGTCAGTTCATAGCCAAGCCAACTAATGAAATTGCCTGTCGCGGCATGCAGCTGCGCAGCACTGCTTTTATCTGTTTCTGCAATACGTTGCAGTTGCAGCGGCAGATCCAGCCGGTAGCTGGTAACGATCAGCACATCCGCAATTTGCTGCAATACCTCTGGGTCCAGGCCCAGACGGGTGGCGGCCGCGTCGTTGCGACTCCACTGACGAAGATGGTTAACCCACACGTTATGGGCCAGTCGCGCCTTGTCTTTGGTCTGCAACGCGCCTGGATATTCCGGCGTCTCTTCCGCAAACAGATCGATAACGTCGTTAAACAGGCCGTTGACCTGTTCCTCACGGGGCTGGTGAACCGTCAGCAGCGTCTCAAACGCATTTAACGGCGGGAGAAGTCCTTCAAGCAGTTCACCATGACGAGCGGCGCTGCCTTGCAGCGTTCGGACCATTTTTTCGGCCTCTGCCCGCCCTGCGCCTGGCTCCTGAGTGAGTGGGGCGACGTATGCGCGCATCAGCGTCGAAAGAGACTGTTGCAACAGCCTTTTCAGCGCGTGGAGACGCTTCTGGCGCTGTGCTGGAAGGGTAGCCTGCGACAGCCATTCAATTACCCGCTGCATGCTGTGGGTATCGAGCGCCTGGAGCGTACCCCAGCGCAGACCCGGCTGGCCCAGCAACTGTTGCACCGCTTCGTCCAGATTCTGCTTTGTGGTAAACCGCGCATCGTGAGGGGTAATGGCCCAGACCAGGCCCGGCAACGCGGACTCTTCCACCGGCTGCGTCTCTTTGACCCAGTTTTGCAGGAGCCTGGCCGTTTTTGCCGTCTGCTGGTGGTGGGCCGTCGCATTGCAGATAACCAGGACATCCGGCTGTATGTGCTGACGATAATGCTCCAGCAACCACAGGCATTTTGCCTGCGTCATCAGCGGCGTGTTTTCCTCAGAAATGGCCGGAATATCAATAATATCTACGTTATCCAGAACGCAGTTTTCAACGGGCAGCACCACTTCGCGGGTCAGGCAGGCCAGCACATCGACGGACAGGCTAATGGCATTAAGCAACTCGCCGTTATTTACCGGATGAAGCAATGTTTCCTGCGCTTCCGGCACGGTAAAGGCCCCGTGAGTAAGGAAACCTTCACACGGCAGACCAAAACTGTCCACCAGCAGACTCAACGGCGCCGCAAGCGCGCTGGCATGGCTGGTTTGATGCAGCACCTGGGCGAGTTTAAGCCACTGCTGGGTTAACTCCTGCTGCTCACCCCACAGCAGAGACCAGACGCTGGCGCGGGTGCTGAGATCAAGCGACGGAACCAGCAGGGCAAACTGGTGCCACAGGGCATCATCAATATGCTGCTTAGCGCCGGGTACTACGGTTTGCCAGAACCGGGCAACGGTCGCGACTTCCTGCGCCGTTATTCCCGGCACGCTGTGCGGCTGACGCAGCGTACGCCACTTCTCAAGCCGGGCTTCAATCACCGATTTATCCACCGCACGGATCTGCGGATCCAACGTGGTGCGGGCGATAAACAGCTGTACCAGCTCGGCCTCCGTTACCAGGCTCAGGCGCAGGGGAAACGCGTCGTCTGCGACCTCGCTGGTCGCTCTGGTGAAACGCACGGCCATATTGGTCGGCGCATGCCCGGGGTTAATATGCGAGAAGTAATCAAACGTGCGTTGACCCGGCGTAACGTTCAGCCGTTCGTCGTCGCTGCCGCACAGGGAGGCCAGCAGATGCGCTTTCGCGGCCTGCGAGTGGCCGTATAAGCCGATGCTGCCCTGGCAGACAAGGGCACGTTCGAGGGCCTCTTCACGCGCGCGCGCGGCGTTAAGGCGGGCAAGCAGGGCGTCGGCTTCGTTATCCAGCATCGGGGCGTGCTGTCGCGTCTCGTTGATCCACCCGATTAAGGCCTGAGTGGTGGCAGTCGTCGCAGTCATTTAAGGTATACGCTCCCGCTGTCGATCCAGTAGTGGCTGCCGCTGTGTCGGCGATCGGCCAGAGTATTCAGTTTAAAGGTCAGGGCGTCCGGCGGCACTGGCGTGCCGTCCTGTAGCCAGGCATCACTCAGCTCGAAAGATTCCGGCCCCTCCTGCTTATTGCCGCCACGCAGCTTCAGGCGCACGTTCAGTACACCGTCGCCCGCAATGGCTTTCGCCAGCTCGGCTGAGTTGATGCTCAGGGTATAGAGCGGCGTCGCGGGCCAGCGGGCATTGGCCAACTGCCGGAAGCCGAGCGTAACGTTGCCGCGCAGCGGGAAGTGCAGACGGGCGTCCAGTTTCGCGCCGGGTTTATCGAGGTCTATATCGTGATACCAGACGTTCTCGTCCCGCAGGGTATTGATCGTGTTATCCAGCACGCCCAGATAGCGCACCGTAGAGTACGCGCCGATATCCGCTGCTTTAAAGTTAAAGCGCGGCAGACGAAGATCCAGCGCCAGGCTACAGAGCATCGCTCCCACCGCAGCGGTGGATTTCGGGTTGCCGATCCGTCCCTGCTGGCTGAACGGATACCATTCATGAACCTGGTATTTATCCAGCCAGACGATGCGGTTGACGGGCACCGGTTGCAGGTGGCGAATCAAGGCCTGAACGCCGGGCAGACAGCCTGGCCGTCCCGTGATAAGCAGGATATCGCAGCTGTAATGAGAGATCGCCTCACATACCGCATGAAGCGGGGCGGCAAGCGTGAACTGACCCGCCAGCATGGCGTCCCGCATCTCCCGGAAGCTGACGTGCAGCGGGACGCTGAACAGATCAAAGTGTTCTGAGCCGGCAGGCAACGCATGGTCGATCGCCTGCCGGAGATAGTTCATCACGTTGCGGGTCGGTTTTTGCGCAAGCAGATCGCCAAAGGTGGCATGCAGCCCGGCCAGCGGATCGTCAACATCGCTCGATTCCCACGCCGCCAGGATCGCGTGACCGATCGGCATAAAGAGCTGAAGCGCCGTCTGCTGGCGCAGGACCGCCTGGGTATCGATCCGCCCGGAGTCACCGAACAGGGATGCCATCAGCTGGGAGGCATCGGCTATGCCGGATTTCTGAAGCTGGGTTTGCAGGGCGGGCAGAACGTAGCGCTGGATCACGTCCAGCAGCGTGTCGTCGCCAGCGACCTTGAACCCTTCGCGGAACAGCAGCTGCGGGGTGATTTTGACGTTATTCCCGGAACCATCATCTAACTGATAGTGCGTGATGGCCATATCCGTCGTGCCGCCGCCGATATCAATCGAGGCCACGCGCAGCGCACGCCCCGGCTGGACGCCAGGCTCAGGCGCGCGATCCGGACGGGCGAGGGAGGCGAAAAAGGCCTCGGTCTGGCCACCAAAATGGGAAATGGCTTCGTTATACAGCCACACCAGCTGGCCGCAGCTGGCCTCGTCCCACTCCATCTGGATCTCAGGGACCGGCACCACGCTTTTTTCCTGCTGCTTGCGGCTGGCAAAATCTTCATCCTGCGGGTGCCAGCCCATCGCTTTCCAGACGATGGCGATGGCTTCGAACATGCGGCGACGGAAAATCTCGCGCTCCTGTTTCGGCATTGCCGAAGGCAGGGTGAGGATCAGCGTCCGCAGCTGGCGGGGAGAGGCCGGGAAGCCGAGCCGCAGGCGGGTGGCCACGCTGTTAATCTGGCCAAGCGCCTGAGCCAGCAGCTCGCAGAGCATGTGCGTCATCAGGGTGCTGCGGCTGTACTGCGGCGAGAACACCGGCAGGCGCTCATCCTGCGGCAGCGTAAAGAGCGGTTCCCCGTCGTCGTTCATCAGGTTCATCAGCGGAAACGCGGTTGCCAGCGGTTCGCGCTGAGTTTTGCTGTTCATCTGGCTAAAGCGCCAGTCCTGCACCACCGGCGTCTCGTCCCACAGGTAGCGACGCGGGCTGGAGATACCGCTGTTGCCTTCCGTGCCCAGACGCTGCATCGCCAGCTTACGCGCTTCATCACCCACGCGGACAATCGACGGCCAGACGAACGCATCCTCCCGGCCGCTTTCCACCGAGAAGTGCTGCTTGCCAAAACGCGCTTCGGAAAATTCAAGACGGCTGGTAAAAAGCGGCTCATTCAGGAACTGCGGCTCACTCAGGGAACGCACCTGGAGTTCAGCTGTCTGGCGCAGGCCGTCGTTGGCATCACCATGATCTTCAATAATCACACCGCAGGTGTGGGTGTTGCCTACGTCAAGGATCAGATCGACAGGAATAGCAGGGGTGCTCAGGGTATGGGTGACAAACTTCACTTCCGGCACGGTGAGTTGTTCACCGAGCATGGAGAGCAGGTTGAGCCAGTGCGCCTGATATTCAAAGCTGCGCATGGCCTGATGCAGCTCGCGCTCGGCGCGTTTTTCAACCCCGTCAGCATATTGTGTGAAGGCTTCACGCAGCCAGCCGTCAATCCAGGTCTGGTCGAGGAAACTCTCAACCTCACTGTCGCGCCAGGCGAGGGCGAAACGCGTGCCGTTAAGAATGTCGTTTTCAACCGGCGACAGGGCAGACGTCGCATGCTCCGCAATCTGGCTGTCGAGCGCGACGGTGACCCGGTGCGTATTGCCAGCCGCGTCGGGCGTGGACAGCTTCCGTACCTGGACGCGCGCCCAGTTATCGGGGCCATCAACAAACGTCCGCGGCGGGTTAAAGCGCAGGAAAGGAAGCGGCAGCCAGACACCGTCCAGCACGGTCAGGGAGTCATGCAGTGGAATGGTGCTTTCAGGCTTGACCACTTCCGGCTTCCCGCCATCGGTGGCAGGCAGCGTGTACCGGCCGTTGACCAGGTCAAAATCCAGGCGCAGCAGCGGGCCATTTGCCGTTTTACGCACGAAACGCCCGTTGCTGGCGGTGTCCTGCGGAGTCAGGCCAAAATCGAGAAACTGTACGCCGCTGTTAGCAATCAGCGTCACGCTCTGTTTATAGTCGCAAAGATTAACCAGCATAGGATCAGACACCTGCTTTCTTGAACGTCAGAGGAACGACGGTGTTGGCATCGTAACGTGCGGTACATTCCGCCACGTCGCTGGCACCTGCCTTACAGGTCACTTCCGGCATCGGATAGCGTGAACCGTCGGTGCAACGAGCGTTTCCGCGCGTTTTGATCAACAGCTCGCCGTTGCTGTGTAATCCGGAAAAGACGTCTACCCGGCAGACAATGTTGTCGCCATGCACGACCCGGGCGAAACCTTTATTGTTCTGGATCTGGTAGCGCAGAGACGGCGGTTTGCCGGTGAGCGGATCCTGCACATCGAGAAACGCGCGCCAGGTGCCGTTCAGGAAGCGCGTTAACCCCGCTTTGACCTGGTTTGCCTCCATCACCATCGCATCTTTCGGGATAGCGGTAATGACCACCGGTTCGGCTGCCGGGGCAGGCGTCTTCACCTTGGGCTCTACCACTTCTGCCTGGTGCAGCGGGAGTTTCAGCTCAAGCGGCTCAACCGTCTTCACGGGGGCCGGAGCAATGGCGACAGGTGCTGGCGCTGGTGAGGTAACTGGCGCTGCGGTCGGGGCCTGTTTTGGCCAGAGCAGCGGCGTGGCAATGGCTGCAATAATGACGGCGGCAACCGGCAGCAACCACAGGGGGGAGCGACGTTTTTTCTGCACCACCGCTGGTGCGGGCTCTGACGGCACGGTGTTCATGCGCACCGGCTCTGGCGTATACAGCTCATCTTCGGTGATACGGACGGTAGCCACAGGCGTGATAAGCGGCGCGTCGGCCTGCTCGAAGGTCACCACCGGGGCCGGTTCTGGCTCAGGTTCAGGTTCGTTAATCATCACGGGTTCAGGTTCAGGGACCAACGATTCGCGCAGGCAGTCCAGCACGTCGTCGCGCGCGTTTTCGTTAAGACTGACGAAACCCCAGAAGCAGATCACCGGTTTGCCATCCACCAGGAAAACAAAGTTTTCACCGGGAAACTGGAAAGCTTTAGAGAGCAGAGATCCAAACAGTTGCTGCGCCGTTTTCGGTGACTGAAGGCATTTTTTACTCAGCGACTCCATGCTGGCGAGCGTGTTTTCCAGATAGCGCAGGGCGCGAAAACGCTCGTCTTCATCCGCCGCCTTCCAGCTGGAGACGGTTCCCTCAACCGGGGAGTACCAGTCAACGCGATCGCCGCCGTCATTGACCTGAGGAATGGCCAGGCAATCGACGATAGCCTGCTGTTTGCGCAACCGAAGCGCTTCGCGGATTTGCAGCGCTGATTCAAAAACGGCCTGTCCGCCGCCGCCAACGGCCTGAAAATCATCCAGATTGCCGCTGCGTAAAAGTGTTTTTGCCACGATTTGGTCCTGTAGACTTCTTCACGCCATTACTTTAGCGAATCAGGTAAGCAAGCAAACGGCGGAGGAGACGACAAAAGGGACGATTTCTTGCGGCATTGATCGTAACGGTTGTGCTTGACGAATAATGGACCTTAAGGCAAATCGGTTTCTGCGGGCTGATGTTAAAACCAGCGAAATGTACGGCTTTAGAATAACCTGATAGTGATTCGTTATTTGTCAGGCCAAAACGTCTGTGCTGTTATTACTGTTCACTATAATAAAACCGAAAGGGTAATAATTATGTTTACAGGGAAAACCGTGCTCGCCCTCGCGCTGAGCGCGCTGCTACCGGCAAGCGCCGCATGGGCGGCAAACAAAGACACCATTATCTACTGCTCCGAGGCGTCGCCGGAGTCGTTTAACCCGCAGATCGCCAGCTCTGGCCCCTCGTTTGTCGCCAGCTCGCAAACGCTGTATAACCGTCTGATTAACTTCGACCCGGTAAAAAACACGCCGGTGCCTTCTCTTGCGGAGTCGTGGACCATTTCGCCAGACGGCAAAACATACACGTTTACCCTGCGTAAAGGGGTGAAATTCAACAGCAATAAATACTTCAAACCGACCCGTGATTTTAACGCTGATGACGTTATTTTCTCCGTTATGCGTCAGAAAGACCCTAAGCATCCCTATCACAATGTTTCCCAGGGTAATTACGAATACTTTAATGACGTGGGTCTCGACAAGCTCATTCAGGATGTGAAAAAGATCGACGATTATCATGTTCAGTTCACGCTGAGCGAACCCAACGCGGCTTTCCTGGCCGACTGGGGAATGGACTTCGCCTCGATCCTCTCTGCCGAGTACGCGGACGCGATGCTGAAAAAGGGCACGCCTGAAAATGTGGACACCTGGCCAATCGGCACCGGGCCGTATGTGCTTCAGCAGTACAAGGTGGATTCGCTTATCCGCTACGTCGCCAACCCGAACTACTGGGAGGGAGAGGTGCCGACCAAACACCTGATCTTCTCCATCACGCCAAACGTTGAGACGCGTCTGGCGAAGCTGCAAACGAACGAGTGTCAGATCATTCCTGCGCCGTCGCCGGTGCAGTTTGAAGCGATCAAGAAAAACAAAGACCTGACGCTGCACTCGGTGGATGCGCTGAATGTGGGGTACCTGGCGTTCAACACAGAGAAAAAACCGTTTGATAACGTGCTGGTGCGCCAGGCTCTGAATTACGCGACGGACAAAAAAGCCATTGTGAACGCGGTCTTTATGGGGTCTGGTACGATCGCTAAATCGCCGATCCCGCCGAACATGCTCGGCTTTAATAAAGAACTGAAGGATTACGGCTACGATCCTGAAAAAGCGAAAGCGCTGCTGAAGCAGGCGGGTCTGGAGAAAGGCGCGGAAGTGACCCTCTGGTCCATGCCGGTTCAGCGTCCGTACAACCCGAACTCCCGACGCATTGCAGAGATGATCCAGGCTGACTGGGCGAAGGTGGGCGTGAAGGCGAAAATCGTCTCTTACGAGTGGGGGGAATATCTCTCCGGCATGCGCAAAGGCGAGCATGATTCCGCGCTGTTCGGCTGGATGTCTGATAACGGCGATCCGGACAACTTCGCCGATGTGCTACTGGGTTGTAACAGCATCAAAACCGGATCTAACGCCGCGCGCTGGTGTGATAAGGGGTATGATGAGCTGGTGCAAAAGGCCAAACTGACCAGCAACCCGGACGAACGTGCGAAGCTGTATGGTCAGGCACAGGAGATTTTCTACCAGCAGGCACCGTGGATTGCGTTAGCTAACGGCAAAACGTTCTACGCGACCCGCAGCAATGTGACCGGGTACAGCGTAAGCCTGATGGGCAGCGATTTCTCGAAAGCGAAGCTGAACTGATCGTATTTTGCCGGGTGGCGGCTATGCCTTACCCGGCCTACGGGTTTCAAATGTAGGCCCGGTAAGCGTAGCGCCACCGGGCACGTGAAAAGGAGTGACAATGTCACATTTAAATGATGTTATCGCCCGCGTCGATGCCACCATCCAAGAGAGCGTAATTACTCACATGAACGAACTGCTGATCGAATTAAGCGATGATGCAGAGCTCAGCCGTGAAGATCGCTATACCCAGCAGCAGCGCCTGCGTACCGCGATTGCGCATCATGGTAAGCAGCATAAAGAAGAGGCGGAGGCACGCCATGCCCACCTCACCCAGGGCGGGACTATTCTGTAAGGGTTAAAACTGGCGCCGTGCCACCAGCCAGGCGCCGACCACCAGCATCACTGCGCCGCAGACCGGGCCAACCAGCGCGCGCAGGGGAACGCCGTTGCTCTTGAGGATGTCCATCACCAGACCGCCAATCAGCTGGCTTGCCACCAGGACGGCAATGGTCGTTGCCGCGCCCACATTCTGATAGCCGCTAATACTGGCAAAGACAAAAAAAGACCCCAGCAGGCCGGGGATCAACGTCCACCAGCGCACCGTTGACGCCAGTTCGTTAAACCCCGCCAGGCCATTTTTCACCAGCAAAATGCTGACAAACAGCACAATCCCCACCAGCGAGTTCAGCAGCATGGCGATAAGAATGGTGGAGGAAGATTGCGTAATGCGCACCATCAGGGTGTTTTGCACCACCAGCCCAATCCCGGCGGCTACCAGAAACGCTAACGTCAACGATTGATTCATGGCAGAGCATCCGGAACGCTGCGCTCATCAAGCTGGAGCTGCATAAAGGTTAAGTCCAGCCAGCGACCGAATTTGGTTCCCACCTGCGGCATATTGCCGGTGGTAATAAAGCCCAGGGTTTCGTGCAGATGAATTGACGCCTGGTTCTGCGCCTCAATACCGGCAACCATCACGTGTTTACCGATCTGGCGGGCTTCCTTGATTAACTCCGTCATCAGCAGCCGGCCAATGCCTTTGCCCTGATGTTCGGGATGAACGTACACCGAGTGCTCCACCGTGTGGCGAAATCCGTCGAACGCTCTCCAGTCGCCAAATGAGGCGTATCCCGTCACCACTCCGTCTTCTTCACTGACCAGCACTGGATAACCCGACAGAGTACGCGCCTCAAACCATGCGATACGGTTATCGGTGTCGACAGTTTTATCATTCCAGATGGCGGCGGTGTGCAGCACCGCATGGTTATAAATTTCACCGATAGCGGCACAATCTTCTTTGCAGGCATGACGAACAATCATGGGTAACCTCTGGCTGTGTTGTTCACTATAGTAGTACGATTTACTCACAATATTACACAGTTCTTATATTGCATCGCTACGACAAAATCCCTATTTTTTGTCACAAAACTGCCCCGAAAAACCATCCGTACACTATAGTATGACGTCATGAATACAATGACAGACAATATGAATCAACGCATTAGCGCCCGCATACGCCTTGAACGCGAGTCGCGGGGCTGGTCATTAAGCGAACTGGCCGAACGGGCAGGTATCTCACGCGCCATGATCCACAAGATTGAACGGGGAGACAGTAGCCCAACGGCGACGCTGCTTGCGCGGTTATCCGGTGCCTTCGGTATTAGCATGTCTACGCTTATTGCGCGCGCGGAAATGCAGGAGGGCAAACTGTTACGTCTGGCGAATCAGCCCGTCTGGCGCGATCCGCAAACCCACTATTTGCGTCGCCATGTGTCGCCGCGCAGCGATATGCCTATCGACCTCGTCCAGGTGGAGCTACCCGCAGGTAGCGATGTGCCGATGCCCGCCTCCTCTTATGCGCTGGCACGACAGCTGATTTGGTTGCAGGCAGGTGAACTGGTCTTTCTGGAGGGGGATACTCGCCATGAAATGAAGGCCGGAGATTGTCTGGAACTCGGGCCGCCGAACGACTGCCGGTTTATCAACGAAACGGATGAATCGTGCCTTTATCTGGTCGTGCGGCTTAATCAGTCCGGCTCATAATGCACAGGCGATCCGCAGGATAACGTGCCAGACTTGAATGACATTTTCAGCAGTAAGGAGCGATGAATGAGTCAATCTACTACGCAAAACCGACGCTGGGTACTGGCTTCCCGTCCACACGGCGCGCCGGTTGCCGATAATTTCCGCCTGGAAGAGCAGCCGATCCCCGCGCCCGCAGAGGGGCAGGTGTTATTACGCACCGTATGGCTCTCGCTTGATCCGTACATGCGAGGCCGTATGAGCGATGCGCCATCCTATTCACCTCCGGTCGAGATTGGCGCGGTGATGGTGGGCGGCACGGTAAGCCGCGTCGAGACCTCCCGTCATCCGGATTATAAAGAGGGTGAATGGGTTCTGGGTTACAGCGGCTGGCAGGAGTATGAACTATCCGACGGGCAGGGGCTGGTTAAGTTGGGTCAAAACCCGTCGCATCCTTCATGGGCACTCGGCGTGCTAGGGATGCCGGGCTTCACCGCGTATATGGGGCTGCTCGATATCGGCCAGCCTCAGGCAGGGGAAACCCTTGTCGTGGCGGCGGCCACGGGGCCGGTCGGCGCAACGGTGGGGCAGATCGGTAAAATCAAAGGATGCCGGGTCATCGGCGTGGCTGGCGGGGAGGAGAAATGCCGTCATGCTGTCGACGTGCTCGGTTTCGATGCCTGTCTGGATCACCATGCGGATGATTTTGACGAACAACTGGCTAAAGCCTGCCCGCAGGGCATTGATGTGTATTACGAAAACGTCGGCGGTAAAGTCTTTGACGCCGTGCTGCCGCTCTTGAATACCTCCGCGCGCGTGCCGGTTTGCGGACTGGTCAGCGGCTACAATGCGACCAACCTGCCGGAGGGTCCGGACCGCTTACCGCTACTGATGGGGACCATCCTGAAAAAACGCATCCGTATGCAGGGTTTTATTATCGCGCAGGACTATGGTCATCGTATTGACGAGTTCCAGCAGGAAATGGGCCGCTGGGTGCAGGAAGGCAAAATTCACTATCGCGAGCAGGTTACGGAAGGGCTGGACGCGGCGCCGGACGCCCTGATTGGCCTGCTTGAGGGGAAAAACTTCGGCAAGGTTGTGATCCGCGTGGCGGCCGACTAAACAGAGCATCGGTTATGGCGGGCAGTGTCCGCCATAATTATTTGTGAAGATACGATATATTGTCTTTAATTAATCCATAAGCTTTGCGCGCCTCGGCCCAGCTGAGCCAGAAGTGAAAAATGCAATATTATTTGAGCGATTTTAATATTACGCGCGCCCCTCATACCAGGCATGACGATACAGGATATATCTAACCGGCGATGTTTTTTTAAACAGACGCTGAAAATGGCATTTTGTTTGGCTACGGGAATTAAACATGCTTGATTTGGAACATATGGAAAAAGCACAAAGAATCAGTCTGACTTTGCAAGTAGAGAACAGTTTAAAGGGAGCATTAATTACGGGCTCATTAAAACCTGGGGCTCGACTCGTTACAAAAGAGATTGCGGATAAATTGGGCACCAGTATCACACCGGTGCGCGAAGCCCTGCTGCGCCTGGTGTCGGCGGGGGCATTACAGGCCACGCCAGCGCAGGCGTTTTTGGTGCCAGAAGTGACGCTGGAACGCTATAACGAAATTAACGCCATCAGAAAGCAGCTTGAACCGATGGCCGTTGCGGCGGCGTGCCAGAATATGACCGAGACCAAACTGGATGCGTTACGCGCGCTGTCAGATAACTTCAGTGCCGCCATGCATCAGGGCGATGTACAGAAAGCGATCCATGCCAACCGCGTGTTCCGGTTCACGCTCTATCAGTATGCCGAGATGCCGACCCTTCACTCGCTGATTGAGCAGCTCTGGGTACGGATTGGTCCGTGCATTCACTATCTGCATGAAGAGTTAAGCGAGGTTCCCGCAGCGACCTATCATTATGACGATCTGCTTTCTGCGCTTGAGCAAAGGGATGTGACGGCCAGCCGGGAAGCGATCGACAAAGCCATTGATGAAGCCAATATTCTTCTGCAACGGCAATACTACAGTTAAGGATCCCTCTGGCGCACTTATTTGTTTATTTGTATCAAACGTCCTTGATTATATTCCCGGCGCATCAGGCAACCGGGAATGATGTTATTTTGCTTATTTTTTTACCGGCAACGTGCGCTGCCGGAGAATGGTTTACTCAAAACGATAAGAGACCGACAGGCCCACGCCATAGTTGCGACCAGGGGCAGGTTCGTAATAGCGGTTGTAGCCAGCGTTAACAATCTCTGAACCGGCGTAATCTTTATCGAACAGGTTATCGACGCGACCAAAGACGTCCATTCCCCATTTGCCGTAGTTGAGTTTATAGCCGGTATTCAGGCCCACAACGGTATAAGAGGGCGCTTTAGCGGTGTTGGTATCGTTGGCCATGACATCGCTCATGTAGCGGGCATCTGTCCCCGCGTACCAGCCTTCCTCAGGCTCCCAGCCAAACGACACATATCCCATGTTACGGGCGATCCCCGGCATCCGGTTGCCGCTACAGTCTGCATTGCTACAGACGTTGGTGCGGTAGGTGGCATCAAGATAGGTCCACGCCATCTTCAGCTTCCAGTTCTCGGCAAACTGCTGGTCGAGCGCAATTTCCACACCCTGGCGGCGCGTTTTCCCCGCGTTTTTATAAGTCGTGCGACCATCCTTGCTTTCGTCCACCACGATCTCATTGTCGGTATCCGTGCGGAACAGCGCCGCCGTCAGGATGCCATTGCCGATGCGGGTTTTGCTGCCAATCTCATAGGTGTTGTTGGTGGACGGTTGCAGGTTCATATTGAGGCCACCTTTGCCATCAGAACGGTAGGAAAGTTCGTTGATGGTCGGCGTCTCAAATCCCCGTCCTGCCGCGGCATACAGGTTCCATGCGTCGGTCACGGCGTATTTCACCGCACCTGCCGGGAGCCATTTGTGGTAGCTGGCGTCGCCGCTGTCATCACCGTTTTGCGGGGTAATGTAACGATCGTTGGAGTCAAACCAGACGGAGCTATAACGTACGCCCGCCTCTAAGGACAGTTTTTGCGTTAGCTGCCACTGGGTTTGCAGGTAGGGATCCAGGTTCCACATCAGATTGCGTTCGTCACGGCGTTTATTACCCTTCACGCCATAATCTGGCACGCCGTTGTCCATAACGAAGTTCTCATACCCGCGACGATTTTCGCTCATGTTTTCGTAGTTCAACCCGGTGGTAAATGTCACCGGAACCAGCAGTTCGCCGCGGTGGGTCCAGCGCGTATCAATACCCTGATAGTGACGCTGCATATCAATCACACCGCCCGAATGCGCAGGATTCTCGCGCTGAGTGGACGCCGGAATGGACTGGTACTGAGTCATTTCACGCTCACCGGCATACATCATCACGCTGAGGTCGTCCTGTTCGCTCAGCTGACGGTCGTAGCGGATCCCGGCCTGGGTCTGCTTAATGGTCTTACGCGTGTTGTACTGATCGCCACGTGGTGACTGGCGCGGGTTATTCTGCCACTCCTGATAGCTCAGTCCGCCTGGATCGTTGGCTTTCATGTCCACGCTGTTAAAAATCAGCGTCAGCTTGCTGACATCATTAATGCGCACGCCCAGTTTCGCGTTGGCGAGGTTTTTGCGCGCGCCGCTGTGGTCGCGATAGCCATGGGTGGTAAAACGGGTAGTGGATACGGCGTAATCCACATCGCCCGCCTGAGTACCATCACCCACCGCCCCGGTGGCCTTCATACCGTAACGCCAGGTGCCGTAGCTGCCGTAATAGCTGCTGGCTTCAATGGTGGCTGGCTGTTGTCCGGTCTGGGTGTTGATGTTGATCACGCCGCCGGAGGCATTACCGTACAGGGCAGAGAAGGGGCCGCGCAGCACGTCGACGCTCTCTATGCTGTTGAGGTCAATGTTTGATGTCTGCCCCTGGCCGTCGGGCATGGTTGCCGGAATGCCGTCCACGTACATGCGGATCCCGCGTACGCCGAAGGTTGAGCGCGCGCCGAATCCGCGAACGGAAAGTTGCAGATCCTGAGCATAGTTCTGGCGGTTCTGGATTTGCAGGCCAGGTACGCTCCCAAGGGATTCAGAAAGGTTGATGCGCGGCGTGGCATGTCGCATATCCTCGCCGCTCACCACGCTGACTGCGGCCGGGGTGTCCAGTTCTGAGACGGTTTGCGGCGTGGCGCTGACGATCAGGGTCTGTTCATCCGCGGCCATCGCACTCAGCGGGCCAAAAATGACGGGAACGAACAACAGGGGTAGTGAGGCCTTATGGGCAGTAATAATTTTCATGGAGTAAGCCGGTTAAGAGAAAATTCGAACCAAATCAACTGGAACCTGTGTATATATGTTAAATCCTTTGTAAATGTTATGAAAACTATAACCGCACATTTCGTGAATGTAAGGTTTTGCAGGAAAGAAATACTCCACATTCAACTCATTAATGATTACTATTCTCATTAAAATAACGGCAAAGCGATGACTTTGCCCGCCGGAAGCGATGTCAGCGGTAAATCTCCTCATTTAAAAAGGAATTGTTATGTCTTTACGTCATCTGTGCTCGCCGCGCCTGCGTGGGTCTCTGCTGTTGGGCTCTTTACTGTTTGCCGGTACGTTCCAGGTTCATGCCGCTGAAGAGATGCTGCGCAAAGCGGTCGGCAAGGGCGCGTATGAAATGGCCGTCAGCCAGCAGGAAAACGCGCTGTGGGTTGCGACGTCACAAAGCCGCAAAACCGATAAGGGCGGCGTGGTCTATCGTCTGGATCCGGTCACGCTGGAAGTGACGCAGGCGATTCATAACGATCTCAAGCCGTTTGGCGCCACGATCGATAACGCCACCCAGACGCTGTGGTTCGGTAACACCGTCAACAGTGCCGTGACGGCGATTGACGCCAAAACGAGCGAGGTGAAAGGGCGCCTGGTGCTGGACGATCGCAAACGTAGCGACACGGTGAAGCCGCTTCAGCCGCGCCAGCTGGTGGCCGATGACACGACCAATACGGTATACATTACCGGCATCGGCAAGGAGAGCGTGATCTGGGTTGTTGATGGCGCAACGCTGAAGCTGAAGGACACCATCACGAACACCGGCACGTTCAGCACCGGACTGGCGCTGGATTCGAAGGCAAAACGCCTGTATACCACCAATGCGGACGGTGAGCTGGTGACCATTGATACCGCGACCAACAAAATCCTCAGCCGTAAGAAAGTACAGGAAGACGGAAAAGAGCACTTCTACCTGAACCTGAGCCTGGACACTGCTGGCCAGCGTGCGTTTGTGACGGATTCAAAACAGCCTGAAGTGCTGGTGGTGAATTTGAAAGATGGCAGCGTAATGCAGAAAATCGCCGCGCCAGAATCGCTGGCCGTACTGTTTAACCCGGCGCGTAACGAAGCCTATGTGACGCACCGCGAGGCGGGCAAGGTGAGCGTGATTGACGCCAAAACTTACAAAGTGACCAAAACCTTCGATACGCCGGTTTACCCGAACAGCCTGGCGCTGTCTGCGGACGGTAAAACGCTGTACGTGACGGTGAAACAGAAGTCCACCCGTCAGCAGGAAGCCACTCAGCCTGACGATGTGATTCGTATCGCGCTTTAAGGTGGGAATTGCCCGGTGGCGCTGCGCTTACCGGGCCTGGAAAACAATGAAATGCAGGCCGGGTAAGGCGTAGCCGCCACCCGGCTTTTTTATTAACGCGACGTCTCTTCCACCAGCGGACCATCCTGTTTGTCATCTCCAGGATGAACCGGGGCGGTACTGTGGATTTCATTCACGCGTTTACGCACGCCAAACCAGCCAGCAATCAACAGCACCGCCAGCAGCGGGATTGTAGCGATGGTGTAGGTGCCGTTAGGGTAGTCGAACGCCATCAGCACCAGCACGCTCAACAGGAATAGCAGGGTAAGCCAGGATGTTACCGGCGCGCCCGGCAGCTTGAAGCTGACGTCAGCCGCTTTCCCTTCTTTAATTGCTTTGCGCAGACGCATCTGACACACCACGATAAAGGCCCAGGAGGCGATGATGCCCAGCGCAGCGACGTTCAGCACGATCTCAAACACCTGAGACGGCACGAGATAGTTCAGGAACACGCCAAAGATATACACCACCAGCGTAGCCAGAATACCCGCGTAAGGCACCTGCTGCTTGCTCATCTTCGACATAAACTTCGGCGCAGAGCCCCCCATCGACATGGAGCGCAGGATACGGCCCGTCGAATAGAGCCCGGAGTTCAGGCTGGAGAGCGCGGCAGTCAGTACCACGATGTTCATGATGCTGCCCACGTACGGCACGCCCAGCTTAGAGAAGAAGGTCACAAACGGGCTTTGCCCCGCCTGGTATGCATTCCACGGCAGCAGCAGTACCAGCAATACCACGGAGCCCACATAGAACAGACCGATACGCCAGATCACGCTGTTGATGGCTTTTGGCACCATCGTCTGCGGATCTTTACATTCACCTGCCGCCGTACCGACCAGTTCGATGGAGGCAAAGGCGAACACCACACCCTGGACCAGAACCAGCGCTGGCAGCAGGCCGTGCGGGAAGAAACCACCGTTATCGGTAATCAGGTGGAAGCCGGTGGCGTTGCCGTCCAGCGGTTTACCGGTGCCGAGGAATACGGTCCCGACCACCAGGAAGATCACAATGGCCAGCACCTTCACCAGCGCGAACCAGAACTCCATCTCGGCGAACCATTTCACGCCGATCATGTTCATGGTCCCGACGATTGCCAGCGCCCCGAGGGCGAACACCCACTGCGGCACATCGCCAAACGCGCCCCAGTAGTGCATGTACAGCGCAACGGCGGTAATATCGACGATACCGGTCATTGCCCAGTTAACGAAGTACATCCAGCCCGCGACATACGCGGCTTTTTCACCGAGAAATTCACGGGCGTAAGAGACAAAGCTACCGCTGGAAGGGCGGTGGAGCACCAGCTCGCCGAGGGCGCGAAGAATGAAGAAAGAGAAGATACCGCACACCAGATAGACCAGGGCGAGAGCGGGGCCAGCCATTTGCAGACGTGCGCCTGCACCTAAAAAAAGACCTGTACCGATAGCGCCGCCGATGGCGATCATCTGAACCTGACGGTTGCCCATCGCCTTGTGATAGCCCTCTTCATGAGAGTTCAACCAGCGACGTTTAGCAGCATGATGATCGGCTGCGCTTTTATTGCTTGTTTTCATTGAGTTACCTGTTTGCCTGTCTGAACCATTAACGTGATAGTCCTGCCTGGAAGAAGCCGAAACAAACGATTGCTTCTGCGCAGACACATGCTGCCTTTCCAGTCATTCTGTGTATGGATAAGGCAAAACATGGCGAGGCATCCTACCCGCAATTGATAAGCGACGCAAAATATAACCGTGCCGAAAGTGATGCTCGTCGAAGGAAATCGTGTGGTCAGAGCAGACTGCGATCACAACGCGCTGAATCGTGACGTTTTTTTAGGCAAAAAGGTCGGCGAATGCTGATTTAATCATCAGGTTTACTTAATAGTTACCTATAGGTAGAGCTTATGGATGCCGCAGAGCTGCGATAAGTAATGAAAACGCGGAAGTGTGCTGGCGGCGGCTCGGATAAAAGAGATGATAACCGGCAAAAGCCGGACACCAGGCTTCAAGCACACGCACTAACCGGCCCTCAGCAAGGGCGTCCTGAACCGCATCTTCCGGGACGTACGCCAGCCCCAGACCGTTTTCGGCGGCATCAATGCGTTGCGGCAGGCTGTTGAGGATCAATTGGCCGTCAACCCGCACGCGCAGCTCACGTCCGTCCCGTTCAAATTCCCAGGCATATAATCCGCCGCGTGTGGGCAGGCGCATATTAATGCAGCGGTGCTGATCAAGCTGCTCCGGCGTTTCCGGTACCCCGAAACGATGCAAATAGTCTGCCGACCCGACGACCGCCATGCGCATGTCCGGGGCAATACGTATCGCAATCATATCTTTCGCCACCTGCTCACCCAGACGCACCCCCGCGTCAAAGCGGCCATCGACAATATCTGTCAGCCCATCGTCCACCGTGACTTCAACGTTGATGTCAGGATACTGCGCCATAAAGGGTTTAAGCACAGGCCACAGCACGGCAGACATGGCGTGCTCCCCGGCGGTTAGGCGAATATTCCCGGCAGGTCTGTCGCGGGTATCACGCAGCGCGGTAAGTTCCTGCTCGATCTCCAGCAGATGGGGGCTTAAGCGCATGAAAAGTTGCTCGCCGGCCTCGGTAGGGGCCACGCTGCGGGTGGTGCGGGTTAACAGACGGACTTCCAGCCTCGCTTCCAGATTGCGCATTGCGTGACTGAGCGCCGACTGAGATACCCCAAGCTGCGCCGCGGCGCGGGTAAAACTGCGCTCCCGGGCGACAACCATAAAGGAGAGCAGATCGTTGAAGTTGTCTTTTAACATGGCGGCTTATCCTATTTATGAATTGAACTCATAGTTCCTTTCTGATTATGCACTCTAATGCTCCCCATGGCTTTACGCTACTGTTAACGCAATAGCAAACGAGGAGTAGATCATGAAAATTATCCGTAGCGGTTCGCTACCTTCCGTTCATGGGCCAGAGGCCTGGTTTACCGGCAGCGTGCGCATTGACGCACCTTTCCAGGCGACTGAACCGGCAAAAGTCGGCGGCGCGACCGTCACCTTTGAACCCGGCGCACGTACCGCCTGGCATACGCATCCTCTTGGACAAACGCTGATCGTGACGCAGGGGCGCGGCTGGTTACAGGAGTGGGGGAAAGAGGCGGAACCGCTGAATCAGGGTGATATCGCCTGGATCCCACCCGGCGTGAAGCACTGGCACGGTGCAAGCGTGCAGACGGCCATGACCCATATCGCCATCGCAGAAGCTGTCGACGGGAGCCCGGTGGCATGGCTGGAGAAGGTCACCGACGAGCAGTATCCGAACGAGTAGCGGTAAGCTATAGCTGATTTCCGGCAATCCAAATGTAAATTAATTGTTTCTCAGAGGTGAAATCCGCCTTTAATAATGACGACATGTTAAGTCAAACGAGAACGCAACATGTCATGGCGAATCAGCATTCTGGATAAAAGCCCCGTCGCAGAACACGAAACAGCCGCCGATGCGCTGGCGCGAACCTTAGCACTGGCGCAACAGGCAGAAACGCTGGGTTATCACCGCTTCTGGATTGCCGAACACCACAATACCCCGCAGCTTGCCAGCCCCTCGCCGGAGCTGCTGATTGCCTGGATCCTCGGGCAAACAAAACGTATTCGCGTGGGCTCAGGCGGCGTCATGCTGCAACATTACAGCCCCTATAAAGTCGCCGAAAATTTTAACGTACTGGCCGCCATTGCGCCGGGCCGGGTTGATCTGGGCGTTGGCAAAGCGCCCGGCGGTCTGCCGCTCTCTACCCGCGCCTTGCAGTACGGCCTAAATCCGCAGGAAAAAGGCAGCTTTACTGAACAACTGACGCAGCTTGATCGCTGGATCCGCCCTGAAAATCAGTCAGCGGAGGAGGACGTTCGCGCCACGCCGCTGCCGCCGGTGCCTGCCCGGGGATTTCTGCTGGGCGCCAGTACCGAAAGTGCGCTACTGGCGGCCTCCCTCGACTGGCATTTTGTCTTTGCCGCCCATCTGAACGGTGATCCTGAGCTGCTGCGCGAGGTCGTCACAGCGTGGCGTCAACACAGCGTCCGGGAGGTGATTGTGGCCGTGCAGGTCATTGTTGCCCCAACCCAGGCTGAGGCCGATGCGCTGGCGCAGAAGGTTGAAGTGTGGGGCGTGGAGCTGGTAAACGGACAGCGCGTCACCGTGGCCAGCGAAGAACAGGCCTACGCCTTTGCGCGGCAGGCGGGGAGTGACCCGGTGCGCATCGCGCGTCGGGCGCAGTCTCTGCTGGCCGGAACGGCGGATTCGGTGCTTGAACAGCTCAACGCGCTGCATCAGCAGTGGGGAATTGACGAATTTATCATCGACACGCCGGTCGCTGATGGCGCAACGCGCGTGCAGTCACTGCGACTGCTGGCCGAGGCGCGATTTAACAGGGAGGTGACCGTATGAGCTTTAGCGAACAACTGATTGCCTGGCGCCGTGAGCTGCACCAGAACCCTGAACTCTCCGGTCAGGAGGTCGAAACAACGGCGCGCCTGCGCGAGTGGCTGACGGCGGCCGGGATTGCACCGCTGCCTTACGATCTCCAGACCGGGCTGGTTGCGGAGATCGGCACGGGCAACGCACTGGTTGCGCTGCGCGCCGATATCGACGCGTTACCCATCGACGAGCGCAGTGGGGTGCCGTTTAGCTCCCGGCGTGCGGGGGTGATGCATGCCTGTGGCCATGACATCCACACCAGCGTGATCCTCGGCGCTGCGTTAAAGCTAAAGGAGCGGGAAGCCTCGCTCAACGGTCGCGTGCGGATCCTGTTCCAGCCTGCGGAAGAGAATTTCGGCGGAGCAAAAAGTATGGTGCGGGCCGGGGCGTTACGTGACGTACGCGCGATTTTCGGAATGCATAACGAGCCTTCACTGCCGGTCGGCGAGTTTGCTACGCGCGGCGGCCCATTCTATGCGAACGTCGATCGCTTCGTTATTCATGTTACCGGCAAAGGCGCGCATGCCGCACGTCCCCATGAAGGCAACGACGCCATCGTGCTGGCAAGCCAGCTGGTGACCGCGCTGCAAAGCGTTGCCAGCCGTAACGTCAATACGCTGGATTCGGTTGTTCTGAGCGTGACGCGCATCGCCGGGGGGAATACCTGGAACGTGCTGCCGGAAAGCGTTGAGCTGGAGGGCACGCTGCGCACGCACCGTACGGAAGTGCAGCAGAACGTCAAAGCGCGCGTCGGTGAAATCGCCGCCGGATTTGCCAGCGCCTTTAGCGCGCAGATCAACATCACTTGGTACGCCGGGCCCACCGCGCTGGTGAACGATGAACACTGGGCCGGGTTTGCCACCTCGGTCGCGCGCGAAGCGGGATATGAAACCCGGCATGCGGAACTGCACATGGGCGGGGAGGATTTCGCGGTCTATCTGCAAAACATACCCGGCGCGTTTGTCAGCATTGGCAGCAACAGTCCGTTTGGGTTACATCACCCGGCATTTAACCCGGACGAAGCATTAATCGAACCCGCTGCCCGCTATTTTGCTCAGCTCGCGGAAAAAGCCCTGCAACACGTTTAATTAATTTGAGGTGAATATGTCTGCACATCGTCAATTGCGGCTGGGGACCATTTTGCATGGTGCATCCGGAAATATGTCTGCCTGGCGCCACCCGGCGGCGGTCGCGGATGCCAGCATTAATTTTGATTTCGTCAAAGAAACGGCTTTAAAAGCAGAAGAGGGCAAGCTCGACTTTATATTTGTGGCCGACGGTCTTTATATTAACGAGAAATCCATTCCGCATTTTTTAAACCGCTTTGAGCCGCTGACGCTGTTGTCCGCGCTGGCGAGTATCACCTCGCGCCTGGGGCTGGTCGGCACGTTATCCACCTCGTACAGCGAGCCTTTCACCGCTGCACGCCAGTTCGCCAGCCTCGATCACCTGAGCAACGGACGCGCGGGCTGGAACGTGGTGACGTCGCCGCTGGAAGGGTCAGCGAAGAACTTCTCCCGCGAAAAACACCCGGAGCATGCGCTGCGCTACCGCATTGCCGATGAGTATCTCGACGTGGTGAAAGGGCTGTGGGACTCCTGGGAAGGGGATGCCTTTATCCGCAATAAAGAGAGCGGACAGTTCTTTGATGCGTCGAAACTGCATACTCTGGATCACCACGGTGATTTCTTCCAGGTTTCCGGCCCGCTGAATATTGGCCGCACCCCGCAGGGACGTCCGATTGTCTTTCAGGCTGGTGCGTCCGACGACGGTAAAAAGCTGGCGGCAAAACATGCTGACGCGATTTTTACCCACCATGACACGCTGGAAGAAGCCCAGGCTTTTTACCACGATGTTAAACAGCAGCTGGAAAGTCACGGCCGCCGCGCAGGGGATTTATATATATTCCAGGGCGTCAGCGTGATTGTTGGAAACGACGCCGATGACGTAGAAAACCAGTATCAAACCACGGCGGCACTGGTCTCCATTAATGATGCGCTGAATTACCTTGGACGTTATTTCGAGCATCACGACTTCAGCCAGTATTCCCTCGACGCGCCGTTCCCGGATATTGGCGATTTGGGCAAAAACAGCTTCCGCAGCACCACCGATGAAATCAAGCGTAACGCCCGTGAGCGCAACTTAACTCTGCGTCAGGTCGCGCTGGAAGCCGCATCGCCGCGCCCGCGTTTTTCCGGCACACCGGAGCAGGTGGCCGATGGTTTACAGGCCTGGTTCGAGGAGAAGGCGGCGGATGGCTTCATCATTCAGGGCGGTACGCCGGACACCTTCCCGCGCTTTGTCGACCAGGTGGTCCCCCTTTTACAGGCGCGCGGCCTGTTCCGCACCGACTATCCCGGCACCACGCTGCGCGAAAGTCTGGGCTTAGACGAGCCCAAAAATCAGTTCACACAACAATAAAAGAGAAAAACGCTATGCAGAAATCATCGCTTATTCTGGCGCTTGCGCTGGCTTTTACCCCTGCCGTCTGGGCAGAGAACGTCAATATTAACGGCACCGGCGTGAGC
This sequence comes from Enterobacter cloacae complex sp. SYL003, assembly GCF_049236925.1. Classification (NCBI taxonomy): domain Bacteria; kingdom Pseudomonadati; phylum Pseudomonadota; class Gammaproteobacteria; order Enterobacterales; family Enterobacteriaceae; genus Enterobacter; species Enterobacter cloacae complex sp. SYL003. The sequence goes on along the minus strand of NZ_JBMKJK010000011.1, from coordinate 100,745 downwards.
ATTGAGGCCAATAAAACGCCGATCAATACCGCCAAAAACAGCGATGCGATCGCGCAACTGCCGAAAGACTATCGCTTTGCCGTGCCGGGGAAATTTACCGTGGCGGTAGCGGGACTGAATCAACCGCCGCTGACGGTCTTTTCCGACGACAACAAGACCCTGCTGGGAAGTGAGGTCGACATTGCGCGTCTGGTGGCGGACAGCCTTGGGCTGGAGCTGAACGTGGTTCCCACCTCCTGGGAGGACTGGCCGCTGGGGGTGGCCTCCGGGAAATACGATGCGGCTATCAGCAACATCACCGTCACCAAAGCGCGCAAAGAGAAGTTCGACTTCGCCACCTATCGCAAGGATTCACTTGGCTTCTACGTGAAATCCACCAGTCCCATCAACTCGCTTGTGAAGGCAGAGGATATCGCCGGGCTGCGCATCATCGTGGGTTCCGGCACCAACCAGGAAGCCATTCTGCTGGCATGGAACGAAGAGAACCTCAAAAAAGGGCTTAAACCCTTTACGCCGATCTACACCAAAGACGACGCGGCCCAAACGCTGGCGCTTCAGTCGGGACGCGCGGACGCCTACTTTGGCCCGAACGTGATCGGCGCCTGGAAAGCGGCGCTTAACGGTAAAACCAAACTTGTCGGCAGCGTCGACGGCGGCTGGCCGAAGGCGGCGCATATCGCGGTGACGCTGAAAAAAGGCAGCGGCCTGGTCGAACCGGTACAAACCGCGCTGAACGGCGCGATCAAGAACGGAGATTACGACAAAGTGCTAAACCGCTGGGGGGAAGGCGTGGAGCGTATCTCCAGTTCCGAAGTTAACCCGGCGGGTCTGGGCGATTAAGGAGGCGCTATGCGCGAACAATTTCGTGACGTTTCGCCGGAAGATGCCGATCTTCAGCCCATTATCGCGGGGCTTTTCGGTGAGTACGCCGCTCGTTACGGCGACTACTTTTCAAAGGATGCGGAAGTCGAGCTGACAGAGTGGTACCTGGCGCCGCAGGGGCTGTTTATCGTCCTGGAGCGCGAGGGTGAGATCGTCGCCACCGGGGCGTACAAGCCCTTCGACGAACATACCGCAGAGATCAAACGTATCTGGACGAATAAAACGCTGCGCCAGCAGGGACTGGCCGCGCGCGTGGTACAGGAGCTGGAGCGCCGGGCGGTGCTGGCGGGCTACAGCCACATCTACCTGACTACGGGGTTTCGTCAGCCGGAGGCGGTGCGGCTCTATCTCAGTCAGGGGTATCAGCCGCAGTTCGATCTCAACCGCGACCCCGAAGAGTATAGCCAGCCGCCGTTCGACGGTCGGCTGCGTTTCACCAAGACGCTGATCCGCGAAGCGCTCAGCAAAACCGCATAAGGAGCGACGATGAGCAACGTTGAAACCATAAAAGTGGTCCCGGCACGTTATCCGCTGCGCGCTGCTGGCGCCGTGGTGGCGCTGTTTGTGCTGGCGGTCGTGATCCAATCCGTGGCCTTTAATCCGCGCTGGGAATGGGCGGTATTTGCCCGCTGGTTCTTTGACCCGGTGATCCTCGAAGGCGTCGGACAGACGCTGCTGCTGACGTTGATAAGCACCGTACTGAGCGTGGTGATTGGCGGCATGCTGGCTCTGGCGCGGCTCTCGTCATCATGGCTGTTGAGCAGCCTGGCGTGGGGTTACATCTGGCTGTTCCGATCGCTGCCGCTGATCGTGGTACTGATTATCCTCTATAACTTCTCCTATCTCTACGACACGCTCTCTCTCGGCGTGCCTTTTACCGGCATTACCTGGGGCAGCTTTGAAACCATCAACGTTCTCGGGCAGTTTTCTACCGCCATCATGGGGCTGACGCTGGTGCAGAGCGCCTATACGGCGGAGATCATTCGCGGGGGCTTCCTTGGGGTCGACCACGGTCAGTATGAGGCGGCCGCTGCGCTGGGTCTGCCGGCGTGGCGTCGCACCGTGCGCATAATTCTCCCCCAGGCGCTGTGTACCATCCTGCCGTCCGGGTTTAACGAAATCATCAGCCTCGCCAAAGGGACGGCGATGGTTTACGTGCTGGCGATGCCGGAACTGTTCTACACGATCCAGATGATCTACAACCGCACCCAGGAGGTGATCCCGCTGTTGATGGTGGGGGCCGTCTGGTATCTGGTGATCACCACCGTACTGTCTGCCATCCAGCATGTTATTGAGCGTGGACTCGCCCGCAGCGAGCGCCGCTCCGCCGTAAACCAGAGCCGGGCGACCAGCCGCGCGCGTTCCGTCACCACTTCGTCAGCACAGGAGCCCGTTCATGCAAGCCTCTCCTGAAGGACACATTTCCATAACCGGCGTCAGTAAGTTTTTTGGCCGACATAAAGCGCTCGATAACGTCACGCTTGAGATCCCACCGGGCTCCGTGACGGTGATCCTCGGACCCTCTGGATCGGGAAAATCGACGCTGCTGCGCACTATTAACCATCTGGAGCGCGTAGACGAAGGCTTTATCCAGATTGACGGGGATTACATCGGCTATCGCCGTCAGGGTGACAAACTCTACGAGCTCAAAGAGAAAGAGATCCTCAAACAGCGCGTCAACGTTGGGTACGTGTTTCAGAACTTCAATCTTTTTCCGCATCTTACGGTGCTGGAAAACCTGGTTGAAGCACCCATCGCGCATAAAAAGTTCAGTAAAAAAGAGGCTATTGAAAACGCCTACAGCCTTCTGGATGTGGTAGGTCTGCGCGATAAAGCCGATGCCTGGTCGCGTCACCTCTCCGGCGGCCAACAGCAGCGCATTGCCATTGCCCGCGCGCTGGCGCTGCGCCCGCGCGTGATGCTGTTTGATGAACCAACCTCGGCGCTGGATCCGGAACTGGTTGGCGAAGTGCTGGACGTGATTAAAAAGCTCGCCCGCTCCGGCACTACGCTGGTGGTGGTCACCCATGAGATCGGCTTTGCACGGGAAGTGGCGGACCAGGTGGTATTTATGGTCGACGGTAAAATTGTGGAGCAGGGCAGCAGCGACGACGTGTTAAACCGACCGTCGCATCCGCGAACGCGCCAGTTCCTCTCAAAAGTGCTGTAAGGAGCGCAGATGAAATATGGACTCCTGGCGGGGCTGGTCTTCACGACAGCGAGCCACGCCAGCATTGATTTAAAGGCCAACGAACAGCCGCTGCCAGTGACGGTTGATCAACAGGCAGTGGCGAAAATCCCGGCGAACTATAAATTTGTTGAGCCGGGTACCCTCACGGTGGCGATTTCAGCCCTGAATTCTCCGCCGCTGGCGCTGCTGGCCAGTGATAACCGCACCCGTATTGGCAGCGACCCGGATATCGCCCGGTTGCTGGCGGGCAGTCTGGGGCTGAAGCTGAAGCTGGTGCCAACGGCGTGGGAAGACTGGCCGCTGGGGATCACTTCCGGGCGCTATGACGTGGCGTTGGTGAATATCGCCGTCACCGAGCAACGTAAGGAGAAGTTCGATTTTGCAACCTATCGCGTCGATTCCCTGGCCTTCTCGGTGAAATCCACCAGCAACGTACAGTCGATCACCAGTGCGAAAGATCTGGCCGGTAAAAAGGTGATTGTCGGGTCAGGCACCAATCAGGAACGTATTCTGCTGGGCTGGAACGAAGAGAATAAAAAGGCCGGACGCGAGCCTGCGTTGCCGGTTTATCTGACCGACGACGCCTCAGGCAATCTCTATATTCAGTCCGGCAGGGCGGATGTCTTCTTTGGACCGCAGTCCGTTTCGGCCTACAAAGCCGCGTTAACCGGCAAAACCCGCGTTGTGGGATTAGGCCCGAAGAAAGCCTATGTCGCCACCACAACCAAAAAAGGCAATGGGCTGGTGTATGCGTTGCAGGCTGCGCTGGACGGTGCGATTAAGCGCGGGGATTATCAAAAGGTGCTGGCGCGCTGGGGGGAAGCGGGCGAAGCGGTGACGTCTTCAGACGTTAATCCACCCGGGATAACCTACTAATGGTGCTCTATACCCTAAATAATTCGAGTTGCAGGAAGGCGGCAAGGGAACGAATCCCCGGGAGCGTACATAAGTACGTGACTGGGGTGAGTGAATGCAGCCAACGCACCTGCAACTTGAAGTATGACGGGTATACACTTAGGGTTTTCATCCCTGAGGAGGCAACATGATCAAACTCTATGGCGTACCCGGCTGGGGATCGGCAATCAGTGAGGTGATGCTGACTCTGGCAGACATCCCGTATCAGTTCGTCAACGTGGATGGGTTTGACCAGCCCGGCCCGCAGCGCGAATTGCTGTTGAAACTGAACCCGCTGTGCCAGGTGCCGACGCTGGAGCTGGAAAATGGGGCGATCGTGACGGAAACCGCGGCGATCGCCCTGATGGTGCTCGACAGACGACCCGACCTCGCGCCGCCCGTTGGGCAGGCCGAGCGCCAGCAGTTTCAGCGCCTGCTCATCTGGTTTGTGGCGAACGTCTATCCCACCTTTACGTATGCAGATTACCCGGAACGCTGGGTGCCTGATGCCCCGGAACAGCTGAAGAAAAACTGTATTGAGTACCGGAAATCCCTCTATCTGTGGTTTGACAGCCAGCTCAGCGCCTCGCCTTATGCCTTTGGCCAACAGCTTACGCTGCTTGACGTCTATATTGCCGTCGTGCGTACCTGGGGGCCAGGTCATGAGTGGTTTACCACCAACGCACCTAATATCACCGCCATCGCGGATGCCGTCTGCGCGTTGCCAGAACTGCACAAGGTGCTAAAAGCTAACGACATAATCTGATAACGTGGAACGCTAACCTATAAAAGGAGCCCTGCCCATGCCTCACGTTGATATCAAATGTTTTCCACGCGATATGACTGACGAACAAAAAACGGCCCTGGCGGCGGATATCGCCGAAACGATAGTCCGTCATCTGAACAGCAAAGACCGCTCAATCTCCGTGGCGCTTCACGAAGTCCAGGAAGCTGACTGGAAGGCGCAGGTCTGGGATACCGAGATTGGACCTAAACTGGATGAACTGATTAAGAAGCCCGGCTATTCGATGTAACTCGCCTGCCGGGTGGTGCAGTATCACCCGGCGATCCCCGCCTTTCATTCCTTTCGCAAAAATCGATAATAAACAGCACAACGTTTCCGCTACAATTCACTCCTCCGAACAATATTCGTTAAATCAGCAGGTAAGCACTACAACTGCACCAGATTAAGTACAGATAGTAAAAGGATAATTTTTTCATGACAAAATTACCTCGGTTTTCACTCGCCTTTATTCATCCTCGTTACTGGCTCAGTTGGGCAGGCATCGCCGCACTCTGGTGTACGGTCCAGCTCCCATATTCGCTTCTGTTAAAAGCAGGGCACGGACTCGGGCGTCTGGCCATGCGTCTGCTTCCACGCCGCGTGGAAATCGCCAGACGAAATCTTGAGCTTTGCTTTCCGGAGATGAAAGAGGGTGAGCGCGAGCGTTTGCTTGAGCGTAATTTTGAATCGGTTGGAATGGGCGTCATCGAAACGGGCATCGCGTGGTTCTGGCCTGACTGGCGCGTGCGCAAACACTTCAGCGTGACCGGCTACGAACATATGGAACAGGCAAGGGCGCAAGGAAGGGGCGTGGTGCTCATTGGCATGCATTTTCTCACGCTGGAATTAGGCGCACGCATCTTTGGCATGCTCAACGCGGGTATTGGCGTCTATCGTCCCAACAACAATGCATTGCTCGACTGGCTACAGACGCGCGGTCGTCTGCGTTCCAATAAAACCATGCTCGACCGTTACGATTTGAAGGGCATGATCCGCGCGCTTAAGCAAAACGAGATCCTGTGGTATGCCCCGGATCACGACTATGGAAAAACGAATAGCGTGTTTGTGCCGTTTTTTGCCGTCCCGGACGCCGCGACAACTGCCGGGAGCTATATGCTGGTGAAAAGTGCCAGACCGGCCGTGATCCCGTTTGTACCACGCAGAAAAGCAGACGGCACAGGGTATGAGCTGATTATCCTGGACGATATTAGCGATACCTTGCAGGGAGGCGATAAAGTGGCCGTGGCTACGCAGATGAACAGGGCGATTGAGCGTGCGGTGATGATGGCACCCGAGCAATATATGTGGCTGCATCGTCGCTTCAAAACGCGTCCTGAAGGGCAACCGGACCGGTATGCGCGAAAAAAACAGGTCCAGTCCTCAGTCAGAACTTTCGCTGCCAGCGATATGTCGGATCGGTCGAGTATCCAGCAGTAACACAGGGGGCGGATGCCGTTGCGCTCCGCCCTTTATAAAATCTGCGCCGCTGGATAGAATTACCGCATCCACCTTGTCGGGATGCAAAATATGACCGGAAGAGTCGACTATCACCTTGAAAAATATCTCCTCACCGAAGTCGCCGAGCCAGAACGTCTGACCCGCCAGTGGGCAGAAGTGATGCGCGAGTGTCGCGAGCAAAAATCCGGTGCGGAAGAGCGTTTGCGTCTCGCGCTGCTGAATGTGGATTATGTGACCAGCTTTGAGCTTCCCTTCCGGTTACTCCTCACCCGCGCCCCGCAGTTGATTGATGGGATCAGAAATGAGTTCCAGCTCAGTCAAAAAAATGTCCTGTTCAACGGCAAGCGGTTTGGCTGCGTTTACAGCCTTAAACAGGACCTGGAAAGCGTTCCTGACGAATTTACCTATCACCTGAAAACGCGGATCCAGCGAAGCGACAGCACTGGCGGAAGTGAAGTACCTTACCGGCAAATTGCACAGCAGGTGAAAGCGCCCAGGGAACGACTCAAACTGGCACTCGAAAATGGACTATCTGTAACGGCGCTCGACGGGCTTTTCTGGTTTGGCATTCAGCGCATCGCGGCCGATGTGCAGAGGCTAAGAAAAACGGGCACGAGGATTGTGACGTCAGAGACTGAGGTGTTTGATACGCTAACGATGACAACCCGGCGGATCCCTGTCTACAGCCTGACGCAGCCGGAATGAGCCTCGGTCGCTGAATCGTCGAGCGTCTCAGAGAAAACAAAAAAAGACGGTAAGCTCTTTCTCAGATATACCGTGCTTCAGCGACGCTTTCATTGACATTATGCCCCTTAGAAAGAGGGGCGTTTCACGCGATGGCATTGCTACTCAGCAAATGCCCGCAAAGCCTCGCCATCAAGACGATAGCGTACCCATTCGGACTGCGGTACCGCGCCGATGCTCAGATAAAAATCAATTGCAGACTGGTTCCAGTCAAGCACGCTCCATTCCAGCCGGCCGCAGTGACGTTCCACTGCGCATTGCGCGATATTTTTAAGCAGTGCTTTTCCCGCACCCTTGCTGCGGTATTCCGGGGAGACATACAAATCTTCCATATAGATGCCGTTGCGGCCAAGCCAGGTGGAATAGCTGGTGAAAAAAACGGCATATCCCACAGCATGGCCTGCATATTCGGCAACCAGCGCTTCGGTTTTACTGTCTGCACCAAACAGCGTTTTACGGATTTCGTCCGGCGTGGTGACCACTTCTTCTGGCGCTTTTTCATAGACTGCGAGTTCGTAAATCATATCGTATATTGCCGCTGCATCTTCAGGTCGCGCCTGACGAATCGTAATGCTCATTCCTTTCCCTTTATCTTTGTTTGTAGTTGATGGGGATAAGCATAAAGGCTAATGTCAGAAGAATTAAGTGCAATGAAATCAATAAATGATGAATATTATGCATCCAGCCTTAAGGCGCCTTGATTTAAACCTTCTGCCGGTTTTTGACGCGATTTATCGCCACAGTTCCGTTCGACTTGCGGCAGATGAGCTGGCGATGAGCACCTCGGCGCTCAGCCATGCCCTGTCACGGCTGCGTGTTTCGCTCAACGACCCGCTGTTCTACCGGGAAGGACATCGAATGTGTCCCAGCGTCTATGCCACCCAGCTTGCGCCAGTTATTGCATCGGCCCTGAAATATCTCGACCAGGAGCTGTCGCCGCAGCCGGAATTTGATCCTGCTATTAGTACAGCGTGTTTGCAGATCGCGATAACGGACTTTACCGCGTTCTGCATATTCCCTGCGCTCATGAATACGCTTCAACATGCGGCGCCTGGCTTGCGTCTGGAATTGCGATATTTGCCGCACAGCCCGGCGTTGACGGAATTACTGGCAGGCGAGGTGGATTTGGCCCTGGGATTCAGCACCATTGAGGATCGCCGGTACCCTGAGCTGGAAGAGATCAGCTGGTTCGAAGATGAATATGTGGTGATTAGCAATGCGAGCCGGAGCGCGCTCACGCTGGAGGATTATCTCGCCGCCCGGCATCTTGTGGTTACGCCGTGGAATGAGAAGCAGGGGGTGCTGGATTTGCAGCTGGAACGCATGGGTTATACCCGACACATTGCAATCAAAACCCCGTCTATGCTCAGCGCCCCGTTTGTTATTGCAGAAAGCGATCTGCTGATGGCGTTACCTCGATTCGCCGCTGAAAAGCTGCTGCCAGCTACCCGTATTAAAATTTTTGATTTACCGTTCCAAATCAGTCCGTTTGAAGTAAAAATTTATTCGCACAAGCGCAGCGGGAAACGAGGCGTCACGAACTGGCTCAAAGCTACGCTGCGCGCGCTGGCCGAAGGGCAACAGTCAGAGCGCTTATGATTTCGACTGTAACAGGATTGCCATCAGCCCCGGAAAGCGGGCGTCCAGATCTTCTCTTCTCAGTGAAATCATATTCTCGCGCCCCTGCGGGCGCTGCCAGATCACGCCGCTGTCGCGCAGTACACGCCAGTGGTGAGTCATGGTTGATTTCACCACCTCGTCCGGGCGCAGCGCGTTGCAGCTCAGCTCACTGCCGTCGGCCAGCCGTCGAATAATCGCCAGCCGCAGCGGATTGCCGAGGGCGAACAGCACATTTTCCAGCAGTATTTGTTCAGGTTCCGGGTGGTTTGGGATCATCGTTTTCCTGCGTCTCGCGTGAGATTGAGCTATATCAACAATAGGTCAACCGTTAAAAAATAGTTCGATAATACTCGTACAATAGGACTATTATAACAAACGAACAAACACGCGACTATCCTGGTCGTCACAAACCCGTCATGAAGACGTAAGGAAATATCATGCCCCGACCCATTCCACTCGAACGTTATCGCAACATCGGTATCTCCGCGCATATCGATGCGGGCAAAACAACCACCACTGAGCGCATCCTGTTTTACACCGGGATGAGCCACAAGCTGGGTGAAGTACACGATGGCGCGGCAACCACCGACTGGATGGCGCAGGAGCAGGAGCGCGGGATCACCATTACGTCGGCGGCGGTGAGCTGTTTTTGGCCCGGCATGGACAGAGGCTTTGAACCGCACCGCATCAATATTATCGACACCCCCGGGCATGTGGATTTCACCATTGAGGTGGAACGTTCCATGCGTGTGCTCGACGGCGCGGTGATGGTTTATGACTCCGTCGGCGGCGTGCAGCCGCAGTCGGAAACCGTCTGGCGTCAGGCGAATAAATATCACGTCCCGCGTCTGGCATTCGTCAACAAAATGGACCGCCCGGGTGCGGATTTCTTCCGCGTGGTGCGGATGATGCAGGAGCGGCTGAAAGCTAATCCGGTCCCGATTGTGATCCCCGTGGGCGCAGAGGAACACTTCACCGGCGTGGTTGATCTCATCAAGATGCGCACCATTCTTTGGGATGATGCGACCCAGGGCATGGCGTTCACCTACGCGCCGGTGCCCGACGATCTGCTGAGCACCGCGCAGACGTGGCGAGAAAAAATGGTCTCGTCTGCGGCAGAAGCCAGCGATGAGCTTATGGATAAGTACCTTGAGACGGGTGAACTGGATGAAGCGGAAATCATCAAAGGGTTACGGATCCGGACGATCTCCGGTGAAATACAGCCCATGCTGTGCGGCAGCGCTTTCAAGAACAAGGGTGTGCAGCGCATGCTCGACGCGGTGATTGAATTGATGCCGTCTCCACTGGACGTGCCCGCTATTGATGGGGTAGACGAAGACGGACAGCACGCTGAGCGCCACCCAAGCGATGATGAACCATTCTCTGCGCTGGCCTTCAAGCTGATGAGCGATCCGTACGTCGGACAGTTGACCTTTATTCGCGTCTATTCCGGCATACTGCGCAAAGGCGACGCGGTTTATAACCCGGTGAAGGGCAAAAAAGAGCGAATCGGGCGCATCGTGCTGATGCATGCCAACGACCGCCATGAGGTGGACGAGTTGCGCACAGGGGATATCGCAGCCTGTGTCGGGCTGAAAGACGTCACCACCGGTGACACGCTGACCGACCCGAATGCGGTGATCACCCTTGAACGGATGGAGTTCCCGGACCCGGTTATTTCGCTGGCGATTGAGCCGAAAACCAAGGCCGATCAGGAGAAAATGGGGATCGCCCTACAGCGCCTGGCGGCGGAGGATCCGTCTTTCCGCCTGCACACGGACGAAGAGTCCGGTCAGACCATTATCTCCGGGATGGGCGAACTGCATCTCGAAATCATCGTTGACCGCATGAAGCGTGAGTTTGGCGTTGAGGCAAACATTGGTCGTCCACAGGTCACCTACCGTGAAACCCTGCGTAAAGCGGTGAAGGATATTGAAGGTAAATTTGTCCGACAGTCCGGCGGGAAAGGGCAGTACGGTCATGTGGTCCTGAGTCTGGAGCCGTTAGCAGCCGGAAGTGGTTTTGTGTTTGAAGATGCCACCAAAGGCGGGGTAGTGCCGCGGGAGTACATCCCGTCGGTGGAAAAAGGCTTGCGAGAAGCCATGAATACGGGTGTGCTGGCGGGCTATCCGGTTGTCGATGTGAAAGCGACCCTGACGTTTGGTTCCTACCATGACGTTGACTCCTCGGAGATGGCCTTCCGCATGGCGGCGATCCTCGGCTTCAAAGAGGGCGCGCGGCGGGCGGATCCGGTTATTCTTGAGCCGGTGATGCACGTTGAGGTGGAAACGCCGGAAGAGTATGCCGGGAACATTATGGGCGATCTCTCCTCCCGCCGCGGCATGGTGCAGGGGATGGCAGAGCAGTACGGCAGCCAGATTATTCGCGCTGACGTCCCGCTGGCTGAAATGTTTGGCTACGCCACCACGCTGCGCTCGATGTCCCAGGGGCGCGCGACGTATACGATGGAGTTCCATCATTTTGCGGAAGCTCCGCGGAATGTGGCGGATGAGATTATTGCGAAGCGTGTTAAGTAATAAAAAGCCCTCTTCCTCAGGAAGAGGGCTTTTCTTTTTTGAGATGCGTTAATCCAGCGCCTTCACCATCTTCCCACTCGTCACAAACGTCCCGGCCCCCAGATGATGCAGCGTATTCAGCTTATCCCCGTCAAACTGCCAGCGTCCGGCGACAAATGCGCGTTCATCTGCCGCGGCGGAAACCACTTCGCCAAACAGGGTGTCATATTTCTCGGCCGCAGAAGTGACAGGTAATAACCGACACTCCATCCACGCCAGACATTTCTCTTCTATAACCGGCAGACCAAGCTCAGGGCCATGAATAACCGGGATCCCGTAGCAGTTAAATTTATCCTCGTCGCGCCCGCTGACGCTGCCGACCGCCCAGGTCCAGTTGGCTGCCGCCACGCCGGGGATCACAATACCGAATTTCCCGCTGCGTTCGATCAACTCCCGTGACCACGCGCTTTTGTCTACCACGATCGCGATACGCGGGGGTTCAAATTCCACCGGCATAGACCATGCGGCGGCCATGACGTTGCGACGATCGATGGTCTCATCCCGGCTGGTGATGAGCACGGTTGGACCGTGATTCAGAAGACGGCTGGCATGACGTAATTCAACAGGACGAAAGTGGCTCATAGGATCTCCTCATGTACACGATGAGTATGGCGAAAAAGCACTTTTGCGCATATGCATAAGGGAAAATAGTTTATAAACAGGGGATATCACATCATGGAGCAAATCATGTCCCCATTTCTGAGAGCTTATTTTGCCCGCACGGGCTGGCAGCAGCCCGTACAGGTTAATATCGATACCCTGCGGGGGCTCCATTTACACCATAACTGCGCGATCCCTTTTGAAAATATTGACGTCGTTTTGCCGCGGGAAATCCATCTGGACGACGGGTGTCTGGTGGATAAACTGGTCACCGCGAGTCGGGGGGGATATTGCTTCGAGCAAAATGGCCTGTTTGAACGGGTGTTGCGCGAAGTTGGGTTTACGGTACGCAGCGTGCTGGGGCGGGTTGTGCTGGCGAATCCGTCGCAGATGCCGCCGCGCACGCACCGGTTGCTGCTGGTTGAGCTGAACGGCGAGCGCTGGATCGCCGATGTGGGATTTGGCGGACAAACGCTGACGGCGCCGATTCGTTTGATCGCCAACGAGGAGCAGGAAACCCCGCACGGGTGCTATCGTTTGCTGAGTGAGGGTAACGACTGGGTACTGCAATTCCGCCATCACGAGCACTGGCAGTCAATGTACCAATTTGACCTGGGGACGCAGTACTTCAACGATTACGTGATGGGTAACTTCTGGTCGGCGCACTGGCCTCAGTCCCATTTTCGTCATCACCTGCTGATGTGTCGCCACCTGCCGGATGGGGGCAAGCTGACGCTGACCAACTTCAATTTTACCCACTGGCAGAACGGTCATGTGGAGGAGCAGATCCATTTGCCGGATGCGGAGGCGCTATATAAGCTGATGCAGGAGCGGTTTGGCCTGGGCGTTGATGACCCGAAGCACGGCTTTACACTGGCAGAGCTGACGGCAGTAATGGCAGGGTTTGATACGCATCCGCAGGCAGGGAAATAGCCCGGTGGCGGCTACGCCTTACCGGGCCTACGGGAGTATACGTAGGTCGGGTAAGGCGTAGCCGCCACCCGACAAATCAACGGCGCGATCTTACCACCTGATACCGACGCGTGAAGTACTCAAACGGCGCGCTCCACACGTGCACCAGGCGGGTGAACGGGAAGATGAGGAAGATCGTCATCCCCAGCACCAGATGCACGCGGAAGATCGGCGCGACGCCGCTCAGCATTTCCGACGAGCCGCCCTTAAACGTGACGATACCCTGCGCCCAGCCGACCAGCTTCATCATCTCGCTTCCGTCAGGGTACTGAGCGGAGAAAGGAATGGTCGACAGCCCAAGGATGCACTGAAGCAGCAGGATACTCATGATGATAATATCCGGCGTGGTGGACGTGGCGCGCACCCGCTGGTTGAACAGGCGTCGGATCAAAAGCATCGACCCACCGATCAGCGTCAGCACCCCGCAAATACCTCCTGCAATCATGGCTAACTGCTGTTTAACCGCGACGGGTAAAAACCAGGCGTACATCCAGTGCGGGGTTAACATGCCGAACAGGTGCCCGAAGAAGATCCCCAGAATCCCAATATGAAACAGGTTCGAAGCCCAGTTCATCCCGCGCTTGCTGAGCATCTGGCTTGATGACGCCCGCCAGGTGTACTGCCCATAGTCGTAGCGCAACCAACTGCCGAGGAAGAAGACGGTGGCGCAGATGTACGGATAAATGTCATAGAAAAACACGTTCAGGTAATGAGTCATTTTGGGCCTCCGGCGCTGACGTCCACGTACTGCGGCGCGACGTCCTGGCTAAAGCGTCGTTGATATTGCTGCATCGGCGAACTGTCGCACGATGTGGCGTTGTCTTCGATAAACTTGACCTGTTCCTCTTCCCACACGGCGTCCAGCGCCTGACGGGTATCATCACGTTTTTCACCGGATACCTGTTTCGCCACGCTGTCGCTGGAAAGCCGTGTTTCCGCCAGCGACAGCAGGGCGTCAAACAGCTTGTAATGCGCTACCTCGCGCTGTTTCAGGCGGCCTCCAATCAGCGCCAGTATAGGCGCGACGTTTTGCAGCCCTTCACGCGCCTCGTCGTCGCTGACGATACTGAGATATTCCAGATATAGCGGCAGATAGTCCGGCAGCTCGCGGCAATCCAGCTCCAGCCCGGCTTTCTCATACTGGCTCATCAGGTCGACCATCGCCTGACCGCGATCGCGGGACTCGGCGTGAACGTGCTCGAACAGCAGTAGTGAAGTCGCGCGCCCCCGCTCGAAAACTTCACACCATTCGGCCTGCTTATCCAGCAGCGGGGCGCTCAGGTGCTGCTGCGCAAACGGCAGTAGCATGGGCGCATCCTGTTCCACCAGGGAAAGCGCTTCTTCACGGTTATCCCAAAGCAGCTCATCGGGATACTCAATCAGTAGCGCGATGATTTTAAGGATCTGCATTATTCTCCCTCCCCGTGATCGCGCACCTCGGTAATGTTGATCGCGTCGATGCGGCTGCTGTTGAAGAGGTTGAATTTGGTGTCGGAGCCGTGACAGCCGTCACCGAAGGTGAAGCCGCAGCCGTTTTTCTCCGGGAAGGCGTCGCGCGCCATTTCGCGGTGGCTGGTCGGGATCACGAAGCGGTCTTCGTAGTTAGCGATGGCCAGATATCGGTACATCTCCTCAACCTGCGCTTCGGTCAGGCCCACTTCCTCAATGGCGCGGGTATCGGTCACGCCTTCCACGGTCTGGGAGCGTTTGTAGTGGCGCATCGCCATCATGCGCTTCAGAGCGCGCAGCACCGGGCCGGTATCGCCCGCGCTGAGCATATTTGCCAGGTATTGCACCGGGATGCGCAGGCTTTCGACCGCAGGCAGTACACCGTCGCTCTGCGGCAGACCACCCGCGTCCGCGTAGGACTGAATCGGTGACAGCGGCGGCACATACCAGACCATCGGCAGGGTGCGGTATTCCGGATGCAGCGGCAGGGCGAGCTTCCAGTCCATCGCCATTTTGTAAACCGGGGAACGCTGCGCTGCGTCGATGACGTTCTGCGGGATGCCCTGCTTCAGGGCTTCTTCAATCACCGCCGGATCGTTCGGGTTAAGGAACACGTCGCACTGGCGCTCATACAGATCGGTTTCATGCTCGGTGCTGGCCGCCTCTTCAATACGGTCCGCGTCATACAACAGCACGCCAAGGTAGCGGATGCGTCCAACGCAGGTTTCTGAGCAGACGGTCGGCTGGCCGGACTCGATGCGCGGATAGCAGAAGATGCACTTCTCTGACTTGCCGCTTTTCCAGTTGAAGTAGATTTTCTTGTACGGACAGCCGCTAATACACAGACGCCAGCCGCGGCATTTGTCCTGGTCGATCAGCACAATGCCGTCCTCTTCGCGTTTGTAAATCGCACCGCTCGGGCAGGTGGCGACGCAGCTCGGGTTGAGGCAATGCTCGCACAGGCGCGGCAGGTACATCATGAAGGTGTTTTCGAACTGGCCGTACATCTCTTTCTGGATCTTCTGAAAGTTTCGATCGCGGGCGCGTTTTTCGAACTCGCCGCCCAGCAGCTCCTCCCAGTTTGGTCCCCAGACGATCTTATCCATCCGCTTACCGTCAATCAGCGAGCGGGGGCGGGCGGTAGGGAGGTGATCCCCCTCCGGGGCGCGGTGCAGATCCTGGTAATCGAAGGTGAAAGGTTCATAGTAATCGTCAATCTGCGGCAACACGGGGTTGGCGAAAATTTTCGACAGGACGCCCATTTTTCCGCCGAGGCGCGGGGTCAGCTTGCCGTGAATACTGCGGATCCATCCGCCTTGCCACTCATCCTGATCTTCCCAGTTTTTCGGATAGCCGATACCCGGTTTGGTTTCGACGTTATTAAACCACGCATACTCCATCCCTTCGCGCCCGGTCCAGACGTTCTTACAGGTGACCGAGCAGGTGTGGCAGCCAATGCATTTATCGAGATTCAGTACCATGCCAACCTGTGAGCGTATTTTCATTTTTTCGCCTCCTGAACCTGATCCCGACCTTCGCCGTCCAGCCAGTTAATGTTTTTCATTTTGCGGATCATAATGAACTCGTCGCGATTCGAGCCGACGGTGCCGTAATAGTTAAAGCTGTACGCCAGCTGCGCGTAGCCGCCAATCATGTGGGTCGGTTTCGGACAGACGCGCGTGACCGAGTTGTGGATCCCGCCGCGCCGTCCGGTCACTTCTGACCCCGGAATGTTCAGAATGCGCTCCTGAGCGTGGTACATCATGGTCATGCCCGGCGGCACGCGCTGGCTGACCACCGCGCGGGCGGTGAGGGCGCCGTTGGCGTTGAAGGCTTCGATCCAGTCGTTGTCCTCAATCCCCAGCTCGCGCGCGTCGGTTTCGCTGATCCAGACGATTGGCCCCCCGCGTGACAGGGTCTGCATCAGCAGGTTTTCGCTGTAGGTGGAGTGAATGCCCCATTTCTGGTGCGGCGTCAGGAAGTTAAGCGCTTTTTCCGGGAAGCCGTTCGGCGGGATCTCGCGCATATGGGTGACGCTGCGGGTATCAATCGGTGGACGATAGGCCACCAGACTTTCACCGAAGGCGCGCATCCAGGCGTGATCCTGATACAGCTGCTGGCGGCCGGAAATCGTGCGCCACGGGATCAGCTCGTGAACGTTGGTATAGCCTGCGTTATACGACACGTGCTCGCTCTCAAGGCCGGACCACGTTGGGCTGGAGATAATTTTGCGCGGCTGCGCCTGAATATCGCGGAAGCGAATTTTCTCGTCTTCTTTGTTCAGCGCCAGATGGGTGTGATCGCGCCCGGTCAGTTCGCCGAGGGCCTCCCAGGCTTTGACCGCGACCTGACCGTTGGTTTCCGGCGCAAGAGCGAGGATCACCTCTGAAGCGTCAATGGCGGTTTCAATGCGCGGTCGGCCTTTGGCCGGGCCGTCGAGCTTGACGTAATTGAGCTTGCCGAGGAAATCGACTTCGTTTTGCGTGTTCCACGATATGCCTTTTCCGCCGTTGCCGAGCTTGTCCAGTAGCGGACCGAGAGAAGTGAAGCGCTCGTAGGTTTCCGGATAGTTGCGCTCGACGACCGCAATGTTTGGCGCGGTTTTACCGGGGATGAGATCGCACTCGCCTTTGCGCCAGTCCAGAATATCAAAAGGCTGCGACAGTTCCCCCGGGGAGTCATGCTGTAGCGGCTGTAGCACCACGTCAGTTTCGGTGCCGAGATGCCCGATGCACACTTCAGAGAAGACTTTGGCGATGCCTTTGTAGATCTCCCAGTCGCTGCGGGACTCCCACGCCGGGTCAACGGCGGCAGAGAGCGGGTGAATAAACGGATGCATGTCCGAGGTATTCATATCGTCTTTTTCATACCAGGTGGCGGTCGGCAGGACGATATCGGAGAACAGGCAGGTGCTGGACATACGGAAATCGAGCGTCACCAGCAGATCCAGCTTGCCCTCAATGGCGGCGGTTTGCCATTCCACCTCTTCAGGTTTGACATCATCCGTTGAGCCTAAATCCTCGCCCTGAATCCCGCTCTCGGTGCCAAGCAGGTATTTGAGCATGTACTCATGGCCTTTTCCGGACGAGCCAAGCAGGTTAGAACGCCAGACAAACAGGTTGCGCGGGTGGTTCTTGCCGTTGTCCGGCTGTTCGCAGGCAAAGCGAATATCGCCCGATTTTAACGCCTGCACGGTGTAATCCTGCGGCGACATCCCGGCGGCGTCGGCGCGGGCCTTAACGTGCAGCGGGTTGAGGTTGAGCTGCGGCGCGGAAGGGAGCCAGCCCATGCGCTCGGCGCGGACGTTGAAATCAATCAGATGTCCGGTGAATTTCGACGCGTCTGCAAGAGGAGAAAGCAGCTCCTGTGCGGTGAGCTTCTCATAGCGCCACTGGCTGGCGTGGTTGTAGAAGTAAGAGGTGCTGTTCATCTGGCGCGGCGGACGGTTCCAGTCCAGCGCGAAGGCCAGCGGCAGCCAGCCGGTTTGCGGACGCAGTTTCTCCTGGCCGACATAGTGCGACCAGCCGCCGCCGCTTTGCCCGACGCAGCCGCAGAAGACCAGCATGTTGATCATCCCGCGGTAGTTCATGTCCATGTGGTACCAGTGGTTCACACCGGCCCCGAGGATGATCATCGAACGACCATGGGTTTTGTGCGCCGTGTCGGCAAATTCACGGGCGATTTTTTCTATCAGGTAAGCGGGTACGCCGGTAATTTGTTCGCCCCAGGCTGGGGTGTAGGCTTTGATCTCGGCGTAGTTTGCCGCCGCGTTACTGTCTTCCAGACCGCGATCGAGGCCGTAGTTTGCGAGCACCAGATCGTACACGCTGACCACGCGTCTCTGGCTGCCGTCGGCCAGCGTCAGGGTTTTACTCGGTACGCGGCGCGTCAGCACCGGCTCCTGCTTCACGCTGCGGAAATGCGGGTTCTCGTTGCCCCCGAAGTAAGGGAAGGCCACGTCTGCCACACTGTCGTGGGTGATGAGCAGGGAAAGCGTCAGCTCGGTCTCCTGTCCCGCGGCCAGCGACTCCAGGTTCCATTTGCCTTTTTCGCCCCAGCGGAAACCGATAGAGCCGTTCGGCGCCACCAGATTTCCGGCGACGTCAAAGGCGATGGTTTTCCACTCCGGATTATTGGTTTCACCCAGCCCGTCGGCCAGATCCGACGCGCGCAGCATGCGGCCCGGCACCACGCGACCGTCAGCCTGTTCATCCAGCAGGACCAGCATCGGCATGTCGGTGTAGCGGCGGCAATAGTTGAGGAAGTAATCGCTCGGGTTATCAAGGTGGAACTCTTTGAGGATCACATGCCCCATCGCCATGGCAAGGGCACTGTCGGTACCCTGTTTGGGGGCCAGCCACTGGTCGCTGAGCTTCGCCACCTCCGAGAAGTCCGGCGTAATGGCGACGGTCTTGGTGCCTTTGTAACGTACTTCGGTAAAGAAGTGGGCGTCCGGGGTACGCGTCTGCGGCACGTTCGAGCCCCAGGCAATGATATAGCTGGAGTTGTACCAGTCCGCCGATTCCGGCACGTCGGTCTGCTCGCCCCAGGTCATCGGCGATGCCGGAGGCAAATCGCAGTACCAGTCATAGAAGCTCAGGCAGGTGCCGCCGAGCAGGGAGAGATAGCGCGTACCGGCGGCATAAGAGACCATCGACATGGCCGGGATAGGGGAAAAACCGGCTACCCGATCCGGGCCGTAGTTTTTGATGGTCCAGACGTTGGCGGCAGCAATCAGCTGGTTAAGCTCTTTCCAGTTTGAGCGGATAAACCCGCCTTTACCGCGCGCCTTTCTGTAGCTTTGCGCTTTTTGCGGATCGTTCTGAATGGCATCCCAGGCCAGCACCGGATCGGTATGCTGCACCAGCGCCTCGCGCCAGAGCTCGATCAGCCTGCGGCGTACCAGCGGGTACTTGAGACGGTTGGCGCTGTAGAGATACCAGGAGTAGCTTGCGCCACGCGGGCAGCCGCGCGGTTCGTGGTTAGGCAGGTCAGGGCGGGTACGCGGGTAGTCGGTCTGCTGGGTTTCCCATGTCACCAGGCCATTTTTGACATAAATCTTCCAGCTACAGGAGCCGGTGCAGTTAACGCCGTGGGTGGATCGCACAATCTTGTCGAACTGCCAGCGCTGACGGTAGCTGTCCTCCCAGTCGCGGTTGGTGTGGTACACCTGGCCGTGTCCATCGGCGAAACTGTCGCCTTTTGTTTTGAAGTAACGGAAGCGGTCCAACAGTTTGCTCATGACATTTCTCCTGCTTCGATAACATGGCCGGAGGGTGAGGCATCACGCTCCGGCGAAGAGGTAGTTATTATTTTTGTGAGGATTTGCGGCCGTACACCAGCCAGGTGACGAGCACGCAGACGATGTAAAACACGAGGAAGACTTTCATGGCGCCCACCGGGGAACCGGTCATCGCCAGGGAGGTGCCAAAGGCTTTGGGAATAAAGAACCCGCCCACCGCACCGATGGCAGAGATAAAGCCCAGCGCCGCAGCCGTTTCGGTCACCGCTTCATGCTGTGCCTGTTCATCGCTCCCGCCCTGTTTTTTCACGCGGTCGAGGGTGATTTGGCGAAAGATAATCGCGATCATCTGGAAGGTCGAGCCGCTACCCAGGCCTGCGGTCAGAAACAGGCCCATAAAGACCAGATAGAAGGCGATAAAGCTGCCTGAACCAGACCCGGGGAGCGTCAGGAAAATCAGGGCGCTAAAGATGGCCATAAAGACGAAGTTGATCAGCGTCACCCTTACGCCGCCCAGCCTGTCTGAAATCATCCCGCCAGCCGAACGCGCCAGGGCGCCGATCAGTGGGCCAAAGAAGGCGAGGTGGAGGATATTAACGTCCGGAAACTGGGTTTTCGACAGCATGGCAAAGCCTGCCGAGAAACCGATAAACGAGCCGAAGGTTGCCAGATAAAGCAGGCTCAGCAGCCAGAGATGAAAGCGCTTAAGCACCGGAAGCTGGCTGGCAATGGACGCTTTCGAGCTGGCGATGTCATTCATGCCAAAAAACGCCGCAATGGTGGCCAGAATCAGCAGCGGCGCCCAGATCCACGCCGCGTTCGCCAGCCACATCGTCGAGCCATCCTCCTGCGGTACGCCGTGCACGCCGAGGAAGGTAAACATCGGCAGGAAAATCACCAGCGGCGCAACCAGCTGCATCACACTCACGCCCAGGTTACCCAGCCCGCCGTTAATGCCCAGTGCGCTACCCTGTCTGGCTTTCGGGAAGAAGAAGCTGATGTTTCCCATACTGGAAGCGAAGTTGGCACCGGCAAAACCGCACAGCAGTGCGATGATGATGAAGATCCAATAGGGCGTGGCGGTATTCTGGATGGCGATCCCAAGCCAGACACAGGGTACGACCAGGATAACGGTGCTTAACACGGTCCAGTAACGCCCGCCAAATATCGGCACCATAAAAGAGTAGGGGACACGCAATATCGCGCCGGAGAGAGAAGGTAATGCCGTTAGCATAAAAAGCTGATCGGTGCTGAAATTAAATCCGACCTTATTAAGATTTACCGCAATAGCGCTAAACAACATCCAGACACAAAATGCGAGCAGCAAACATGCCACGGAAATCCACAGGTTTCTTCGTGCGATATGTTTCCCTTTATTCTCCCAAAATTGCGCGTTTTCCGGTTTCCAGTTACTCAACAGATGCTGATTACTCTTCTCGCTTTGATGTGACATATCACCCTCTTGCTTACCGAAGTGGAGAGAAAAAAGAAGGAAAAACAGAAAGATACCTGTCAGTGGCGTCTGAAATTTATAGGATGTTATGGGATACATCTGAAAGGATAGATAAAAAAGCGAAACCCTGAGTTTGGAATGGGAATCAGGGTTCGCTTTATGTGTTACTAATTGTAACTATTTGCGGAAATTAATACTCCGATGGGAGTATTAAAACAATTCGAGGGAGATAAGTTTATCCAGATGCTTATTAAATGCCGCGTCGTCCATTTCAGGCATATTTAAGACGTATATGCCATCCAGGCCACATACCAGACCAATTAAACGCCAGGCGATATTTTCCGGCTGATCAGCAAGCGTAAAGGCGTTGGCCTCCGCCCCGGCGCGGATAATTGCGACCGTTTCCTGGTGCCACATCTCCATGGTCAAAACGTAGGCGCCTTTGATATCGCTATCCCGGCTGGCGAGAATTTGCGCCTCCCGCCACAGTCGAATGTAAGGCTCAAACCCACCGTCATCGCTGCCGAGCATGGCATGCAGGCGCTCGCGCCAGCCTGCGTTTTCGCCAACGATTTCAGCATCAAGCAAATCGCGGATCAGCCTGACAAACGCCAGCGATTTAAGCTCGCCCGCCGACGCAAAGTGGTGATGCACCTGCCCGGTGGCAACGCCCGCTTCGGTAGCGATTCGGCGCACGGTCATCGCAGCGAATCCTTCGGTCAGCGCCACGCGCATTGCGGCCTGTAGGATCTCTTCCCGCCGCTCGTCCTTGCTCAGATAACGCATAATTTCTCACTCTCAATGGCAACGAAACGAGTGTAACAAAGAGCTGGACAAGTGTTCAACTTTACGTAGGATCGCAATCTGGACATGTGTCCAGTTTTTAACTGAAAAGGAAATTTATGTTTCGTCAGTGGTTAGCGTTAGTGATTATCGTGCTGGTGTATATCCCGGTGGCGATTGACGCGACGGTGCTGCACGTGGCGGCGCCAACATTGAGCATGACGCTGGGTGCCAGCGGCAACGAATTGCTGTGGATTATTGATATTTACTCGCTGGTGATGGCGGGGATGGTGCTGCCGATGGGCGCGCTGGGCGATCGCATAGGTTTTAAGCGCCTGCTGATGATCGGCAGCGTGCTGTTTGGCCTGTCATCGTTAGCGGCGGCTTTTGCGCCGTCCGCGGGCTGGCTGATTGCCGCCCGCGCGTCGCTGGCGATTGGCGCGGCGATGATCATTCCGGCTACGCTTGCAGGGATCCGCACGCTGTTTATTGACGTGCGGCACCGTAACATCGCCCTTGGCGTCTGGGCTGCCGTTGGGTCGGGCGGCGCGGCGTTTGGCCCGCTGATTGGCGGCATGCTGCTGGAGCACTTTTACTGGGGTTCGGTCTTCCTGATTAACGTGCCGATCGTGCTGATCGTGGTTTCGCTTACTGCGCGCTATGTGCCTGCTCAGCAGGGTCGGCCCGAGCAGCCGCTCAATATCAGCCATGCCATTATGCTGATTGTCGCCATTTTACTGCTGGTCTACAGCGCCAAAACCGCCCTGAAAGGGGTGCTGTCGCCGTGGATGGTGGCCTCTACGCTGCTTACCGGGGCGGTGATGCTGTTTATTTTCGTCCGTATCCAGCTGCGCGCGCGCGTGCCAATGATCGACATGCGTCTGTTTTGCCATCGCATTATTTTAAGCGGCGTGGTCATGGCGATGACCGCCATGATTGCGCTGGTGGGCTTTGAACTGCTGATGGCGCAGGAGTTGCAGTTCGTGCATGGTTTTACGCCGTTTGAAGCAGGGATATTTATGCTGCCGGTGATGGTGGCGAGCGGATTTAGCGGGCCGATCGCGGGTGTGCTGGTCGGGCGTCTGGGGCTGCGCATTGTCGCGGCCGGAGGCATGGGGCTAAGCGCGATCAGTTTTATCGGCCTGTCGACGCTCGATTTCAGCACCCAACAGTGGCAGGCGTGGAGCCTGATGGTGCTGCTGGGCTTCAGTGCCGCCAGCGCACTGCTGGCATCGACGTCAGCGATCATGGCTGCCGCGCCGAAAGAGAAAGCGGCCGCCGCAGGCGCGATCGAAACCATGTCCTACGAGCTGGGCGCTGGTCTCGGGATCGCCATTTTCGGTCTGCTGTTAACCCGCAGCTTTTCGGCGTCAATTGTACTGCCGCAGGGGCTGAGCGCGTCGCTGACCGATAAAGCCTCGTCGTCCATCGGTGAAGCGATGAAGGTCGCGCAGGAGCTGACGCCGTCACTGGCCGAGCCGGTGATGACGGCGGCGAAAACCGCGTTCATCACCTCGCACAGCGTGGCCCTGGGCAGTGCGGGAGCCATGCTGATGATTCTGGCGATCGGGATCTGGTTTAGTCTGGCGAAGGTCGGAGGGCAGCAGTAAAAAAAAGGCCAGCCGCGAGGGCTGGCCTTTTGAACTAACACATCTTAGAACTGGTAGGTCAGACCTACAGCCACGATGTTGTCGGTAGCCACTTTGGCATCTTTGGTGAACTGGCTGTCATCCACGAGGTTGATTTTGTAATCAACGTAGGTGGACATGTTTTTGTTGAAGTAGTAGCTCGCGCCAACGTCAACGTATTCAACCAGGTCCTGGTCGCCATAAGAACCGATGTCTTTACCTTTGGATTTCAGGTAAGCGATGGATGGACGCAGACCGAAGTCAAACTGGTACTGAGCCACAACTTCGAAGTTCTGTGCTTTGTTGGCAACGTGACCGCTACCGAACGCCGTCATGTTGCGGGTTTCAGAGTAGGTGGTTGCCAGGTAGATGTTGTTCGCATCGTACTTCAGGCCAGCAGCCCAGACTTCTGCGTTTTCGCCACCGGCGTTCAGGTTGCTTGCAGCACGAACCTGACGGTCAGTACGGTCAGATTTCGCGTAGGTCGCACCCACACCGAAGCCGTCGAATTCATAGGTAGAAGACAGACCCCAGCCGTCACCGTTGGATTCGGTGATCTCTGAACGGTCGTTTTTACCCTGGTACTGGGCAGCCACGTTCAGGCCGTCAACCAGACCAAAGAAGTCGGTGTTACGGTAGGTGGCAACGCCAGTGGTACGACCGGTCATGAAGCCGTCAGTCTGCGTCCAGGTATCGCCACCGAACTCTGGCAGAACGTCAGTCCATGCGCCGATGTCATAAGCAACACCGTAGTTACGACCGTAGTCGAAGGAACCGAATTCATCGAATTTCAGACCAGCGAAGGCCAGACGGGTTTTGTTGCCGTCGGAACCCTGAGCTTCAGAGCGGTTGCCCTTGAACTCATATTCCCACTGGCCGTATCCGGTCAGCTGATCGTTGATCTGAGTTTCACCTTTGAAGCCCAGACGAACGTATGTTTTGTCGCCGTCGCTACCAGCATCATCAGAAAAATAGTGCAGACCAGTAACTTTGCCGTACAGATCCAGTTTGTTACCGTCTTTGTTAAAAACTTCAGCCGCGTTAACAACGCCAGCCGCCAACATGGAAGTCACTGCCACTGCAACTAATTTAAGTTTCATCTTAACTAACCCTTATAATTTTATTTAGGTATTTCCTAAGCCACCTGAGCGATTTTTAAACGAGGCTTATCGTCAATGGCAGACTATTTTTAAAATTCCGTAGACTGCTTTCAATAATAAGTTTCAAAATATTAAAGATAATTTCAATTAGTGTGATCCTGATCCGATAAATTTCCCTTAAATCGCTCAATAAGGTTAATTTATATACATAAATTGATTATTAACAAAACACGATAATAAGGCTGGAAATAGTTGCCATGCGTTTTTGTTTTTAGAGGGAGATAAAAGGGCTTGGCAGATAATCTCAAGGAATGGGGCGCGTTATTGACTTTTAAAACAGTGGTTTGTGGATTTGTCCGGAAGCCAGCAACTGCTTTTTAAAAGAAACATCCAGAAATAAACTATTGCACTATGTGCTATATAGCGCGGGAATATTGGGGTTGAATTAATTACCTGCGTTGTCAGTTTATGTCAATTTCCACAACGGATCTGACTTTCTGTGAATACTCTATACAGAAATAGAAATACACACGAATGTTATAAATAATATTCTTTACTGTGATCACATATTAAAATAATGTTAATTTTTACCGGGCATAATTCGTGCCCGGTAAAAATAAAAATGCTATTTGCGGGTGGCATACCAGCAAAGTAATGACCCTGCGCAAACCATTAATGCCCCTTGCCAGAATGAGAATGAAAGCGGTGAGCTCAGCATAATAGCCGCCAGCGCGGCAGAGAGTACCGGGGTGAAGTAGGAGACGGCCGCAAGCACCGTGACGTTACCGTGGAGGATCCCAATGTTCCAGGCGGCGTAGCCAAAGCCAAGGGCAACACCACACATCAACAGTTTCACGACTACCGGCACGCTGAATACCATTTCGGGCTGATCGCTGACGGCATATTTGACCCACAGGCTCAGGGCGGTCAGCAGGACGAAAAGAGTAATGCCATTTTGCCCTCTGGCATACCTGCTGGTGACGGTGCAGTAGGCGGCCCAGATAAAGGCACCGGCAAATGCCAGCCCGTAGCTCAGCGGGCTGGAAACGATGTTAAGCATGATGTCGTGAACGTGTAGCCCGTTTTCGCCGCCTAAGACCCAGCCCACGCCCAACAGGGAGATCGCTAAGCCGGGGATCACCCACAGGGTGGATTTTTGACCGTTGAACAAAATGGCGAACACAATCGTCAGGCTTGGCCAGAGATAATTGACCATGCCCACCTCAATTGCCTGCGAGCGCGTCGCGGCAAAGCCAAGCGACAGGGCAAGACACATTTCATAGCTGACAAACAGGACGCTGCCCGCAATGAGATAGCCTTTCGAAAACCGTTTAATATCAGGGAAACCTACCGTCGCCAGACACAATAATCCGCTGACGGTGTAGATCATCGCTGCGCCCCCCACCGGGCCAAGTCCCTCACTGACGCTTCGGATGAGACCCACCATGGTGCTCCACAGCAGTATGGCCACCAGGCCAATCAGCGTTGCTCTTTTTCTGTCCATTACCCTGCCAGTCTCATAAAAATCAAAGGGTAAACTTATAGCATCTAACCCATTCACCATGCGAATTTTCTGTTTCGCGGTTAACCCGAAAGGAGTAATAAATCATACCGGCGGTGACTATTAAGGGGGCGAAGTTCGGCGACCTTGATTTGACGCAAAAAAAACAGGGGCTTTGCTGTTAGTTTGCGGCGCGAAGTCTTATCAGATAACGAGGACAGCAATGGACGTCAGCCGCAGACAATTTTTTAAAATCTGCGCGGGCGGTATGGCCGGAACAACAGCCGCAATGCTGGGATTCGCTCCCAAAATGGCGCTGGCTCAGGCACGCAACTATAAACTGCTGCGCGCGAAAGAGATCCGTAACACCTGCACATACTGCTCCGTGGGTTGTGGGCTATTAATGTATAGCCTGGGTGATGGCGCGAAGAACGCCAAAGAAGCGATTTATCATATTGAAGGGGACCCGGACCATCCGGTGAGCCGCGGGGCGCTTTGCCCGAAAGGGGCGGGGCTGCTGGACTACGTCCATAGTGAAAACCGTCTGCGCTATCCGGAATATCGTGCGCCGGGCTCTGATAAATGGCAGCGCATCTCCTGGGACGAGGCCTTCTCACGTATTGCAAAACTGATGAAAGCGGATCGCGACGCCAACTTTATTGAAAAGAACGAGCAGGGCGTTACGGTAAACCGCTGGACCTCCACCGGGATGCTGTGTGCATCTGCGGCAAGTAATGAGACCGGCATGCTGACGCAAAAATTTGTGCGCTCCCTCGGCATGCTGGCGGTTGATAACCAGGCGCGCGTCTGACACGGACCAACGGTAGCAAGTCTTGCTCCAACATTTGGTCGCGGTGCGATGACCAACCACTGGGTTGATATCAAAAACGCAAACGTCGTGGTGGTGATGGGCGGTAACGCCGCTGAAGCCCATCCGGTGGGATTCCGCTGGGCGATGGAAGCGAAAAACAACAACGATGCGACGCTGATTGTCGTCGATCCACGCTTTACGCGTACGGCATCGGTGGCTGATATTTATGCGCCGATCCGCTCCGGTACGGATATTACGTTCCTTTCCGGCGTGCTGTTGTACCTGATCGAAAACAATAAGATTAACGCGGAATACGTTAAGCATTACACCAATGCCGGCCTGCTGGTGCGGGAAGATTTCGCCTTCGAAGATGGCCTGTTCAGCGGCTATGACGCAGAGAAACGTCAGTACGATAAATCGTCCTGGAACTATCAGTTCGACGAAAACGGCTACGCGAAACGCGATGAGACCCTGACCGATCCGCGCTGCGTCTGGAACTTGCTGAAACAACACGTTTCCCGTTATACGCCAGACGTGGTGGAAAACATCTGCGGTACGCCGAAAGCAGACTTCCTGAAAGTATGTGAAGTGCTGGCCTCCACCAGTGCCGCCGACAGAACAACCACCTTCCTGTACGCGCTGGGCTGGACGCAGCATACCGTGGGCGCGCAGAACATCCGTACCATGGCGATGATCCAGCTGCTGCTCGGCAACATGGGGATGGCCGGTGGCGGCGTGAACGCCCTGCGCGGACACTCCAACATTCAGGGCTTAACCGATCTCGGCCTGCTGTCGACTAGCCTGCCGGGTTACCTGACCCTGCCGTCGGAGAAGCAGACCGACTGGCAAAGCTGGCTTGACGCCAACACGCCAAAAGCGACGCGTCCGGACCAGGTGAACTACTGGAGTAACTACCCAAAGTTTGCCGTCAGTCTGATGAAATCGTTCTACGGCGATGCGGCGCAGAAAGAGAATGACTGGGGCTTTGAGTGGTTGCCGAAATGGGATCAGGCTTACGATGTCATCAAGTATTTCAACATGATGGATAAGGGCGACGTCACGGGGTATATCTGCCAGGGCTTTAACCCGGTGGCGTCATTCCCGGATAAAAACAAAGTCGTTCGCAGCCTGAGCAAGCTGAAGTACATGGTGGTTATCGATCCGCTGGTCACCGAAACGTCTACGTTCTGGCAGAACCACGGCGAGTCTAACGATGTCGATCCGGCATCCATTCAGACCGAGGTGTTCCGACTGCCATCGACCTGCTTTGCGGAAGAGGACGGTTCTATTGCCAACTCTGGCCGCTGGCTACAGTGGCACTGGAAAGGTCAGGATGCGCCGGGTGAAGCGCGTAATGACGGCGAAATTCTGGCCGGGATTTACCATCGTCTGCGCGAAATGTACCGCACCGAAGGCGGCAAAGGCGCAGAGCCGCTGCTGAAGATGAGCTGGAACTACAAGCAGCCGGATCATCCTGAGTCCGAAGAGGTGGCAAAAGAGAACAACGGCGTGGCGCTGGCCGACCTGTACGATGCCAACGGCAATCTGGTGGCGAAGAAAGGCCAGTTGCTCAATAGCTTCGCGCTGTTGCGTGACGACGGCACCACGGCCTCGTCATGCTGGATCTACACCGGCAGCTGGACGGAGCAGGGTAATCAGATGGCCAACCGTGATAACGCCGATCCGTCAGGCCTGGGCAACACGCTGGGCTGGGCATGGGCGTGGCCGTTGAACCGCCGCGTACTGTACAACCGTGCCTCCGCAGACGTGAACGGTAAGCCGTGGGATCCGAAACGCATGCTGATCGAGTGGAACGGCACGAAGTGGACGGGGAACGATATCCCGGACTTCAACACCGCCGCGCCGGACAGCAACACCGGGCCGTTTATCATGCAGCCGGAAGGGTTGGGGCGTCTGTTTGCCATCGACAAGCTGGCGGAAGGGCCGTTCCCGGAACATTACGAGCCGATGGAAACGCCGCTCGGCACTAACCCGCTGCACCCGAACGTGGTCTCCAGCCCGGTAGTGCGTATCTATGAAGATGACGTGATGCGTTTAGGTAAAAAGGACAAGTTCCCGTATGTCGGAACTACCTACCGCCTGACTGAGCATTTCCATACCTGGACCAAACATGCGCGGCTTAACGCCATCGCGCAGCCGGAACAGTTTGTGGAGATAAGCGAAACGCTGGCGAAGGCGAAAGGCATTGCCAATGGCGATCGCGTGACGGTGAGCAGCAAGCGCGGCTTTATTCGCGCGGTAGCGGTGGTCACCCGTCGTCTGCAAAGTCTGAACGTACACGGCCAGCAGGTAGAAACCGTCGGCATCCCGCTGCACTGGGGCTTTGAAGGGGTGGCGCAGAAAGGTTACATCGCCAATACCCTGACGCCAAACGTCGGCGATTCCAACTCACAAACGCCGGAGTATAAAGCGTTTCTGGTCAACATCGAGAAAGCGTAAGGAGCGATTAAATGGCGATGGAAACACAAGACATTATTAAACGCTCCGCGACCAACCCGATAACGCCCGCGCCTCGCGCGCGGGACTACAAGGCAGAAGTCGCCAAGCTGATCGATGTCTCCTCCTGCGTGGGCTGTAAGGCCTGCCAGGTGGCCTGCTCGGAGTGGAACGATATCCGCGACGAGGTGGGGCACTGCGTTGGCGTTTACGATAACCCGGCTGATCTGAGCGCCAAGTCCTGGACGGTGATGCGCTTTAGCGAAACCGACCAGAACGGCAAGCTGGAGTGGCTAATCCGTAAAGACGGCTGTATGCACTGTGAAGATCCGGGCTGCCTGAAGGCATGCCCGTCTGCGGGTGCAATTATTCAGTACGCCAACGGGATCGTCGACTTCCAGCAGGATAACTGTATCGGCTGCGGCTACTGCATCGCAGGCTGTCCGTTTAATATCCCGCGCCTCAATAAAGAAGATAACCGGGTCTATAAATGCACGCTGTGTGTCGATCGCGTCAGCGTCGGACAGGAGCCTGCCTGCGTGAAGACCTGTCCTACCGGGGCTATCCACTTCGGCACCAAAAAAGAGATGCTGGAAGTGGCACAGCAGCGGGTGGATAAGCTCAAAGCGCGTGGCTATGACAAGGCCGGGATTTATAACCCGCAGGGCGTGGGCGGTACGCACGTCATGTATGTTCTGCACCACAATGACCAGCCGGAGCTGTATCACAATCTGCCGAAGGATCCGGCGATCGATACCTCAATCAACCTCTGGAAAGGGGCGCTTAAGCCGCTCTCAGCGGCGGGCTTTATCGCCACCTTTGCCGGGCTGATTTATCACTACATCGGTATCGGGCCGAATAAAGAGGTGGATGACGACGAGGAGGAGCATCATGAGTAAGTCGAAAATGATAGTGCGCACAAAATTTGTCGATCGCGCCTGTCACTGGACGGTGGTCATCTGCTTCTTCCTGGTGGCGGTATCCGGCATTTCGTTCTTCTTCCCGACGCTACAGTGGCTAACGGAAACCTTCGGGACACCGCAGATGGGGCGCATTCTGCATCCGTTCTTCGGCGTACTGATTTTCGTGGTGCTGATGTTTATGTTTGTACGTTTCGTTCATCACAACATCCCTGACAAGCAGGATATTCCGTGGCTAAAAGGGATTGTTGAGGTTCTGAAAGGCAACGAGCATAAAGTCGCGAAGGTGGGCAAATATAACGCCGGGCAGAAGATGATGTTCTGGACCATCATGAGCATGATTTTTGTGCTGCTGGTGACCGGGGTGATCATCTGGCGTCCGTATTTTGCGCACTATTTCCCGATTCAGGTAGTGCGTTATGCGCTGCTGATCCACGCGACCTCGGCCATTATTCTGATCCACGCCATTCTGATCCATATGTATATGGCATTCTGGGTGAAAGGATCGATCAAAGGCATGATTGAAGGGAAGGTGAGCCGCCGCTGGGCGCAGAAGCACCATCCGCGCTGGTACCGCGACGTTGAGCGTCTTGAAGCGCAAAAAGAGAGTTCGGAAGGGTTGAAGTAAACCTCGCGCCGTCGGCATTGTCCGGCGGCGCTGCGCTTGCGCGGCTTTTAGCTACGTATTGGTAATTAACGCATCAATTCCTGCAAGAACACTGCTTCTTGCACTGCGCAGATTACATACATAATCCTTATTATTAAGTTTTTTTGTCTCCACGTGTGTGATGTTGGCTGTATTAAGAAAATATGTCTGGAATTCAAGGTTCACCAGTGGCGTTGCAGCGTTTGAATATCCTCTTAAATGATTGTGATAGCTTAACGGGACAATAAGTCTCGTTGATAAGTCGTCATAATAATCGTGCTGAATAATCATAAAATAGGGTTGATATTCACACGTTCTGTTTGATGGATTGCGGTAAACGTCAAACTGAAAACACATCAAAGCCCTCCGAAATAAGGGTCATCCGATAATAACCCGGCTTTGGCCGTTAATTCATTCATTGCTTTAATAAATCCTTGATCCTGTTGACGCTGCCGCTTGAGCTCTCCTGCTGTAGAGAGTGGGCGAGGTCTATTCCCCGTAGGGCGCTCTGTCGTAGCACATCTTTCTGTGCGGTTCGGTTTCATGTTTTCTCCTTTGTTGGTGCGGTCATTATCAACCGCAGCCAACAAAAAACAATACTGTTTCCCCTGGTAATCTACATTATGCGAGCCGTCTTCCAGTAATATCAAAACCGCTCTGCAATATACCGGAAGGGATATTTTGTTGGCTTCACTTTGCCGATCTTGCGTTTCGGTAAATCCACCTTGTCAACGTGAATTTCTTTATAGGGGATCTGTGAAAGCAGATGCGAAATAATATTCAACCGAACCCGTTTTTTATCTTCTGAGCGCGCCACAAACCACGGCGCCCAGGCGGTGTCGGTCGCTTTAAACATCGCATCACGGGCGAGGGTATATTCATCCCACAGATTGAAAGATTTTATGTCCATTGGAGACAGCTTCCAGATCTTGCGACCATCATTAATGCGATCGCGCAGGCGGCGTTCCTGCTCTTTTGGCGTTACTTCAAGCCAGTATTTCAACAATATGATACCGGCATCGACCATCGCTTTTTCCATTACCGGCGTTCCATCAAGAAATTTTTCGGCCTGCTCTTCGGTACAGAAACCCATTACTCTTTCCACGCCTGCGCGGTTGTACCAGCTGCGGTCAAAAATGACGATTTCACCAGCAGAGGGCAGATGGGGAACGTAACGCTGAAAATAGAGCTGACTTTTTTCTTTATCGGTGGGGGCCGGTAATGCAACAACGCGAAACACCCGGGGGCTGACGCGTTCGGTGATGGCTTTGATGGCGCCGCCTTTACCCGCGCCGTCTCGCCCTTCAAAAACAATACAGACCTTTAACCCTTTGGCGACCACCCATTGCTGGAGCTTAACCAGTTCAACATGGAGGCGGCGAAGCTCTTGCTCGTACGCTTTGGTTTTGAGCGGCGCGTTTTTAACGACATCATCAACAACACGGGTTTTCTTCTTACTGACCATGGCGGGTCTCCCTATGGGGCCGGTCGCGGGATCGAGGCCGTACTAAGCGTGTAATCGGCCTGAATGAATGGATTAATGTGTCAGAAAGCTGATTTGAACTGGTTCACCATACAAGTTTAATCAATAATGCACGCTGCGTATTTTTTAACAGTGGTCGCGGTATGAAAAAAACAATTTTTTCGTTAGCACTGGCTACCTTTGGCCTGGGTATGGCTGAATTTGGCATCATGGGCGTGCTGACAGAACTGGCTCATGATACGGGCATTTCGATTCCCTCCGCCGGAAATATGATTTCGTTTTACGCTTTTGGCGTAGTGATCGGCGCGCCGATTGTGGCGCTGTTCTCCAGTAAATTTTCGCTGAAAACAACGCTGCTGTTTCTGGTGGCGATGTGCGTCGTCGGTAACGCGCTCTTTACCTTCTCTGACACCTACATAGGGCTGGCGGCGGGGCGCTTAATCTCTGGTTTCCCGCATGGCGCGATTTTCGGTGTGGGGGCGATAATCCTGTCAAAAATTGCGCCACCGGGTAAGGTGACGGTTGCTGTAGCAGGGATGATTGCCGGGATGACCGTTGCCAATTTGCTTGGCGTCCCGCTCGGGACGTGGCTGGGACATGAATTTAACTGGCGCTACACCTTCTTTTTGATTGCCGTCTTTGATGCGCTGGTGATCCTCTCTGTTCTGCTGTGGGTGCCAGACATTCACGACACGACAACCACCCGGCTGACAGAACAATTCCACTTCCTGAAAAAACCGGAACCGTGGCTAATTTTTGCCGCAACGATGTTTGGCAATGCCGGGGTGTTTGCCTGGTTTAGCTTCGTGAAGCCGTTTATGGTCAACGTGTCAGGCTTTTCCGAGGGCGTCATGACCGCGATCATGATGCTGATGGGGCTGGGCATGGTGCTGGGTAATGTCTTCAGCGGCAAGCTGTCGTCGCGCTTTAGCCCGCTGCGCATTGCTGCCACCACCGACATGGTGATTGTGGCTTCGCTGCTGTTACTGTTCGCGTTTGGCGAGCTTAAAACAGCTTCACTGGTAATGGGGTTCGTCTGCTGCGCCGGGCTGTTTGCGCTCTCTGCGCCGCTGCAAATACTGCTGCTGCAAAATGCGAAAGGCGGCGAGATGCTGGGCGCCGCAGGCGGGCAAATGGCGTTTAACCTCGGCAGCGCAATAGGCGCGTATTTCGGTGGAATGATGATTACGCTCGGCTTTAGCTGGAGCTATGTCACGCTTCCGGCAGCGATCTTATCCTTCTCAGCAATGACCTCTCTGTTGATGTACGGTTTTTTATGTGCCAAAAAGCGTCAGGCCAACGCAGGAGCGCTGGCCTGATTTCACGCTTTGCCCGCTGGTCGCGGGCACAGGAGGGGACTACACGAATTTCGCCAGCGGGTCAGCGGCGGCAAATGCGACTGCTTTGTCTGCTGCTGGCGGGTAAATCAGTTCGTTGGTGATGGCGACTTTGATCTTTTTGCCTTCCTCGCGCACGGATTTAACACGCTGTTCCCAGCCCTCGGTGTACACCGCGCCCCAGCCACCCAGATCCAGACAGGTGACGTAATTCACCTGACGGTAAGGGTACGGCTCCAGATTTAACAGGCTGGCAGCTGCGTTATGTCCGGCGAATTTCCCCAGCTGGATCGCGTGCTGGCAGGTCATCAGTGCCGTGTTGCCCGCATCGTCCGTTTTGGCGTGCGCCATATCACCCGTCGCGTAAACCTCCGGATGCGCAGGGACCTGCAACGTGTCGGTGACGATAAGGCGTCCCTGAGTGTCGCGTTCCCCGTCAATTTGCAGGCTGAGGGGGTTAGCTTCTACCCCTGCCGTCCACACTACAGTCGCGCTGGCAATGCGCTCTCCGTTTTTCAGCGTCACGCCGCTGGCATCAATAGCTTCAATTTCACTGTTTAAACGCCATTCAACGTCCAGAGCGTTGCTTGCTTCTTCAATGGTGTTACGCAGCGCCTCGCTGTAACGCCCGCCAATGGTTTCACCCCTTTCAACTACGATTACTTTAGTCTTTGTATTGGCGCCGAAGCGGGTGCGAAGACGAGCAGGGAGTTCCGTTGCCAGCTCAATGCCGGTAAAACCGCCGCCACACACGACCACGGTATTGCGTTCTGGGGTGGAGGGGCGCGAAACCAGCGAATCAAGATGTTGCTCGAACAGCCTGGCGGAGTCGAGTTGGTCGATATCAAATGCGTATTCAGTCAGACCGGCAATCGGCGGACGTTTAGTCTGGCTACCGGTTGCGAGGATCAGACGTTCCCAGTTGACTTCGGCAATGGCGCCGTTTGAATCGCGATACAAAACGGTTTTAGATGAGGTATCAATACGTTGTGCTTCGCCCGAAATAAAGGCAATACCCAGCTCAGCAAACAGTTCGGTCAGTGGCGCGACCATCGTCGACACGTTCTCTTCATAAAAACGTGGACGAACGCGCAGTTCCGGCACCGGGGCCAGCACGGCAATGCTGAGGCTATTATTACCTTCCAGAGCAGAAAGACGCGCGGCGCTGACCGCAGCCCACATACCGGAAAACCCACTACCCACAATTAAAATCTGCTTTTTCATACTCGATCCTTTTGTTCGTCAGGCTGTGTGTCTGACATAACTGCCACTATACTTGTCGGAGTTAACTGCGACAACTTCTTTCTGAGTTAAAATTCGTTATAATGCAGCGAACAATAACCCGGAGTGAGCCATGGCGTTTTACAGTTCTGGTGTGGAATATGGCATTCATAGCCTGATGTGTATGGTGGATGCAAAAGGCAATGAGCGTGAGATGAGCGTCCGGGAAATGGCGGCCTTGCAGGGCGTACCGTACGACTATCTTGGGAAGATTTTCACTCGTTTGTCACGCGCGGGGCTGGTTATCAGCACTGAAGGCAAGGGGGGAGGATTCCGGCTGGCGCGTCCGGCAGAGCTGATCAGCGTGCTGGACGTGGCGCACGCCATCGACGGCGATAAGAATATGTTCGAATGTCGGGAAGTGCGTCAGCGCCTGGCGGTATTTGATGAAACGCCACCGGCCTGGGTCTGTGACGGACCGTGCGGGGTGCGATCGGTTATGGACAGCGCGCAGCAGCGGATGGAAGAGGAGTTAGGGCGCCATACCATCCTGGATCTGGCGCGGAAGATGTATCGAAAAGCGCCGGACACGTTCCAGATCGAGGTTCAGGAATGGATTTCCGATCGCCGTTCGTCCACGTGAAAAGCCGGGCAGGGCAGAGCCGCTACCCGGCCACCGCGGTTAAGAACGTAAATCAATCACCATACGGCCACGGATCTGGCCCTGTTCCATCTCTTTAAAGATGGCGTTGATATCTTCCAGTGGGCGCAGCGTAACTTTCGGTTTCACCTTACCTTCAGCCGCAAACTGGAAGGCTTCGAGCAGATCCTGACGGGTACCCACCAGGGAACCCACTACCTGAATCCCATCCAGGACCAGACGTGGAATATCCAGGCTCATCGCTTCCGGCGGCAGGCCAACAGCCACCACGCGGCCACCGGCGCGAACTGCGTCAACGGCAGAGTTGAAGGCCGCTTTCGCTACCGCCGTCACCACCGCCGCATGTGCACCGCCGGTTTTCTCCTGAATCACTTTTGCCGCATCTTCACTGCGGGAGTTCACGGTTAAGTCTGCGCCCATGCTGGCAGCGAGCTTCAGCTGCTCGTCATTCACGTCAATGGCGATAACTTTCGCATTGAAGACATTTTTGGCGTATTGCAGCGCGAGGTTGCCCAGACCGCCCAGGCCATAGATCGCAATCCACTGGCCGGGTTTGATGTCAGAGACTTTTACCGCTTTGTAGGTGGTGACCCCGGCGCAGGTGATGCTGCTGGCCGCCGCAGAGTCCAGTCCGTCCGGAACTTTAACCGCGTAATCCGCGGTTACGATGCACTCTTCCGCCATGCCGCCGTCAACGGAGTAACCCGCGTTTTTCACGTCACGGCACAGCGTTTCGTTGCCGGTATTACAATATTCACAGTGGCCACAGCCTTCGAAGAACCACGCCACGCTTGCACGATCGCCTACTTTTAGCGACGTGACGCCAGGACCAATCTCTTTGACGATACCAATCCCTTCGTGGCCGAGGATCACCCCGGTTTTGTCGCCAAAATCGCCATTCTTAACATGGAGATCGGTATGGCAAACGCCACAGCACTCCATCTTCAGCAGCGCTTCACCATGTTTGAGCGCGCGTAAGGTTTTTTCTGTGACATTAACCTGATGATCCTGAGTGACAACAGCAGCCTTCATGTGTTTCTCCTTTTACTAATGAGTATCTGCATAGCAGGTGTAATACCCATTAAGGATTAATACTTTGGCGCTGTAATGCAAGGCAACCGCAACATAATGTCATCAATTAATTCAGTTTCAGATTAAGAATACGGTGATCCTCTAATAATCAGTAGGGGAAAACGCTAACGTAAAAAACCCGGCGTAACGACCGCCGGGTACAGATTTATAGTTGGGCTTCTATCTCCTCAATCTCTCTTCGCCATTGCGCCTGCAACTGCGGTTTTTGGTGTTTTGGCTTGCGCGCCAAATCCTCTTCCAGCAGCATTTCCAGGGCAACCAGGCGTTCGAGCAGATCGTCAGACGCTGAAGGTGGTGCCTTCGATGCAGTCTTCGACGCCTCAGGCACCACCGGACCGGTGCCCGCACGCAGGCGCTCAAACACCGCCTCCGCATCGTGCCATTCGTTAAGCCTGCCGTCCTCAATCAGCCAGTAGCGGTTACAGCTCTGGCTAATTAACTGACGATCGTGGCTCACCAGCAGCACTCCGCCTTCAAACTGTTGCAGTGTTTCCGCCAGCGCCTCTTTGCCTTCCATGTCCAGGTGGTTGGTTGGCTCATCCAGCATCAGAAGGCTATAGCGAGCAAGCGTCAGGCCGATGAACAGCAGGCGCGAACGTTCCCCACCGCTCAGCGTACTGACTTTTTGTCCGTGACGCGCCCACGGGAACCCGGCACTGATGAGGGCCATTTTACGGGTCTGCGGATCTGGCGCGAAAGGCTCCAGCGCGTCAAAGATTGTTGCCTCCTCCGAAAGCTGATTCAGCGTCTGATCGTAATAGCCTGGCGACACGCGAGGATGAAGTTTCAGGCCAGCCTCTGAAGGTTCACCTGAAAAATGCCGCCAGATAAGCTTCATCAGTGATGATTTGCCGCAGCCATTACGCCCGACGATAGCCACGCGATCGCCACTTCTAAGCCGCGCAATGTCGACGTGAAACAGCTCAGACAGGCCAGGCTCAGGCGCTACGCTTAGGTTTTCCATCTCCAGTAGCCGGTCTGCCCGCAGGGCGTCACCGCGCAGGGTTAATGTCCACGGACTGCCTGCGGTGAGCTCTGTCTGACTCTCCTTAAGCCGTTCGACCTGCTTTTCCATCTGTTTGGCTTTGCGGGCCAGATCTTCGTTATCGTAGACCTTGCCCCAGGTGGCCAGCCGTCTGGCACTGGCGGTTACGCGATCAATCTCCTTTTGCTCCGCCTTATGCCGCAGCGCATCACTTTCGTCTTTGGCTACGAGCGCCTGACGCGCGGCGGTGCAGGGAAGGGCGAAGTAGTGCAACATCTTATCGCGCAGGATCCAGCTGCCGTTGGTGACGGCATCCAATAGTTGCCTGTCGTGTGAGACCAGCACAAAGCTGCCGGACCAGTTCTGTAAAAACTGTTCCAGCCAGAGCAGGGTCGGCAAATCGAGGTGGTTACTCGGTTCGTCCAGCAGTAACAGATCTGGATCGCCGATCAGCGCCCGCGCCAGCAGGAGACGCGTGTGCTGCCCGCCGCTCAGCGTTGCCGACGTTAAGGCCATGTCCTGCGGTGTAAAGCCCATACCCGCCAGCAGCGTTTCAGCTTTCCAGTGCAGACTCTCGCGTTCAGTCGCGGGCAGTTGCGCCAGCACGGCATCCAGCATGGTCAGGGGATAAATGGCTTCTGGCAGGTGTTGCTCAACGCGCGCCATCAGACAGTATCCGGCCAATGCGACGGTTCCGGCAGCAGGGGAGTCTGTGCCGTCCAACACCTTCAGCAACGTACTTTTGCCGCAGCCGTTGTCGCCCAGCAGGCCAATACGGTCGCCTTTTTTCAGCGTAAAGGAGAGGGAGTCGAATAGCGTGCCAAACGCCGTATCAACACGTAAAGATTGTGCAGTGAGTAAAGTGCTCATTGTTGCTTACCCAAGAGTTACAGGCATGTTTATGCCTCGTCAAACATCGCTGACGATAACTCAGTAAGCCCGAGAGAAGGGATTTCAGGGGTTGGTGTCTTCGCTCAAGCGGAAGTTATCGCAGCACGATACCGATAACGCTTGAGCTGGTGCGATCACCAAATGTATGTGAAACATTGAAAATTTCACAGTACAGCATAATTGGCCTCCTTATAAGTTAAGTGATTATTAGTAACCATCACTATACAACATTTTCATAGAATGAACATACTACTGCGGCAAAAAGCGATATCTTCGGTTGCGGATACAGAACTAAGCGCGTGATGTGATAAAAGGAAGGGCAGCGTCGCTGCCCAGAATCATCTTTTTCGTATAAGCAAATACAGGGATAGCGTGATTACAGACGCAATGAATATGGCCATGCCGAAGAAAACATACAAAACAAAATCCATTATCCTTTCGTCGCCATATATTCCAAAAAGCTCCACAAAATCGTACTGCGTTTCTGGTGGAACAATCTTGTAGAGTGTGAACATTGATAGAAACACGGCTATACACCACAACAACACAAGGAATGCCGCCTTCATTAATAGACCTGCACAACGCCATGTGCAATCATGTAGTTTCCCAATTGCTGCCCTCCAGTTCGAAGTAAGGCTGATGCCAGAATCTTAAAATCGCTCTGACTATAAAGTGTAATACAACCCTTACTTATGCCAGATGGCCCGATAGGGTGTAACCGGAATTCACCTCGCCTTACGCCTTTCACAAAAGTCTCATCATTTATCAATCCGTCATCGCGATATAATGCAAACCATTCGTTCCGATTCGAACCGGTGAAAAATGCGTTAACACTATCCTTAGTTTGAGTATACCAACCCCCTAATCCACGTAAAAGTATGTAATAGCGACCAGGTGGGAGTGGGCCGATATCAGGTATATTTGCGCTTTCTGCACGGTTCGTCGCGTCACCATTCCCTGAAAATGCAGGAAAAAAGCCAACTCCGGGCACAGACAAAGTAGCGTACGTACCTCCGTTCAGGTGGAAAAAGCACTGTAGGAGATTCATGATCTGTCATTCCAGGAATCAGCAAAGATGATATTACCGTCACAGTGTCGCCATGTGATCTTCTCGTAACGGAGGGAAATATTTTCTAAATGATTATGTTTTTCCATTGCTGCATTTTTTACGTCATGCATCACCGGGCATATTGAGACCACTTTAACGTTCTCAAGGAACATGTTGAAGTATTCGACCTCTTGACCAGCATCATTGATTTTGTACCACTTAAACTCGGCACTTTTTAGCGTTTGGCCTTTTGCTACAGCCTTGTATAAGTAAGGGCTGGAACTGTCGAACTCCTTTTCAAAAACCAGAGCGCTATGCATGCGCGTACCCGTGATTTTTCCTGTCATATTATCTGTCGGTAGATGCAGTCCATGACCGAATCCTAATACTTCAATACTGCCCTCGCGATATTGCACATCAACCGCGCCTTTGATATCTGCGCCGCCGTCATCTTTCAGCCATAGATATGCTGGGATTGCCATTTCAAAACTCCTTTTTCAATAAATGAATTTAGTGATGCAAAACGTTACTAAACTCTTAAGAAAAACTATTTGTTAGGCAAGAAGTGTTATGTAAAATTTATATATTTTAAAAGAATATAGATTTTTGATTAGGTATGCATTTTTCAAATGATCGATCCTGCTGCATTTTTAAAGCCAAATTATCATGAGTGACTTTCAACAAAGCATTTATAGGCAGGATTAAGGGAATTAGAGGAAAAAGGGAGAAGGGACTTCACGTTCCCTCTCCCTTGTGAAGAGAGGGAACGTTCAAAACTCCGATTTAAATCGAAGTACGACGATAGCTACGGTATTCCGGCATCCAGAAGTTATCATCAATCGCCTGCTGCAATGCATCGGCAGAGGTTTTCACCGCGACGCCTTGCTGCTGCGCCATTTTGCCTACCGCGAAGGCAATTGCGCGGGACACTTTGTGAATGTCTTTCAGCTCCGGCAGTACCAGGCCTTCACCGTTATTCACCAGCGGAGAGTGACCTGCCAGCGTTTCGCTCGCGGACATAAGCATTTCGTCGGTGATGCGGGACGCGCCGGAGGCGATAACTCCCAGACCAATACCCGGGAAGATATAGGAGTTATTGCACTGCGCGATGGGGTAGAGTTTGTCCTTCCACACCACCGGATCAAACGGACTGCCGGTTGCGACCAGTGCCTTACCTTCGGTCCATGCGATGATGTCCTGCGGCGTTGCCTCCACGCGTGAAGTCGGGTTAGATAGCGGCATCACGATAGGGCGTTCGCAGTGCTTGTGCATCTCGCGAATAATCTCCTCCGTGAAGAGGCCGGTCTGCCCGGACACGCCGATCAGAATGTCCGGCTTCACGTTGCGCACCACGTCAAGAAGCGAGAGCACTTCGTTATCCGTATCCCAGTTTTTCAGGTTTTCGCGCTTCTGCACCAGTTTGGTCTGGAACGGGAGCAGGTTTGGCATGCCGTCGGTCAGCAGGCCAAAACGGTCCACCATAAAGACGCGGGAGCGGGCCAGCTCTTCGCTTAAGCCTTCGCGCTGGGTCTGGGCAATAATTTGCTCGGCGATGCCGCAGCCCGCGGAGCCTGCACCCAGGAAGACAATTTTCTGATAGCTGAGCTGGCTGCCTGCCGCACGGCTCGCAGCAATCAGCGTACCGACGGTCACTGCCGCAGTGCCCTGAATGTCATCGTTGAACGAGCAGATCTCATCGCGGTAGCGGTTCAGCAGCGGCATGGCGTTTTTCTGTGCGAAGTCTTCGAACTGCAACAGCACGTCAGGCCAGCGGTGCTTCACGGCCTGGATGAAATCATCCACAAACTGATAGTACTCGTCGTCGGTAATGCGCGGGTGACGCCAGCCCATGTACAGCGGATCGTTCAACAGTTGCTGGTTATTGGTCCCCACGTCAAGTACCACCGGCAGGGTGTAGGCCGGGCTGATCCCGCCGCAGGCGGTATACAGCGAGAGCTTACCGATGGGGATCCCCATCCCGCCAATGCCCTGGTCACCGAGGCCCAGAATACGTTCGCCATCGGTCACCACGATCACCTTGATGTTGTGGTTAGGCACGTTTTGCAGAATGTCATCCATGTTGTGACGGTTCTGATAAGAGATGAACACACCGCGGGAACGACGGTAGATCTCTGAGAAGCGTTCACACGCCGCGCCGACGGTGGGGGTGTAAATGACGGGCATCATCTCTTCAAGATGGTTCTGCACGAGGCGGTAGAAGAGGGTTTCGTTGGTGTCCTGAATATTACGCAGGTAGATGTGTTTATCGATTTCGGTTTTAAAGCCCTGATACTGGATCCAGGCACGTTCTGCCTGTTCTTCAATGGTTTCAACCACTTCAGGCAGCAGGCCCAGCAGGTTAAAGCTGCTGCGCTCTTCCATGCTAAAGGCGCTGCCTTTGTTCAGAAGGGGGAACTCCAGTAAAACCGGACCGGCGTAAGGAATATAAAGGGAACGATGTTTTTTCAGTTTGTTGTCCATGTCACTCACTCTTTTTAAGAAGATCCGTCCCTGACACTGCTGTTTGTCATCTTTCTGGCCTGTGCTACGGGGTGCGGTCGGTTGGTATTATAAAGGAGCTGAATATTAATTACCGCAACACATAAACAAAAACACCATCGGGATTACCGATGGTGTTGTGAATTTCGTGCCGGAACTTACTTGCCGGAAGGGCGTTTCCTGCCGGTGGCGTGGGTAACTTGCGTTTCGCTACCCTCCTCAATAACCACTTTACGCTGGTTAGAAAGCTTGTAGTTCAGTCCCAGAATATGGCGTGCCTGACGGTTCGATTTCATGTTAACTCCTCAATCCTGTTGATAGTTTTAAGGACAAGCTTGCTTACGCAAACGAAATGTAACCCCTTAGGTTGCAGATCCAGCATAGCAGGTTTTTACAGAGGTGCGTTTCGCCCACTAACCACATAGTTGATGGTTTGCTGGTAGATGTCACTGAGGATGTCATTGTCCGTGGCTTCCACCCACTTGGTCAGTTCCATCAAAATGTCATCTTCAGTAACAACACCGTGCTCGGCGTGAAGACCTTGTGCGATCGCGTTAACAAGTTCCGGTTGTGCTGCTGTGGTATGTGCCGGGTAATAAGTAAACATGCTGCCTCCGTGTCGTTGTCTGTTTAATGTTACGGCGTGCAAAATCGTAATTCACATTCAGATTGGCAAATATTTTTGCCGTTGTGGTTCAGATTCGTCCTGGAATTAAAAATAACATCTCCCGTAGCACAGAAATAAAACTCAGGGTTTCCAGCGGCGTAAATTCGTGGTTTTTTCATAAGGCATGGGCGTCGGCCAGGAGATCAATTCCACAATGCTGCCCCAGGGGGTTTGACCATAGCAGAAAGCATTGCCTTCACCTTGCTCATCCGGAAAGCTAAGCGGCTTCGGCGCGGTGAACATCTCGCCGCCGGCGGCGGTGAAAGCCGCGATGGCACTATCAAAATCATCAACATAAACAGCAAAATGCTGAAGTCCAAAGTCGCTGGCGCGAGCGGGCATTCCCTGTTCAGGGCCATGCATTTCGAAAAGTTCTATGCCGGGTCCGTGCGGCATAACAAGCATGCGAATGGCATGAATTTTAGTGCCGGGAAATAATTTTAAGGTGTGCTGCTGGGCGGGCTGATCGATATTATCGGTTTCTGCATCGACAGAATGATATAAAACCTGTGCGCCGAAAGCGCGTTCAAAAAATAGGGTGGCTTTTTCAATGTCGGGCACCGTAATACCGATATGGTCAATACCCCTTACTGATGATGTCATAGTAAACTCCTGCTATAAAAAATTTAAATATAGCAGGAGATAATCAGCTTATTACCACTTCATTTCGCCGGTATTCACTTTGGCACTCAGTTCCAGCGAACTGGCTTCCGCAAGGTTCGGCCACTGTTTTTTCATCGCGATGATGACGTCGGTAGACGCTTTATGTGTCGTGAGGGCCTGTTCAAACTGCTGTAGATAGCGACGGGTAAAGTCGATAGCGCCGGTACCCGCTGGCGGTGTCCCAAGGTAGTGGCCCGGAATAACGCGTTCGGGCTTAAGGGCAGCCATGCTATCCAGCGTCTGCTGCCACTTTTTACGGCTTTCCGGCGTTTGGGTATCCGCCGTCCAGACGTGAATGCCCCATGAGACGCCCGTGCCGCCGAGGATGGTTTTGGCGGATGGGATCCAGACGTACGCCGCATAGCTTTCAGGCTCTTCAATGCTTACTCTCTCACCGTCAATCATAAAGGTGGTTGAGGCAAGCACTTGCGGCACGTAGAGCTGCGTCGGCGCGCCATCTTTCATCTGTGGCCCCCAGAAGGCGAGCTTCGCGTCTTTTGTGGCCCTGATATGGTCCACCACCTGTTGCGTGGCGACAACTTTGGCATTAGGGAAGGCTTTCATCAGCGGTTGCAGGCCGAAATAGAAATCCGGATCGCCGGAAGTAATCACGATTTTGTTCAGCGTTTTACCGCTGTGGCGAATTTTTTCTACCAGCGCTTCGCCATCTTTCACGCTGAACTGGGCGTCAAACAGTACCGCCTCTTTCGGACCAGATACCAGCGTGGAAGAAACGGCAAAAATGCCTTTTTCCTGC
The DNA here is from genome assembly GCF_049236925.1 of Enterobacter cloacae complex sp. SYL003. NCBI lineage: Bacteria > Pseudomonadati > Pseudomonadota > Gammaproteobacteria > Enterobacterales > Enterobacteriaceae > Enterobacter > Enterobacter cloacae complex sp. SYL003. The sequence continues at coordinate 56,730 of NZ_JBMKJK010000011.1, read as the reverse complement.
GGGTTATACGTATCAACGGCCAACGGCGCGGCAAAGACGGCCGGAGTGAAAAGGGTTGTCAGCAAAGCAAGGCGGGCGATTGTCATGGTCAGGTCTCTGTTCTTCAGGAAAGTCTCTATTGTACGGATCTCTTCATTTGCCAGAATTCCTGAAACAGGAGATGCTTAGTTTCGTAGATCGAGCAAATGGAGGTCAAAATGGATCGCGTTATTGCCGCCCAGGTGTACAACCGCATCTGTGAGCTGGGGAGTTTAAGCGCGGCGGCGCGGGCGCTGGGGATCTCCCGTCCGATGGTGAGCCGTTATCTGGAGCAGATGGAGAAGTGGGCTGGGGCGCGGCTGGTTAACCGCTCCACCCGCAAGCTGACGCTGACGGCGGCGGGGGAGAAAGTCCTGCAAAAGACGCGCACGCTATCGCAAATTTCTCAGGAAATTGAAGATCAGTCAGTGAAGGATTTACCCTCAGGCACGCTTCGTGTCGCCTGCGCGCATTTTACCGCGATGCAGATTATCGCTCCGGTGCTGCCCGATCTGTTGCAGCGTTACCCTCAACTGCGCATTGAGCTGGATGTTAACAACCATCCGGTGAGCCTGGTGGGCGAGCGAATTGACGTGGCGATCCGCATTACCGATAACCCCGAACCGGGTATGATCGCTCGCCGGTTGGGAGAGTGTCGGTCCGTGCTTTGCGCTTCGCCGCACTACCTTGCAAGCCGGGGCGTTCCAGAGGAGCTGGAAGACTTAGCCCGGCACAACTGCCTGCATTACAGCTTTTTTGCCGGTCAGTCGTGGCGTTTTTTAACGCCGGCAGGGGAGCCGATCACGACGGCGGTCAGCGGCAATCTCAGCGCCAGCATCTCATCTCTGCTGATGGAGGCGGCGATAAATCACTGTGGTATTGCCATGCTGCCCGAGCGCGAGGCCGACGCGGCGCTACGGCAGGGAAGCCTGGTGCCGGTGCTCAGCGCCTATACGCCAAAACCGATCGGCATTTTTGGTATTTATCAGTCGCGAGACTATCAGCCTGCGGCGCAGCGTGTGTTCCTCGACGCGCTGGCAAACCACCTTGCCACGCGATCGGACTAGTCTGTCTTCCCTGCAAAATAGATTATGCGTCCTATACTTATCCCTTTGTAAGCCAAAAGGAGAGCAAGAATGACGATTCATAAGCACGGTTCAGCACACTGGTCTGGCGACATCAAACGCGGCAAAGGGACGGTATCGACCGAAAGTGGCGTCCTTAACCAGCAACCTTACGGCTTTAACACCCGCTTCGAGGGCGAGAAAGGGACTAACCCGGAAGAGCTGATTGGCGCAGCGCACGCGGCCTGTTTCTCTATGGCCCTGTCGCTAATGCTGGGCGAAGCGGGTTATACCGCCGATTCCATCGATACCACGGCGGATGTCTCGCTGGATAAAACCGACAGCGGTTTTGCCATCAGCAAAGTCGCGCTGCAAAGCAAGGTGACGGTACCGGGTATCGATCCGCAGCAGTTCGACGGCATTATCCAGAAAGCCAAGGCCGGTTGCCCGGTCTCGCAGCTGTTGAAAGCGGAAATCACGCTGGATTACAAACTGAACTGATATCGGGCCGGGCGCATGCCCGGCTCATTTTTAACGGTTACGCCAGCAGCGCACGTTTCGGCTTGCGGAAGAGGGCTGGAGTTGTTGCGGCTGTTCACATCCCTGCGTCGCCAGCGAACAGCGGTCGCGGAAATAGCACCCAACGGGCAGGTGGCGATTACCGGGAAGATCGGTTTTTCGCAACGCAAGATCCTCATCCAGCGGTTCTCCGGTCCGGGGAACGGAGTCAAGCAGTAGCTGCGTATACGGATGGCGCGGCTGACCCAGCACCTGGTCCGTCGGCCCCAGTTCCACGATTTGCCCCAGATACATTACCGCCACCCGGTCGCTCATGTGCCGGACCACCGAGACGTTGTGCGAGATCAGCACGTAGGTCAGATTTCGCTGCTGTTGCAGGGCAACCAGCAAATTGAGGATCTGTGCCTGGACGGAAATATCCAGCGCGCTGGTGGGTTCATCCAGCACGATGATGTCCGGATCCGAAGAGAGCGCCCGGGCAATAGCGATTCGCTGGCGCTGTCCGCCCGAAAACGCATGCGGCAGGCGGTCAAGATATTCCGCTCGAATCCCAACCTGCTGCGCCAGCGTTTCAGCCAACTGACGACGCTCCCGTTCGCCGCGACGTTGCTGTATCCACACCGGCTCGGTGATGGTGCGCCAGACGGGTAAACGCGGATCGAGGGACGAGAGCGGGTCCTGAAATACCATCTGCATACCACCCGCCGCATTCGCGCGCTGACAGGCACCGGTACTCGGTTTGAGCATGCCCATCAGCAGCTGCGCCAGCGTGCTCTTTCCACAGCCGGATTCCCCCACAACGCCCAGCGTTTCGCCGCGATGGATCCGGAGATCCATGCCGTTAAGGGCGTGTACCTGTTCCGTCACGCGCCCCAGCCAGTTTTTGCGCGCAGGAAAATTCACATGCACGCTATCCAGTTCCAGCAGTACCTCAGACATGGCGTCTCTCCTGTTGTGGGTACCAGCAGGCAGCCTGCTGGCCTTCTGCGCCCGTGGAAATTAAGCGCGGCGTTTCGCTGCATTTCGCCCCGGCAGCAAAACAGCGTTCGCGAAAAGCACATCCGCGCGGGAGGTGGCTGAGGTTAGGTACCGTGCCGGGAATGGCCGGGAGGATCTCGCGCGGTTCACCATTTTCCGGGGCACACCGCAGCAGGCCAATCGAATAGGGGTGCACAGGATGGTGGATCAAGGTCTGCGTGCTGCCGCTTTCGATCACGCTGCCCGCGTACATAACGTACATCCGGTCACAAAGCTGCGACACCACCGCCATATCGTGACTGATAAACAGCACCGACGTTCCGCTGGCGCGCGCTTTATGTTTCAGCAGACGCAGCACCTGAAGCTGGACGGTCACATCCAGCGCGGTAGTGGGTTCATCAGCGATGATCAGCTCCGGCTCGCAGGAGAAGGCAAGGGCGATCATTACCCGCTGGCGCATACCGCCGGAAAGCTCAAACGGATAGCGATCCATTACCTGCGCCGCATCCGGGATTTGCATTTCGCCCAGCAGGGAGATCGCCTTCTGCCGCGCGTCGCGGCGGGAAAGCGACTGATGCTGGCGGATCACCTCCACCATCTGCCTGCCAATCCGGCGCGTGGGGTTAAGCGCCGTCATCGGCTCCTGAAAAATCATCGCCACCCTGGCGCCGCGCCACTGACGAAGCTGTTTTTCCGACGCGTTCAGCACATCTTCCCCGAGCAGCGTGACACGGCCATGGTGAACATGGTAACTGCCTTCCGGCAGCAGGCGCATCGCCAGCATCGCGGTGACCGATTTTCCCGAGCCGGATTCGCCCACCACGCCGACAATTTCACCCCGGCCAATCTCCAGCGAGACGTGGTTGAGCGCGTGGACGTCACCGCGAAAAATGGGGAAGCTCAGGTGCAAATCTTCAATCGATAATACGGAATCACTCATGACTGCTTCCCTCCTGATTTGGGATCCAGCAGGTCGCGAAGACCATCGCCAAACAGATTAAACCCAACTGCCGTGATCAGAATTGCCGCCCCCGGAAACGCGCAGTACCACCACTGGTCAAGCACGTAGTTACGCCCCACGGCCACCATCGCGCCCCATTCGGCGGTGGGCTGCTGCGCGCCTAATCCAATAAAGCCCAGCGTGGCGGCCATCAGAATGGCGCTGCCGATATCCAGCGACGCTTGTACGATCAGCGGCGGCAGGGCGTTACGCAGGATATGCCAGCTGATCAGGTGCCAGCGCGATGCGCCAAAGGTGCGGGCGGCCAGCACGTAGGTGAACTGGCGCACCACCAGCGTTTGCCCGCGTGCCAGCCGCACGTAAAACGGAATGCGTACAATCGCAATCGCCAGCATCGCGTTAAACAGGCTTGGGCCGAGCGCGGCGGCCAGGGCCATCGTCAGCACCAGCGAGGGGATGGAGAGCATAATGTCCATGATGCGCATAATGATGGCGTCGCCGCGCCCGCCAAGTACGCCGGACAAACAGCCGAGCAGCGAACCGATGCCGCCCGCAATCACCACCACCGCCAGCCCCGCTGTGATGGACTGCTGGCTGCCCACCAGCACGCGGCTGAACAGATCCCGGCCCACCTCATCGGTGCCAAACCAGTGCTGGGCTGACGGTGCCTGCAAGCGCGCGGTCAGATCCAGCGCGTTCGGATCGTGCGGGACTATCCACGGCGAGACCACCATCATCAGCAGCATCACGATCATAATGACCCCGCCGATCAGCGTGAGCGGGCTTTTGCGTAACATCCAGAACAGCTTTGCCCAGTTGATGCGCTGTTTAGCGGTGCTAACAGGGACGGGCGTTTCCTGAGTTAACATCATTCGGCACCTCCGCGCCCGATTCGCGGGTCGATCCACAGGTACAGCAGATCCACCACCAGATTAACGAAGACATAGGCCAGCGATACCACGACCGCGAAGCCCATGACGGCGGGGAAGTCCAGCGCCTGAATGGAGGTCACCACCCAGGCCCCCATTCCCGGCCAGGCAAACACGGTTTCGGTAAGCACCGCCCCGTACAGCAGATCGCCCAGCGCCAGCCCGAGCACGGTAATGGAGGGGATCATGGCGTTGGGTAAGGCGTAGCGCAGGACGATGTACCAGCCCGGCAACCCGCTCGCGCGGGCGGTACGAATATAATCCTCGCTCAGTTGCTCCAGCATCGCGGAACGCACCTGACGCGCCACAATACCCAGATGCACGAAGGCCAGGGTCAGGGAGGGTAAAATCAGGTGCTGCAGGGCGTTGAAAAACACCTCGCCGTTGCCTTCCAGCAGAGCGTCCAGCAGATAAAAACCGGTAACGTGGGCGGGCGGATCGAGCCAGTCGTCCAGCCTGCCGCCGCCGGGCAGAATTTGCAGTTGCCCGTAGAACAGAACGATAACTCCCAGTCCCAGCCAGAAGGCAGGCGTCGAGATGCCCGTCATCGCCATCAGTCGCACCAGGTGATCCAGCCAGCGGTTACGGTACACCGCCGATAAAATGCCCAGCGGCACGCCAATCACCAGCGCCAGCAGCAGGGAGCAAAAGGCAAGCTCCAGCGTAGCGGGGAAAAAAGCTTTCAAATCTTCCGCAACGGGGCGACCGGTGCGAATAGACGTGCCCAGATCGCCATGTGCCAGCGCCTCAACGTAGCGGCCAAACTGAATATAGAGTGGTTGATCCAGCCCCAGCTGCTGGCGGATGCCCTGCACGATTTCATCGCTGGCGCGATCACCGGCCAGCAGGCGGGCCGGATCGCCGGGGATCAGGTGTGAAATAATAAAAGTAATAATACAGACACCGGCCACCACCAGGATTAACCCCCAGCAGCGCTGGCGCACAATGCTCCAGAACGTCATACACTTCCCCCCGGCGTGGGCCGTTACTTACTCATGGTGGCGATGTTAAAGACCTGCTCAAGCATCGGATTAAAGGTGAAGCCTTTGACCTCTTTGTTCATCGCCAGCTGGTAGTTCTTCTGGAACAGATAAACGTAAGCCGCCTCGTCAATCACCACTTTCTGCGCCTGCTGGTAATCTTTGGTGCGTTCCGCCTGATCGGTGGTTTTCAGTGCCGCCTGCAATAATGCATCGACCTCTTTGTTCTCATAGAATGAGCGGTTCCCCGGCAGCCCTTTTTTGTCCGATTCGAACCAGTAGTTCATGAACATGTACGGGTCAGCGAAGTCCGGGCTCCAGTTACCAATCGCAATGTCATAATCACCTTTGCCGACGCGGTCGCGCATGGTGGCGTTCGCCAGTTTCTCGAGCTTGACGTTAATCCCCAGCTTGCCCAGGCTCGCCTGCGTGGAGAGGGCGATAGGCTCCCAGTTCGGGTCGTTATCGGAGTAGAGGAACGTCAGGCTGGCAGGTTTATCTTTGACTTTCTCCAGCGCCGCTTTGGCTTTGGCCTCGTCAAAGCTGTACTGCATGGCGTTCGCATCGAAGCCCCACATGCCCTCCGGGATCGGGCCGCGCATCTGCTTGCCGTTCCCGCTGAGAATGCCTTTCACCATCCCCTGGTAATCGGTCGCCCAGGAGACCGCGCGGCGCAAATCCACCTGATTCATTGGAGGCTTACTGTTGTTCAGATAGAGGTAGGTCACCCGCAGGGACGGGTATTCCGCCACGGCCACTTTGCCTTCCTGCTTCAGAGCAGCAAGCTGATCCACCGGCAGGGCGTCGGCGATATCCAGATCGCCACGGGAAAGTTGCAGGCGACGCGAGGCGCTTTCACCGATAATCTTCACCGAGACGCGCTTAAAGTGCGGCTTATCACCTGGCCAGTGTGGGTTGGGCACCATCACCAGCTGTTGACCTTTCCGCCAGCTTTTCAGCATAAACGGTCCGGAACCCGCGGTGTTTTGCGCCAGGAAACCGCGTGCGTCGTCGGCGGCATTGGCCTTCAGCACCGCCGGGTTGATGATCGACGCGCCGTCATTGGCCAGCGTGTAGAGGAACGGGGCAAACGGCTGGCTGAGGGTGAATTTCACCGTATGCTCATCCACTGCGTCCACTTTCAAATCTTTCGGGAACGCTTCGGAAGGTCCCTGGTTGATTTTAAGCAGACGTTCAAACGACAGCTTGACCGCTTCGGCGGTCACCGGCGTGCCGTCGGCGAATTTTGCATTATCTGCCAGGGTGAACGTCCACACTTTCTGGTCGTCTGACGCCTTCCAGCCCGTCGACAGATCGCCTTCCACCTCCGTGGTGCCAGGCTTGTATTTCACCAGACGCTGGTACGAGGGGTAGGTCACCGTCCAGTCGTTGTTATCGATAGTGACCGCCGGATCCAGCGTTTGCGGATCGGCAGCTTTCCCTATCACCAGCATATCTTTTGGCACCGCCGCCAGAGCGGGAAGGGTGCTCAGGGCGAGCGTAGCGGCAATCAGGGTTGTAAGCAGCGTTGTTTTCATGGCCGGGCTCCAGAATTACAGTGAGTGTGTGGTCGGATAACAGGCGAACTGGTCATCTAACAGCGGATAGCTGGCGGCGTTCGGCAGCTCGAAATGCCACCACTCGCTGCTGATGCCCACAAAACCGCCGCCGTACATCACGGCGTTCAGGAGCAGACGATTTCGCTGCGCCTCGGGCGGAACGGAAGGGTGCCAGGCATGAGAACGGTCGTGCATTTCGTCAAACCCGGCGCCCATATCCAGCACGTTGTCGTGTTCATCCATCAGCGTGACGTCAATGGCAGTGCCCCGGCTGTGGTTCGAGCCAATCGCGACATCCACCACGTATTCCGGATTGGGGCAGGCATCCCACAGTTGCGCCTGTGCCTGCTGGGGGCGATAGGCGTCGTAGACCACCAGCTTCAGACCGGCCAGCGCGGCGATACTGATCGATTTCGCCAGCGCGGTGGCGGCATCCGTGTGCAGCAGGCACGCGGCGTGCTGATAGATCGGGTGGCCGGTAATGTTATCGGCGGTCGCGTATTTCAGATCGATATGCAGCGTGGGAAAAGTTTTCGCCACATCAATCAGTTGACTCTCTTCAGGCATAGCTCCGCTCCTTTAGCGTTCAAATTGACCAAATTCTTGTTGTAGTTGTCGGTTGATTGCCAGACGTTCCGGCAGCGCTTCCCCCAGCGCCTCCACAACGCCCGACAGCAGCAGGTTGAACAGACAGCTCACCGGCGCCAGCGAGTCCCAGAAATGGCCGGTATCGGTCTTCACCTGGAGTAAATCAATCGGGTAATCCCGCGCCCACGGGCACCAGATATCGGTGATCAGCGCCATCGCCAGGCCTTTTTCGCTCGCCACGCGGCAGTACTGGCGGGCAATTGCGGAGTAGGCGCGGGTATCGGTCAGCACGATATACGGGTTAGCAAAGCCGGAGTTAAGCGACTCCACCCAGCTACCGGAGAGCCCTTCGGAATAGCTTACCCGCGGGCGCAGATACTCCAGATGGCTGAAGAACGCATTGGCGATCCCGCGCGTGGACTGGATCCCCAGCACGAAGACGGCGTCGGCATGGGAAAGTTGCTGGACCACCTGCCTGAACGTTTCGCTTTGCGCCAGCTGGTAGACATGGGCAATGGCGTCCACCTCCAGTGACAGGGAGTGCTGAAGGCGATCCGACAGCGGCTGTTGCTGTTTCCAGGAGTCCAGACGCTCGTTAATGCCCCAGGGCTGATGGGGATCGCGCAGGCTTTTTTTGGCGTCATCAAGGTTGCGATAGCCCAGCTTGCGCAGAAAGCGTCCGACGGTGATCCCGCTGGTGGCCGTGGCCAGCGCCACGCTCTCAGCCGTTTCAAAGGGGATCTGCCCGACATGCGCCAGCATCCAGCTTGCCACCCGCTTTTCGCTCGGGGTGAGCTGGCTAAAGGTCGCTTCGATACGGCTCAACACCTCAGGTTTGGTCGTCATACCGCCTCGCTGTTAACTGGCTGTCAAAGGCCGGGTTTCTGTTATCAGATTAACAATGCAGGACGCGTGCCATGTTCACATTGCGGCGAAAACGCGCTGTGCAGCAAAGTTAATGCAATATTTGTTTAACATATGCTCAACATTTGTGCAGCGTAGTTCACTTTTGGTGCAGTGTCCGGCCTGAGCGGTATCTATTTGGTGAATACGACAGCCTCTTCACATTTTTTGGTAAGATGAAAGCTCTGTGGATAAGAGAGGGAGCCTTACATGGCGAATTTGCCCTGGCGGGTCAGCGTGCGCCTGATGGCTCTCGCAAAAAAAATAGCGATGGTCATCGGGATCATTGTGCTCGTTCTGCTGGCGGTGCGGGTTTATCTTTCGCAGCAGGGGCCGGCTCTGCATCACTGGCATACATGGCGGGCTGACGAAATGTCCGTGCAGGAGATGGATAACGCGACCTTCGCAGCCTATGTCGCGCGGGAAAACGCCATCTTCACCGCTCTTGATGCTGAGGTGACGGCGAAAGTCACCCCCGCAGAGCGCACGCCGCTGAACCGCTATTACCGTCAGAGCCTGGTGTGGCCAGGACACTTTACTCCGGATGCAAACCGGTCGTTTGTGCTGATGCCTGCCGGAAAGCCGCGCGGGGCGGTAGTGTTGTTGCACGGTCTGACGGATTCGCCCTACAGCGTCAGGCGTCTGGCCGTGAATTATCAAAAGCACGGCTTTGTGGCCGTAGTGCCTCGTTTGCCCGGACATGGCACGGCGCCGGGCGCGTTGACAGACGTTGACTGGGAGGCGTGGCTGGCAGCTACGCGCCTTGCGGTTCGTGAAGCAACACGCCTGACGGGGAACGATCTTCCCCTGCACCTGGTGGGCTATTCCAACGGCGGGGCGCTGGCGATGAAATACGCCCTCGACGCCCTTGATGCGCCTGAACTGCGTAAACCTCAGCAGATCGTTTTGCTCTCACCGATGATTGGCGTCACGGCGTTTGCGCGCTTTGCCGGATTCGCCGGGCTACCGGCTATGTTACCGGCGTTTGCCAAAGCCGCGTGGCTCAACATTTCGCCGGAATATAATCCTTATAAATACAATTCGTTCCCGGTGAATGCGGCACGTCAGTCCTGGCTGCTTACCCGGGCGCTGCATGAGCAGATAAACCGCGATGTTCATGATCACAAACTAACGCAGCTTTCGCCGGTACTGGCGTTTCAGTCGGTCATGGATTCAACGGTCAGTACCCGCGCCGTAGTCAGCGGGCTGTTTGACCAGCTTCCGGCAAATGGCAGCGAACTGGTGGTATTTGACATCAACCAGGCCGGGAGTTTCCGTCCACTGTTCAGGCCATCATCCTGGACGGCGGTGGCTGACCTGCTGCCCGAGGCGAAAAGACGTTACAGTGTCACAATCGTGACCAATGCCAGCCCTGACAGGTTTGATATGGTGGCAAAGACAACGCCTGCGGGCAGCACCCGGGAAACGGTGACGCCGCTGTCGGTCTCGTATCCGCAGGAGGTTTATTCCCTGTCGCATATTGCCATTCCGTTCCCGCCTGAAGACGATCTGTATGGCCGCCATCCTGAGGTGAAAAACCGCTATGGAATCAGTCTCGGGACGATAGCCCTGTGGGGAGAAACATCGGTTCTGAGTGTCGGCAAAGATGCGCTGATGCGCGTGACGTCGAATCCGTTCTACGACTATATGCAGACGCGGATCGACAGCCGTATCGGGGAGAATTAAGCCCGACGTGGAATAGATTAGGTCACACCGGGGAACTGTGTTAAACAATACCGTTCAGGCGTATACCCCATACCGGACCCCGTTTCTGTGCTGACAACTCTCATTTATCGAAGCCAGCTGAGCTTAACCTGCACCTCCGCAGCGTTAAGCTCGCTGGTTGAAAAGGCCAGGATCCGTAATACGGAGCAGGGCATCTCAGGCATTCTTCTCTCCAGTGGACGTGACGTTCTGCAAATTCTCGAAGGCACGGAACAGAACGTCGTCGCGCTTTTTAACATCATCCGTGCGGACAACCGGCATACCGGCGTGGTGGAGCTGATGCGCGATTACGGTCCGCGCCGACGTTTCGAAGACGTGGGAATGCTGCTGTTTAACATGGACGTTCAGACCCCGAAAGCGGTTCTGGCATCGGTTCTGCATTACAGCAAGCTGGAAAGCTACCTGACTTCTGAGGATCGGGTCTTCAAATTTATTCAGACCTTTATCACCGGCAAAACCGCTATCCCACCCGCTTCGGACTATGAGCCTGATAAATGGACGCTTTCGCGAGAGCGCGCGCCGTTTGGTAAAGGGTTAGGTCTGCTGGCGGGACAGCCCTGCCAGTTTGCGCTGCAACCCATTGTCGAGCCGTCCGAAGGCAAAATCAGTTCTCTCGAAGCGCTTATACGCGGAAACGACGGCGGCAGCCCGGAGCATTTCTTCCATAGTCTCGATCGTGAACAGATTTACGAAGTCGACCTGCAAACCAAAGCCTGGACCTTTGCGCTGGCGCAAAAGCTCGGCATCGGCAGCCACAAACTGGCGGTGAACCTGCTGCCAATGTCGCTGGTTAACGTGCCGGGTGCGGTAGAGTTCCTGGTAACGCAGATCAAAAAGCACAATCTACAGCCAGAGCAGGTGATCATTGAAGTCACTGAGAACGAGATGATCTCTGGCTTCAACCAGTTTAACAGCGCCATTAAACAGCTGCGCGCGGAAGGGGTTGGGCTGGCGATAGATGATTTTGGTTCCGGCTATGCTGGTCTTTCACTGCTCACGCGGTTCCAGCCGGATAAGCTCAAAATCGACAGAGAGATCGTCAGCGATATCCACCTGAGCGGACCCAAGCAGGCGATTGTGAAGTCGATAATCAGCTGCTGCACCGATCTGGAGATTACGCTGGTCGCAGAAGGCATTGAGAAGGTAGAAGAGTGGTGCTGGCTTGAATCCGCCGGTATTCGCCGCTTCCAGGGCTTTTTGTTCGCCCGCCCGCAGCTCAATGGCGTGGGTGATATCCACTGGCCCCAACGGGTAGGTTAAGCAAATTTTCCCTCGCCATATTTCCCCGACACCCTGCCTGTGCTTAAATAGCTAAACCGGTTTAACATGATTTAGCTAAGAAGGTGATATGGAGACGATCTGGGTACTTGGCGATGCAGTGGTGGATCTGTTGCCCGACGGAGAGGGCAAACTGCTGCAATGTCCGGGCGGCGCACCGGCCAACGTCGCGGTTGGGATTGCGCGTCTGGGCGGCAGAAGCGCCTTTATAGGCCGGGTGGGCGACGACCCCTTCGGGCGCTTTATGCAAAAAACGCTTGCGGATGAGCAGGTTAATACAGAATGGCTGCGCCTGGACCCGCAGCATCGCACCTCCACGGTGGTGGTGGATCTCGATGACGACGGGGAACGTTCATTTACCTTTATGGTTCGCCCGAGTGCTGATCTGTTCCTCGACGCCGCCGATCTCCCGCCATTCCGCGCCGGGGAGTGGCTGCACGTCTGCTCTATCGCGCTCAGCGCCGAACCCAGCCGTTCCGCGACGTTTCAGGCGATGTCCGCTATCAGACTGGCGGGGGGATTCGTCAGCTTTGACCCCAATATCCGCGCCGATCTCTGGCACGATGAAGTCGAGCTGCGTCAGTGTCTTGAGCGGGCATTAGCCTGTGCAGATGTGGTGAAAATCTCGGTGGAAGAACTGGCGTTCTTAACCGGAAATGCGCAGGTCCATGAGGGGCTGGCGGCGCTGATGCGCACCTGTCCGGCCAGGCTGGTGCTGGTGACGCAGGGAAAAGAGGGCGTCACCGCCTGGCAAAAAGGTGCCTTGACGCACTATCCTGCATCACCCGTGGAATGCATTGATACCACCGGCGCGGGGGATGCTTTCGTCGCCGGGCTGCTGTTCGGTCTGGCTCGTGATGGCCAGGCCCGTCTCTCAGAGGTCATCACGCTGGCGCAGCGCTGTGGGGCGCTGGCGACAACCGCAAAAGGGGCAATGACCGCGCTGCCTTATCATCACGAACTGTAATTCACCTCTCCAGGCCTCCGGTCGGCGGCCTGAATTGTCGCCTCGATCACACTTACTAAAACGGTTTAGCAAAAAACGTTGCCGATTCAAAATTCAACGGTTTAGTATCATCAGCCTAAACCGGTTTAGCAATTTAGCACTTTCACCGATAGTTATTAGGGATGCGACAAAATGTATAAAAAACGCAGACTTGCCGTGATGATAGGCATGCTGGCCGGCAGTACCTCTGTTTTTGCCCAGACGGATATGACCCGTATCGAAGCGCGCCTGGCGGCGCTGGAGCAGCGTTTGCAGGAGGCGGAAACCCGCGCGCAGGTTGCTGAAAAGCGCGCCACGGCAGCGGAACAGAAAACACAGCAGCTGGTGGCTGCGCAGCAGGAAGCGCAGACCTCCACACAGGCGGTGGCGCAACGTACTACGGTGCTGGAAGAAAAAGCCGACCGGACAGGCGGTTTTGAATTTCACGGTTACGCCCGTTCCGGCCTGCTGATGAACGACGCGGCCTCCAGCAGCAAAAGCGGCCCTTATCTGACGCCCGCCGGGGAAACGGGCGGGGCCATTGGGCGTCTGGGGAACGAAGCGGATACCTACGTTGAGCTGAATGTTGAGCACAAACAGACGCTGGAGAATGGTGCGACGACGCGCTTTAAGGCGATGCTGGCCGACGGTCAGAAAACCTATAACGACTGGTCGGCAGACAGCAGCGACCTGAACATTCGTCAGGCCTTTGCCGAGCTGGGCAATTTGCCGGACGTTACCGGTGCGCTGAAAGGCAGCACCTTCTGGGCGGGTAAGCGTTTTGACCGCGACAACTTCGACATTCACTGGCTGGATTCCGACGTGGTATTTCTCGCCGGGACCGGCGGCGGCGTCTACGACGTGAAGTGGAACGATACGCTGCGCAGTAACTTCTCCCTTTATGGCCGTAATTTCGGCAGCGAAGAGGAGATCGACAACAACGTCCAGAACTACATCTTAAGCATGAACCACTTCGCCGGGCCGGTGCAGTTGATGGTCAGCGGCTTACGGGCAAAAGATAATGACGACCGTAAGGACAGCAACGGCGATCCGATTAAAACCGATGCGGCGAATAACGGGGTGCATGCGTTGGTGGGTCTGCATAACGAGAGCTTCTACGGCCTGCGGGAAGGTTCCGCCAAAACGGCGCTGCTTTACGGCCACGGTCTGGGGGCCGAGGTGAAAAGCATTGGTGCAGACGGCGCATTGCTGTCAGAAGCCGATACCTGGCGTTTTGCAAGTTACGGTGTCACGCCGCTGGGCGGTGGCTGGCACATTGCGCCCGCCGTACTCGCGCAAAGCAGTAAGGACCGCTACGTGAAGGGCGACAGCTATGAGTGGGTCACGCTCAATACGCGTCTGATCAAAGAGGTGACCCAGAATTTCGCCCTCGCGTTCGAGGGCAGCTATCAATACATGGAATTAAACCCGGAAGGCTACAAGGATCGCAATGCGGTTAACGGTAGCTTCTACAAGCTAACCTTTGCCCCGACGTTAAAGGCGGGCAAGATTGGCGATTTCTTCAGCCGTCCGGAGCTGCGCCTGTTCGCCACCTGGATGGACTGGAGCAGCAAGCTGGATAACTACGCCAGCGATGACGCCTTTGGCAGCAGCGGCTTCAACGCGGGCGGGGAATGGAACTTTGGGGTGCAGATGGAAACCTGGTTTTAACCCTTCACGCTCCCGCATTGCGGGGGCGTTTCGAACATCATAAAAAGAGGTCAGGAAGAGGTATCTATGGATTTTAATCATATTGCGCGCGAGCTGATTCCGCTGCTCGGTGGCAAAGAGAACATTGCCAGCGCGGCACATTGCGCCACGCGCCTTCGTCTGGTGCTGGTCGATGATGCGCTTGCCGACCAGCAGGCTATCGGCAAGGTTGAAGGCGTGAAAGGCTGTTTTCGAAATGCCGGGCAGATGCAGGTGATCTTCGGCACAGGGGTGGTGAATAAGGTTTACACCGCGTTTATTCAGGCGGCAGGGATTAGCGAGTCCAGTAAATCGGAAGCGGCGGATATTGCAGCCCGCAAGCTGAACCCGTTTCAGCGCATCGCGCGTCTGCTCTCCAACATCTTCGTGCCGATTATTCCGGCGATCGTGGCCTCGGGTCTGCTGATGGGCCTGCTCGGGATGGTTAAAACCTACGGCTGGGTTAATCCGGATAACGCGCTCTATATCATGCTGGATATGTGCAGCTCGGCGGCGTTTATTATTCTGCCGATCCTGATTGGCTTCACCGCCGCGCGGGAGTTTGGCGGCAACCCGTATCTGGGCGCAACGCTCGGCGGCATCCTGACTCATCCGGCGCTGACCAACGCCTGGGGCGTAGCGTCCGGCTTCCACACCATGAACTTCTTCGGTCTTGAAATCGCCATGATTGGCTATCAGGGAACCGTCTTCCCGGTACTGCTGGCGGTGTGGTTTATGAGCATTGTGGAAAAACAGCTTCGCCGGGCGATCCCGGATGCGTTAGATCTGATCCTGACGCCGTTCCTGACCGTCATTATCTCCGGCTTTATCGCGCTGTTGATTATTGGCCCGGCGGGACGCGCGCTGGGCGACGGGATCTCCTTTATTCTTAGCACCCTGATTGCCCACGCGGGCTGGCTGGCCGGGCTGTTGTTTGGTGGGCTCTATTCGGTGATTGTCATTACCGGCATTCACCACAGCTTCCACGCTATTGAGGCCGGACTGCTGGGTAACCCGTCGATTGGCGTGAACTTCCTGCTGCCGATCTGGGCGATGGCGAACGTGGCGCAGGGCGGGGCATGTCTGGCGGTGTGGTTCAAAACTCGTGATGCCAAAATCAAAGCCATTACCTTACCGTCGGCGTTTTCCGCGATGCTGGGCATCACCGAAGCGGCAATTTTTGGCATCAACCTGCGTTTCGTGAAGCCGTTTATCGCGGCCCTGATCGGTGGCGCAGCGGGCGGGGCCTGGGTAGTGTCGGTGCATGTCTACATGACCGCCGTTGGGCTGACGGCGCTTCCCGGTATGGCGATCGTTCAGGCCAGCTCGCTGCTCAACTATATTATCGGCATGGTGATTGCCTTTGGCGTGGCGTTCACCGTCTCTCTGCTGCTGAAATATAAGACGGACTCTGAATAATGACCTTACCTTCCCGCTGGCCTGCCGTGTTGCAGGCCGTTATGCAAGGCCAGCCGCGTGCGCTGGCGGACAGCCACTATCCGCAGTGGCATCCCGCACCGGTGACGGGGCTGATGAACGATCCGAACGGCTTTATCTGGTTTGCCGGACGTTACCATCTGTTTTATCAGTGGAACCCGCTGGGCTGCGATCATCGCTACAAGTGCTGGGGACACTGGAGCTCAGCAGATCTGGTGCACTGGCAGCACGAGCCAATGGCGCTGATGCCTGACGAAGAGTATGACCGCAATGGCTGTTACTCCGGTAGCGCCGTGGATAACAACGGCGTGCTGACCCTGTGCTATACCGGCAACGTTAAGTTTGACGATGGCGGCCGCACCGCCTGGCAGTGTCTGGCGGTGCAAAATGACGACGGCACGTTTGCCAAACTGGGACCGGTGTTGCCCCTGCCGGACGGGTATACCGGGCACGTCCGCGACCCGAAAGTGTGGCGCCATGACGGGCAGTGGTACATGGTGCTCGGGGCGCAGGATCAGCATAAGCGCGGCAAGGTGCTGCTGTTTACGTCAGCCGATTTGCACACCTGGGCGTCCTGCGGCGAAATCGCCGGTCACGGCGTCAACGGACTCACGGATGCGGGCTATATGTGGGAGTGCCCGGATCTGTTTGCGCTTGATGGCACACACGTCTTGATCTGCTGCCCACAGGGGCTGGCGCGCGAACCGCATCGCTATCTCAACACCTATCCGGCCGTCTGGATGAGTGGGGCATTTGATTATCAAACGCCTGCATTTGCGCACCGCGAATTGCATGAGCTTGATGCCGGTTTCGAATTTTACGCGCCGCAAACCACGGTGGCAGAAGACGGCCGCCGCATCCTCATCGGCTGGATGGGCGTGCCGGACGGCGAAGAGATGCTCCAGCCTACACGGGTCCACGGCTGGATCCACCAGATGACCTGTCCGCGCGAGCTGCGCTACCGCGACGGCAAGCTCTGGCAAACGCCGGTCCGTGAGCTGGAAACGCTGCGCGAGGATGAACATCACTGGCAGGGACGCGCCAGCGATGCCCCGGTGCTGGAGGGAACGCGTCTTGAGTTCGAACTGAGCGCATCGTGCGTAAACGTGGATTTTGCCGGCGCGTTGCGGCTGATTATGGATGATGCGGGGATCCATCTGGAACGCGCCAGCCTGGAAACCGGAGAGACGTTGACCCGCTACTGGCAGGGCACTGTTCATCATTTACGCGTGCTGTGTGACCGTTCCAGCGTCGAAATTTTCATCAATCACGGTGAAGGCGTCATGAGCAGCCGCTATTTTCCTGACCATCCGGCCCAGGTTCGCTTCGAAGGTGCGTCCGACATCACATTACGCTACTGGTCGCTGCGCAGCTGCATGATAGAATAGGGGTTTTGGCAGCCGGATCTAAGTCGTTGTGAGAAAAACAAAACGCGTCACCATTAAAGATATCGCGGAGCTGGCGGGGGTATCAAAAGCCACCGCCAGTCTGGTTCTGAACGGCCGCAGCAAAGAGCTTCGGGTGGCGGAGGAGACACGCGAGCGTGTGCTGGCGATTGCCAAAGAACATCATTATCAGCCCAGTATTCACGCCCGTTCGTTGCGGGACAACCGCAGCCACACCATTGGTCTGGTGGTGCCGGAAATCACCAACTACGGGTTTGCCGTTTTTTCTCATGAGCTGGAGACCCTCTGCCGCGAGGCGGGTGTTCAGCTGCTGATCTCCTGTAGCGATGAAAATCCGGGCCAGGAGACGGTGGTGGTCAATAACATGGTGGCCCGCCAGGTGGACGGGCTGATTGTCGCCTCCAGCATGCTCAACGACGCGGATTATCAAAAGCTGAGCGAGCAGTTGCCCGTTGTGCTCTTTGACCGTCATATGAACGACAGTTCTCTGCCGCTGGTCCTCACCGATTCAATTACCCCGACCGCCACGCTGGTGGCCGACATTGCGCGCCAGCATCCGGATGAGTTCTACTTCCTCGGCGGCCAGCCGCGGCTTTCCCCGACGCGTGACCGTCTGGAAGGGTTTAAGCAGGGGCTGCGTGACGCTGGCGTCGAGCTACGTCCGGAGTGGATTATTCATGGTAATTACCATCCGAGCTCCGGCTACGAAATGTTTGCCGAACTTTGCGCGCGCCTGGGCCGCCCGCCAAAAGCACTTTTTACCGCCGCCTGCGGTCTGCTGGAAGGGGTGTTGCGCTATATGGGGCAACATAATCTGCTGCAAAGCGATATGCGTCTGGCCAGCTTTGACGATCACTATCTCTATGATTCTCTGACCATTCCTGTCGATACCGTTCGACAGGATAACCGTCAGCTCGCCTGGCACTGCTTTGATCTGATTGGCAAACTGATTGAAGGGGAAACGCCGGAGCCGATCCAGCGTAAACTGGATGCCACACTGCAACGGCGGTATAAGGCCGTGGAGTGACAGGGTAAAGTCTGACGGATATATCAATAACTTTAATTAATTAAAGATCGTATTCAGCCGATAACCAAAGGGAAATTAAATCCCTGAGGTGTGTTATGTCGTTGAAAAAATCATCCCTGATTATCCTGTTTTCTCTGCTTTTCTTCTTTGTGGCCAGCACCATCACCAGCGTTGGGCTCATCATTAAAAGTAATACTTCGCTGGATAATGTGAACAAAGAAATTCAGGTAGTCCTGTCCATTATTGATCCCATTAACCATAGCCGAACCTTGCGCGTCAGGGTTATGGAGTATGTAAAAATGGTGGAAGCGGGGGACGCCACCGACTCGTCTGCGAAACTGGCCTCGGTTAAAGAGGCGCTGACCAAAGCCGATAGTGCATTTTCGGCGTTTATGGCCTCGCCGCGTTTGCAGGACGAAGCCCCGCTGGTCACTGCCTACCAGGAGGCGTGGCAAAACTACCGTAACCAGGGACTGGCACCGCTGATTGCCGCTGCCGCCGCTCAAGATGTGTCGCGGTTCAACGCTCTTATTCCCGTGGTGTCTCAACTCGATCGCCAATATGAAATTGTGCTCGATCAGGTTCTCTCCGTTCACCAGAAGTACGCCAAAACGCTGAACGAGGATGCGAGCCATAATTTTGTGTCGGGTCTGGTTATTATCGCCTGCATTGCGGTGCTGTTCGTGGTGGTGATTTTCGCCGTCAGCCTGCTGATGAAACGCGTGGTCTTTGCGCCAGTGAACCTGGCGCGCGAGCACTGTCGACAGATTGCGGCCGGGAAGCTGGACGTACCGGTACCGATCAAGCGTGATTCCGGGAATGAAATCGATCACCTGATGTCCTCGATGGAGCAGATGCGCCAGGCGCTGCTCTCCACCATTTCTCAGGTGCGCGATGCCAGCCACACCGTAACGCATGCGGCGCAGGAAATTGCCTCCGGCAATATCGACCTGGCCTCCCGTACCGAGCAACAGGCTTCTGCCCTGACCCAGACGGCCGCCAGCATGGAAGAGCTGAGCGCGACGGTGGCGAATAACACCGATAACGTGTTCCAGGCCGGTAAGCTGGTGCAGGATGCCGTGAAAAATGCCCATACCGGTGAAGCGGTAACCCGTGAAGTCATCGAAACGATGAATACTATCGCGTCCAATTCGAAGCGTATTGAGGACATCACCAGCGTCATCAACAGTATTGCTTTCCAGACTAATATTCTGGCGCTGAACGCGGCCGTTGAAGCGGCGCGTGCCGGTACGCAGGGGCGAGGATTTGCCGTGGTGGCAAGTGAAGTGCGCACCCTGGCCCAGAAAAGCGCGGTGGCGGCGAAGGATATCGAAAGCCTTATCGCCCAGTCTGTTTCCAGCGTGAAAAACGGTGCGGAACTTGTGAATCGTTCGGGAGAGGTGATTGATTCTATTATCAGCTCTGTGAATAAAGTGCATACGCTGATGGAACAGATTTCGGTTGCCTCAGAAGAGCAGAGCCGTGGAATTGGTCAGGTTGGGCAGGCCGTAACGGAAATGGACGGTGTGACCCAGCAGAACGCGGCGCTGGTGCAGCAATCCGCCGCAGCCGCGGCCTCGCTGGAGGAGCAGGCGCAGCAGTTGTCGCAGAGTATTTCGAGTTTTCGTCTGCCGGCAATTGCGTGATTAAATGAGGAAGGCTCCTGTTGGAGCCTTTTTAATGTCTGCATTCAGCCGATGCACAATCTCCTTCAGCCATTACTGTTATCCGTACAAAGCCGCTATCACATAAATTTTATCTTTCCCCGGCAATATTTCTGTTCCTCATCCGTCTACCTCATCAGAGACCATAATCATTCAACATAAACGAGGTACACATGAGAAATTTTGATATACACGGAAAAGGTCACGGACGTGGTTTGGGCCGCCATCGTATGTACAAGGGCATCGTGATAGGCGCAGTCCTGTTCGTGGTGCTTGGCCTGCTGGTCATGTCCCTGTGGAACGCGTTGCTCCCGGCCATCCTGGGGGGTTAAAGCCATTGGCTTCTGGCAGGCGCTGGGGATCCTGCTGCTGAGCCGCATTCTTTTTGGTGGGCTGGGTTTTCGTCCAGGCATGTTCGGTGCACACCGCCGTATGCACGCACAATGGATGAATATGACCCCCGAACAACGGGAGGCCTTCATTCAGCAGCGTCGGGCAGGATTTGGTCGTCACGGTCATTGCCGGTGGCACGATGACCGGGATGAGAAGCGAGATGATAACGCTGCGAAAGCGCCGGAAGCCGAGTGAGCGATATGAAAGCCGGTGACGCGGGGGAATCATTACTGATCTCGGCACTCAATGCCTGCCGCGCACGGCTAAAAGCCTTCATTCGCGGACGGACTGCGGTTCGTGATGATGTCGATGATATTCTTCAGGAAGTGACCTGGCAGTTGATGAAAGTGGAACAACCGGTGGAGAACGTCGCCGCCTGGCTGTTTCGCGCCGCGCGGAATGAGATGATCGACCGGGCGCGAAAAAAGCATGAGGTTTCACTGCCGGGGTACCTGACGGCAGATGATGAGGACTTTCCGGAGCAGGAGATTGCAGAAACGTTATTCGGCGTACCGCAAACGCCGGAGGAGGAGTATCTCAACATGCTGCTGTGGGAAGAGTTGGGGCAAGCCCTGTCGGAACTGCCGCCACCACAGCGCGAGGTGTTTGAAAAAACGGAATTTGAGGGATACACCATGAAGGTGCTGGCGGAGGAAACGGACGACAGCGTGCAGGCGTTATTATCCCGCAAACACAAAGCTGTGCGATTTTTGCGTAGTCGCCTCAAGGATATTTATGAAGCGTTGACAGGGCAATAAAGTTCGACCACTCTGAAAAACAATATCTTAGAGGGGTCGTTATGCTTCAACTGTTAGCAAAGAAAAAGATGCTGTTACTCTCTGCTCTGCTGTTTTCAGGGCTGGTCAGGGCAGAGGAGTCGCTTCCGGATGTGGTAAAGCACTTCAGTGAGCAGCAGGATATCAAAATCATTAAGAAAATTGATGCCCCCGGCGGCGCGCCAGCGTGGCTGGGGCAGTATCAGGACATGGGCGTGACGCTCTTTCTGACCCCTGACGGAAAGCACGTGGTGTCTGGCTATCTGTATGATGAGAAGGGAACCAACCTCAGCGAGGCCTTTTTCCAGAAAGAGATCTACGCCCCGATGGGCCGCGAGATGTGGAAAAAGCTCAATGCGGCGCATCCGCTGAAAGAGGGCGCGGAGAGCGCCCCGCGCAAAGTCTTTGTTTTTGCCGACCCGTTCTGCCCGTACTGCAAGCAGTTCTGGGCTGAAGCGCAGCCGTGGGTGAAGGCCGGCAAGGTCCAGCTCAACACGCTGCTGGTTGCGTTTCTTAACCCGAACAGCGGGCGTAACGCCTCCGCGATCCTGAATGCCAAAGATCCGGTGTCGGCCTGGAAAGAGTACGAGCTGTCCGGCGGTAAAAAGCTGCCTAAACCTGAAGGGGTGGCTTCACGGGAAACCGTTGAGATCCTGCAAAATCACCAGACGCTTATGGACAGTCTCGGCGCAAATGCCACACCGGCTATTTATTACCTGAATGAGCAAAACGAACTGCAGCAGGTCGTGGGCATGCCAGACGCAAAACAGCTTGAGGCGATGTTCGGGCCGAAGCCGTAAAAAAAGGCAGAAACAGGACGTTTCTGCCTTTTGTCAGTCAACTACCCCAGCGCCCCCGGAGGTAATCTACGGCCTCCTGCGTCTGCGGCTGGTTAAGATAGTCTTCACGGAACAGGATGGTGCCTTTTACGTCTGGCAGTGAATCGTTGAGGTCGAGCTGTTTTTTCAGCTCCGGTACGCCGCCGTTCACCGTCCAGTCCGGTTCGTTTCTGGAAGGCGCGCCCACTTTGTAGAATGCGATCCCGATATACAGGCGGGTATGGGTCGGTTTCACCACGTCAGCCCACCATTTTGTCAGCACATCGTATCGTGCCGCGTCGCGGGCGAAGGGCCAGTAGATCTGCGGCGCAATGTAATCCAGTAAACCCTGCTGTACCCACTTACGCGTGTCAGCGTAGGATTCATCGTAGGCTGCGGCACCGCGCGTGTCCGATCCTGCCGGGTCGAAGGAGCGGTTGCGCCATACACCCGCTGGGCTGACGCCAAATTCAACCTCAGGCTTTGCCTGCTTGATCGCCCTTGATACCTGCACAATCAGCTGCTGCGTATTGTGCCGACGCCAGTCAGCTTTCGACGCAAATCCCTCGCCGTAGCGCCTGAAGGTCCAGGCATCGTTCAGGGTTGAGCCCGGCGTCTCGGTGTAAAAATAGTCATCGAACTGAACGCCGTCGACAGGGTAGCGATTCACCACTTCCATCACCACCTGGGTTATCCAGTCCCGCACCTCGGGAATGCCCGGGTCGAGAACAAAACGATCCCCCGAGGTGCGGATCCACTCCGGATGCTGGACATAGACGCTGGAGGGATGAAGCGACGAGGTACGGTTAAGCGCGGCAATGGTCGAGGGCTTCGTGTTGGTGGAGACGCGGTAAGGGTTGAACCAGGCGTGAACCTTCATCCCGCGCTTGTGCGCTTCATCCAGCATAAACTGGAGCGGATCGTAACCGGGGTCTTCCCCGATAGTCCCGGTCAGGGTATCTGACCACGGCAGTATTTCAGAGGCCCACAGCGCCGTACTGTCCGGTTTTACCTGAAAGAAGACGGTGTTGATCCCAAGCTTTTTCAGCTTATCGAGCTTGTCCGTCAGCGCCTTCTGTTGCTGGGCGATACGCTGGTCCGCGCTGCGGCCATTCACTGATGACACGGGGGGCCAGTCGAGACGGGAGACGGTCGCCAGCCAGATCCCGCGCATGGGTTCGTTAGTCTGCTGTACAGGTTTCGCCTGCGGCAGCGGGGTAACGAGTGATTTGGGTGGTTTGGAAGTGCAACTTACCAGTAAAAGCGCGCAGCCAAGCAGCGCGCCAGTCCGTTTTACGTGTCGCATCATTTGCGTGTTAGCTCCTGGGTGTCCGGCCATCCGTCCAGGGATTAAACGCCGGTTCGTCCTGTTCCTCGTTACCGTCATCGTGAAGGGAGTCGAGGTAGAGGGCTTCAACTTCCGCCCGCGCCCATGGGGTCCGGCGCAGGAACTTCAGACTCGATTTAACACTCGGGTCCTTGCGAAAACAGTTGATTTTGATTCGGTTGCCCAGTTCATTCCAGCCATATCGCGCAACCAGCGCGTTAACCTGCATTTCAAGCGTTACGCCATGCAAAGGATCGTTGGAAATATGTGCTGTCATAGGCGTCCGGTAGTCTCATTTTTTATGGGGATGTGATAAACGCTCAAAGGTTACAAGAAAGCAGGGGACGCGGCAATTTCAGCGTGAGGTTCTTCACCCGTAAAGGGTGAAGAGGATTTCCGGTTAATACTATTTTTTAAACAGTTCAGGTGCCCACGGCGTCGGGTCTACCTCCATAAAGGGTGCACGCTCAAAGCGGGACTTCAGCGCCCAGGGCACCGTACAGTCGAAAATCGTTTTGCAGGTGATCCCGTTGCCACGAATGGAGGGACTGTAATCCGGTGCCTGAGACGGATCGAGCTGGTGACCGCGGATCCCCGGCAGATGGGTGATGCTGACATCGCCCTGCATACGGGTCGTCATCGCCCACAAAATGTCGTCGCTGTCGAAAATATCCACGTCTTCGTCGACGAGAATAATATTTTTAAGCTCGGAATAGGTGGCTAACGCGATGAGGGCCGCCTGACCCTGACGCCCTTCGTCAGAAGGCTGGCGTTTTTTAACCTGCAATACCCCAAGGAATTTGCCCCCGCCAGCGGTATGCGCATAGACGTTTTGCAGGAAACCGGGGATGGCTTCTTCCACCGCATTCCGGATGCTGGCCTCCGTTGGCAAACCGGCCAGCGTGGTGTGCTCTTCGCCCGGTCCTACCAGGGTTTGCAGGATCGCCTGATGCCGCATCGTGACGGCCTTCACTTTAATTACCGGCAAGGAGGGGTTAGCCTCCCCGCAGTAGCCGGGAAATTCCGGCATCGCGTGCCCGGTGTGGGTATGCTGATCTTCTTCTACACGCACGCCCGGCAGCAGTTCGCCTTCGATGATGATTTCCGCACGCGCAATCGCTTTTTCATTTACGGCCACACCCTGCACCAGCTCGACAGGGGCCTGACGTAACGCGCCGGCGACACCCAGCTCGTTGTAGCCGAAGGGCGTGGTAGGGGCTTCGAAACAAGCGCCAATACAGATAGCGGGATCGAGACCCATATTGATCGTGACCGGCAAGGGTTTGCCCGCCTCTTCGGCTTTCTTACGGAACACTTCAATATGGCGGCCCGCGGCAAGGAACATGGAGAGCTCATCGCGCTCCTGAACGCAAAGACGGTGAATAGTGACATCGGTCAGCGAGGCGTCTTCCGGATCGCTTGCCAGCACCAGCCCCAGACAGAAGAACGGACCGGCATCTATCGGCGTGTTGGTCGGTGCCGGAAGCAATTTACGCAGATCGAAGTCCGGATCGTCAGCATAAAACACCTGCTCCTGACACGGCGCCTGGGCCGCCGGGACGACAACGGGAGCAATCGGGTTTTTCACCGCCTGGCCGACATGTTTTGCCAGTTCAGAGGGCTCGCAGCCCAACAGGAGCGCCGCCCGCTCGCGGCTGGCGTGCATACCGACCAGAATACGGGAGTCGGGATACCCCTTAATAGCGTTAAACATCATGGCCGGGCCGATGCGCGTCGGACGTTTTACCGTGCCGCCAGCACCAATGTGCCGGTACACACCCGCCAGCTCCGCGTCAGGATCGACCGGATGGTTGGTTTCAAGGTATTGACCTTCATGGCGTTTGAGCAGTTCGATAGCACTTCTGAGATCGTTGATGTGGTTTTCCATATTTTCCCCCTCGGATGATTGCATCCATTCTTAACCGGACGAAGAAGGCTATCAATTGCATCATTCATGCTATTTTAATATGAATTTTATTATCAATAATGAAGGCACAGTATGCAGTTTCGACTGATGCGCAATTTTATCGTGGTGGCGGAAGAGCTTCACATGCATCGTGCGGCGGAGCGCCTTAACATGGCGCAACCGGCACTAAGCCAGCAAATCAAAACGCTTGAAGATCGTCTGGGGGTAGTGCTCTTTAGCCGGGCGAATCGTCGCCTGACGCTGACGCCAGCCGGTGAGGCGTTTCTCAGTAAAGCCAGAGTGGCGATTTTTATGACCGATCAGGCCATTCTGGATGCCAGACAGACGGCCAGAGGGGAACAGGGCGTGCTGAATCTCGGATGCGTTTCAAGCGCGATATTCGACAGTAAGCTGCCCGACGCGCTGCGGCTTTTACATGAGAAATGGCCAGCCATCAGCCTTTCCATGATGACGGGAAACGTGCAAACCCTTTATACCGGCGTGCAAAGCAACCAGCTGGATGTGGCCATTATGCGTGCCCCGTTACCGCTGCTGCCTGACGATCTTCAAAGTCGTCCTTTTACAACGGAAAAAGCCGTGCTGGCCTTACCTCGTCAACACAGTCTGGCGGGCTCCGCCGCGCTGACGCTTGCGTCGGTGAAAGAGGAGAAGTGGATCGCCCTGCGCGACCCGGAGGGGATGGGGCTGGAGCAATATTTCTATGATGCCTGCCACAGCGCGGGCGTACAGCCTGACGTTGTGCAAAATGCCACCGATGTCCCCACGGTGATAAGCCTCGTCTCGGCAGGGTTTGGCATCGCCATGCTGCCAGCTTCAGCGAAGGCGATATGCGTACAAAACGTCGTCTTTGTGGATATTCTTGACCGACTCCGGGAGAGCGAGCTGACGCTGGTTTGCCACCGGATTATTCGCTCTGAGGTCCTGAAAAAATTGCTGAGTATCCTCGATCATACCTGACGTCCGGCGGCCTGAAGAAGCTGTTCTCGCAGCCAGCGATTAGCCGGATCCTGACTGTTTTTCGGGTGCCAGTACATACCGATGACGATCGGCGGGAGATCCAGCGGCGGCGGAAAAATTTCAAGCGTTTGCGTAAAGCGTAGCAACATGCGCCTGGGTAGGGTGCAGAGCAAATCGGTACCGGCAACAATCGCAGGCGCCATCGCATAGCTTTGTGTCGACATCACCACGTTACGCTGGTGGCCAAGCCCCGCCAGATGCTGATCGACAAAGCCCGCGAACGGGTCGCCCTCGGATGAAACCACCAGGTGTGAAAGACTACAATAGCTTTCCAGATCCACCGGCCCCGTACCGCGCGGATGGCCTTTCCGCTGGGCTGTGGCATATTCATCGTCAAACAGTTTGCGTCTGACCCATGCATCGTGCGCCCCCGCGTTAACGCCGATATAAATATCCACATCGCCATTTTCCATCTGCGCTGACAGCAGCTGGGTTTCCGGGAGCGCAAAACGCAGGCGGATACCTGGTGCCGCACTGCTAATCTGATTCTGCAACTCTGCCCCCAGCATTAGCGCCGGGTTTTCGTGCAGGGCAATAACAAAGGTGCGGTTGCTGTTCTGCGCGTTGAACGTGGTGGGTTCAAGCATCGCCGATATACCCTGCAAAACCGTCGCGACCTGCGGCCTTAACGCTTCGGCGCGCGGCGTCGGTAACACCCCACGTCCGTGTGGGGAAGGGACAAACAGCGGCTCACCAAACAACACGCGCAGGCGTGCCAGGCGGGCAGACATTGCTGGCTGGCTGATGCCCAGCCGCGCGGCCGCATGGGTGATATTCTGGTCCCTGAGTAACGCATCCAGCGTCAGGATCAGGTCCATATCCATATCGGAGGGGGACATCTTATTTTGCGTCACGGTTGGTATAGGTCACCGGGACCCACGCGTAGCCTTCCCGCTCACCTTTCGTCACATAGCCGATCCCGGGGAAAGGCAGATGTGGCGCCGCAATCAGATCTTTGTTTTTCACAAACTCAGCGAAAGCTGCGTTGCGCACCCGGGCGGCGCCGTCCTGATCCTCATCGTAAGCAATCGTCACGTTGGGCTGCGGGAACTGAACTGCGGCGACGTGGATGATGTCGCCGACAAAGGTAATTTTTTCACCTTTGCTCTCCAGCGTGTAAAACGCGGAACCTGGGGTGTGGCCCGGGTGAACCGTACCGCTGATGCCCGGCAGAAGCTGTTCGGTGCCTGAGAAAGTCTTCACTTTTCCGGCATCCAGATAAGGCTTTAAAGTCTTGTGCGCGACATCGAAGTAGTTCTGGTCATAGCCCGATTTTTTCTGGTTCTCGACGTTAAAGAAGAAATCGATATCCGGTTTGCCGACATAGACCTGCGCGTGGGTAAACACGCGCTGACCGTCTTTGACCAGACCACCGGCGTGATCGGAGTGCGCATGGGTGATTAGAACATCGGTAATATCTTCGGGTTTGATGCCCTGGGTCGCCAGGCTTTCAATCAGCCGCCCGCCTTTGCCGGGGCCAAAGAGCTGACCGGAACCGGTATCCACCAGGATTTTGTGACCGGGCAAAGCGATATAAAACGCGTTAATCGATGCTTCCACCGGATTGGCCTGAAAGTTTTTGGCCAGTAACGCATCGGTATTTTCCGCCGTCGTCCGGCGCAGTAAGGCGTGCAGATCCTGCGGCACGCTGCCGTCCGTAAAGGCGGTGATAATCCTGTCGCCAACCTGAACGCTGTAGCCGCCAGCCTGCTGTTTCACCACATGTTGCGGAACGCTGGCCACCGCGTGGATCGCTGGAAAGAATAAAACTGAACCGGTCAACAGGGTTGATATCGCAAGTTTTTTCACAGTAAACATGATGGGCTCCTTAATAGTAAGTTCATCATAGTTCAACTGCGATTTTTGAGAACAGCAGGGGAGTGAATGTGACCTATCCATGAAATGGATAGGTCTGAGAGGATGCTTTACAGCACGCCGGTACCGCCATCAGAGCACCACACTTGCCCGGAAGCGTATGAGCAGGAATCGGAGGCAAACAGCACATACAGCGGTGCGATTTCAACCGGCTGGCCCGGTCGGCCCAGGGGCGTATCTTCCCCGAACTTCTGAACTTTGGACTGCGGCTGACCGCCGCTGGACTGAAGAGGCGTCCAGTATGGACCTGGCGCGACGGCATTTACCCGAATACCACGCGGTCCCAGCTGCTGGGCCAGAGACTTGGTAAAGGCCACGTTACAGGCTTTGGTCTGCGCATAGTCCACCAGGATCGCGCTCGGTTTAAACGCCTGAACGGAAGTGGTGTTGATGATCACGGCACCTTCCTGCAAATGGCGCAGCGCAGCTTTGGTGATCCAGAAGGGGGCATAGACGTTGGTCTTAAACGTCGCGTCAAAATCTGCCGAGGTGAGATCGTCGATAGATTCACAGTACTGCTGGCGTCCGGCGTTATTCACCAGGATATCCAGGCCGCCCAGTTCGGCAACGGCTTTTTCCACCAGCGTGTCGCAGAAGGACTCCACGCGAATGTCGCCGGGAATGGCGACCGCTTTACGGCCTTCGGCCTGAATCAGCGCAATGACCGATGCCGCATCGGACTCCTCTTCCGGCAGATAGCCAATAGCGACATCTGCACCTTCACGGGCATAGGCGATGGCTACCGCGCGACCTATGCCGGAATCACCGCCGGTAATCAGCGCTTTTTTTCCTGCCAGTTTTCCTGACCCGATATAACTTGTTTCACCATGATCCGGTATTGGCTTCATTTCCGATGCCAGCCCGGGAGCCCTTTGCGGTTGTTCTGCAAACGGTGGACGAGGGTAATGCAGCGTGTGATTATTTCCTGTAGACATACCGGCCTCCTTAATAGTGAATTCCAAGATTAGTCGTTAATTAAACGTAAGCGGGCAAAATTGACAAATTCAGACAAATCTATATTCCAGTGGCGGATATAAAATATTTTCTCAAGCCAGCATGTAATACCAGAAAAGGGCGACCTCATCTTTTTCCGGCAGGGCGTTGTAAAGGTAACGATCGTAACCGCCCAGAATAAACCCATAGTGACGATAGAAAAGGCAGGCAGAAACATTAACGTTCTGCGTCTCCAGCCGTAAGCCGGGCGCATTGAGGCTTCGCGCCCAGACGTGGGTGGCAGACATCAGCTTGTGCGCCGCGCCCGTTCGGCGTTTTGAACGCTCCACGGCAATGTAATCCACCGAAATAAATTTATTCCAGTTGCAGGACGCGGTAATAAAACCGGCGATTTCACCGTCATCCGTTTCGGCGATAAGAAATATTGAATCGGGATTAACGCAATGATTTTCCAGCGTCTGGAGATCCAGTTCATAGGTTTTATGATAAGGATCGGTTAGCGCCTCGATATGCAAATCACCATTGAGAAAAGGTTCTCTGGCAATCTCATCGACCGTAAAAGAAAAATCACAACATTCAAGACGGGCGAGGTCGGTGCTTAATCCTTTTCGAATATGCATAGTATTCCTTAAGTGGGAGTTATAAATAGATAATAGACGAAGCGGCATACCTTGCTGGCATAACACTCTGTTCATCCTGGTCTAAGCTTGTATTTCGTTCCGCGTAAAATGTGGTCATTCGAGGACAATGAATGGAGTTCAGAACATGTCGCAGGCACTGGGGTGCTGAGTTTATTTCCGATGACGTTGTACGTTTTCGCGTCTGGGCAGAAGGGCAGAAAGATCTCACGTTGCGTTTAACCGACACCGACATTCCGATGGCGGCGGTGGGCGACGGCTGGTTTCAGGTTGACGTGCCCGGCGTCAGACACGGTACGCCGTATCAGTTTGTTTTACAGGATGGAATGGCGGTGCCGGATCCGGCCTCCCGCGCGCAACAGGCTGACGTCAACGGCCCGTCGGTGGTGATCGACCCGCGTCGCAGCCTGCCCACTCAGCGGGAATGGCAAGGACGACCGTGGGAAGAGACGGTGATCTACGAGATGCATATCGGCACCTTCACCGGGGAAGGAACCTTCAGGGCGGCCATCGATAAATTGCCTTATCTGGCCGAACTGGGTATTACGCAACTGGAAGTGATGCCCGTGTCCCAGTTCGGGGGCGCGCGCGGATGGGGGTATGATGGCGTACTGCTGTATGCCCCGCACTCAGCTTATGGCACACCGGATGATTTTCATGCCTTCATCGATGCCGCCCACGCGCTCGGGCTTTCCGTGGTGCTGGATATTGTACTCAACCACTTTGGCCCGGAAGGGAACTACCTGCCGTTGCTCTCGCCGGCGTTTTTCCATCAGGATCGTATGACCCCGTGGGGCAACGGTATAGCCTATGAGGTTGAAGCCGTCCGGCAATACATCGCTGAGGCGCCGTTATTCTGGCTCTCGGAGTATCATCTTGACGGTCTGCGCTTCGACGCCATCGACCAGATCCATGACAACGCTGAGACCCATATTCTTCCCGAGATAGCGCAACGGATCCGCGACGCCTTTCCGGATCGGCATATCCATCTGACCACCGAAGACAGTCGCAACGTGATTTTCCTGCATCCGCGCGATGAGCATGGTCAGACGCCGCTTTTCACCGCCGAATGGAATGATGATTTTCACAACGCCGCACATGTCTTCGCGACCGGGGAATCACACGCCTATTATCAGGATTTTGCCTTTGAGCCGGAGAAAAAGCTGGCGCGGGCGCTGGCAGAGGGCTTTGTCTACCAGGGGGAAATCTCGCTTCAGACCGGGAAATCGCGCGGGGTAGAGTGTCGCGAGCAACCACCGCAGTTTTTTGTCGATTTTATTCAGAATCACGACCAGGTCGGCAACCGTGCCCAGGGGGAGAGGCTTATCTCTCTGGCTGGGGCGGAGAAAACGCGCGTGCTGTTCGCGGCGCTGCTCCTGTCGCCACATATCCCGCTGCTGTTTATGGGTGAGGAGTATGGCGAAACGCATCCGTTCCTCTTTTTCACCGACTTCCACGGCGACCTGGCGAAAGCCGTGCGGGAGGGGCGCGCGAAAGAGTTTACCGGCCATGCCGGGCACGATGAAACCGTACCGGATCCCAATGACGTAAATACCTTTATGCGGTCGAAGCTTGACTGGAACAAGGCAGACACAGAGGAAGGCAGGGCGTGGCTGCACGTTACGCGCGAACTGATTGCGCTGCGTCAACGCTTTATCGTCCCGTTACTGAAACAGCGAGGCGCCGTGGAGGGTAACGTCCTGCAAACGGCGCTCGGCATGGTTGCCGTGAGCTGGCGTTTTCCGTCCGGTACGCTGTCGCTGGCGCTGAATATCGGCAAAAAGCCCCTCGCCTTAGCGGACCTGCCCGGAAAAACGATCTTTAGCTGGCCGGAGGCAGTCGAAAACCTGCCGCCGCACAGCATTGTTGTTCGCTTTGCTGATGGAGAAGCAGCGCTATGATCCCTTCCTCTACTTACCGAATTCAGTTTCGCAACGGCATGACCTTCGATCGCGTGGTAGACCTGATTCCGTATATGAAAGACCTCGGAATTAGCCATCTTTACGCGTCGCCTGTTTTCACCGCAACCACGGATTCCACCCACGGCTATGACGTTACCGACCCCAACGAAATCGCCCCGGCGATTGGCGGGCGGGAAGGGTTTGACCGCATGGCGGCAGCGCTGAAACAGGCGGGGATGGGGCTGATTCTGGATATCGTTCCTAACCATATGTCGACCTCGCTGGAAAACCGCTGGTGGCGCGATGTTATCGAGCATGGTCGGCAGAGCCGCTATGCGGCGTATTTTGATATCGACTGGTCCCGACCGCTGACGTTGCCGTTTCTTGGCGACACCTTTGAAGCCGAGCTGGAGCGGGGGGCTATCACCCTGAAACGTGACAGTGTCACCGACAGCGCGGCGTTGGTTTACTATGATACCGCCTATCCGCTTAATCCCGGCACGTATGCCGAAGGCAAGAGCATCGCTGAGATCCACGAGGCGCAAAGCTGGCGGCTGATGTCCTGGCGGGAAGCGCCGAAACAGCTTTCATGGCGGCGCTTTTTTGAAATCACCGGGCTGGTCGGCGTGCGGGTAGAGGATGAGGCGGTATTCGCAGACACGCACCGCCTCATCCTTGAGCTTGTCCACGCCGGGGTTGTCGACGGCCTGCGCATTGACCATGTGGACGGGCTTGCCGATCCGCTGGGCTATTTGCAGCGACTACGTGCGGCGACCGGACCGGATTGCTACATCACGGTAGAGAAGATCCTCGCCAAAGGGGAACAGCTTCCTCCGGAGTGGCCCATCTCAGGTACTACGGGCTATGAGTTTATCGCCTCCCTGGCGGAAGTGCTGGTGGATGATACCAACCTCTCGCGGCTGGAGACGCTCTACGACGAGACACTGGGTACGACCGTTGACAGGCAGGTGGAACTTCGCAACGCCAAAGGGCTGATGACCGATCGTAATTTTGAAGGTGAATTTACCACGCTGCTCAAAATCGCCAGCGAGCTGGCCGGGCATAACGGTGCCGAAGTGGAGCATGAGGATATCCGCCATGCCCTGCGCGAGCTGCTTATCGCGTTTCCGGTGTATCGCACCTACGGCACCGCACAGGGGCTGACGCCACCGGATGTGGCGCTGCTCAGTCGCGTGGTCGCCAGCGTCAACACCTCTGAACCCGCTCTGAGCCTGATTGTGCGTATTCTTTCCGGCGATCTGCCGGCGCATGACCACGCGCTGGCCTCGCTTTTCCGCACCCGTTTTCAGCAGCTGACCGGGCCGCTGATGGCGAAATCGGTAGAGGATACGCTGTTCTTCCGCCATAACCTGGAGCTGGCCCTGAACGAAGTCGGCGCCGACCCGACGCCGCGCGCGTTTTCACTTTCCCGTTTTCATCAGGAGATGCGCATTCGACTTGCCCGCCAGCCCGATGCGCTGCTGGGAACTTCCACCCACGACACCAAACGCGGCGAGGATGCACGAGCTCGTCTGTATACGCTGACGGAAGCGCCAGATCTGTGGGGAGAAAATCTGGCGCGCTGGCGGCAGATGAACCAGACGCAGGTCCGATTCCTCAACGATGGCACCGCGCCGAACGCCGCCGACACCTGGATGATCTTCCAGGCGCTGGCGGGCGTCTGGCCAGCAACCCTGTCGCCTGAGGATCGTGATGGCCTTAAGTCACTGGAAGAGCGTTTCCTCGGCTTTATCGAGAAAGCCCTGCGCGAGGCCAAGCAGCGTACCGACTGGATCGACAGCAACGAAGGTTAC
This sequence comes from Enterobacter cloacae complex sp. SYL003, assembly GCF_049236925.1. NCBI lineage: Bacteria > Pseudomonadati > Pseudomonadota > Gammaproteobacteria > Enterobacterales > Enterobacteriaceae > Enterobacter > Enterobacter cloacae complex sp. SYL003. The sequence continues at coordinate 23,580 of NZ_JBMKJK010000011.1, read as the reverse complement.
GAGAGCGTGGTCCTGGACTACGTGCGCCATCTGCTTTCCCCGGATAACACCCTGTTCCTGCGTGATTTCAGTGCCGCACTCCAGCCGTTTATTCGGGCTGGGTTAATGAACAGCCTGAGCCAGACGGTGATCAAACTGACTGCGCCTGGCGTACCGGACATCTACCAGGGCAGCGAGGGGCTTAACTTCAGCCTCGTCGACCCGGATAACCGCCGCGAACCGGATTTTGCCGCACTGGCGGAAAACCTCAGCGTAGCGGATGGCACCGTTTTTAACGATGCGCAACGCTGGCGAGACGGCAGCGTGAAGCAGTACGTCACCGCCACGCTGTTACGGCTTCGGCCACATTACCCCGCGCTTTTCCGCTACGGCGACTGGCTGCCGCTGAAGGTAACCGGCGAGCGGGAGGAGAATCTGATCGTTTATGCCCGCATCAAAGATGACGAGGCGCTGATCGTCGCCGTGCCGCGCCTGGTGTTTGACGTCACCGATAATGCGATGCTGTGGGCCAATACTACCGTGGCCATACCCCAGGCGCTGGCCGGGAAGCACTACCGGGATCTGTTTACCGGTGAGCGTCGCCTTCTGCCAGAGACGCTGGATTTAACGTCTGAAAAGGGATGTTTGTTGGTTCTGCTTACCTGCGAATAATCGAGGAGAACAAAAATGCCAAAGGATACAACGTTTGAAATTCGGGCCGGTCATGGCCAACAGTTGGGCGCAAATTATGACGGAAAAGGGGTGAACTTCGCCCTGTTTTCCGCCCACGCGGAGCGGGTGGAGCTGTGTCTGTTTGATCCTTCGGGAAAAACAGAAATCGCCCGTCTGGAACTGCCGGAATATACCCATGAGGTCTGGCACGGCTATGTGCCGGACCTGAAACCGGGGGCGCTGTATGGCTACCGCGTTTACGGCCCCTACGATCCGGAGAAGGGTCACCGCTTCAACCCCAATAAGCTGCTTATTGACCCCTATGCCCGTGAACTGGTGGGTGAAATTGAGTGGAACGATGCCCACTTCGGCTATGAGCTGGGACACGACGAGCTGGATCTCAGTTTTGACACGCGAGACAGCGCGCCGTTTACGCCCAAATGTAAGGTCATCGACCCCAATGCCGTTGACTGGCAGGACTCACGCCGGCCCGATATCCCGTGGCCGCATACCGTGGTCTATGAAAGCCACGTTAAAGGCTTTACCCAGCTTAACCCGGCTATTCCGCCTGAACTGCGCGGTACGTTTGAGGGGATGGGGCATAAAGCCTCGGTGGAGTACATCAAAAGCCTCGGCATTACCTCGGTCGAGCTGCTACCGGTTCACTGGTTCCCGGACGATCAGCACCTGCTCGATCGCGGCCTGAAAAACTTCTGGGGCTATAACTCGCTCGGTTTCTTTGCGCCAGCGTCCCGCTATTACGGCCCGGCGGGGATCCAGGGTTTCCGCGACATGGTGCGTGCTTATCATGACGCGGGCATCGAGGTGATCCTAGACGTGGTCTATAACCACACGGCGGAGGGCAACGAGCTGGGACCAACCCTGTCGTTTAAGGGGATTGATAACTTCTGCTATTACCGCACCATGCCGGATCAGCACCGGTATTACATCAACGACACCGGCACCGGGAACACCGTTAACACCTCGCACCCGCGCGTGTTGCAGATGGTCATGGACTCCCTGCGTTACTGGGCGGAATCGATGCAGATTGACGGTTTCCGCTTTGACCTCGGAACCATTCTCGGACGCGAGCCGGAGGGATTTGACCCGCGCGGCGGCTTCTTTGATGCCGTGACCCAGGATCCGGTGCTGTCGAAGCTGAAGCTTATCGGTGAACCGTGGGATATCGGCCCAGGGGGATATCAAGTGGGGGGCTTCCCGCCAGGCTGGGGCGAGTGGAACGACAAATACCGCGACACGGTACGTGAATACTGGAAGGGAGATAACGTTTCTAACGATTTTGCCGCCCGTCTGTTAGGGTCCGGTGATTTGTACGATCTGCGCGGACGTCGTCCGTGGGCCAGCGTCAATTTTATCACCGCGCATGACGGCTTTACGCTGAACGACCTGGTATCCTACAACGAGAAGCATAACGCCGATAACGGGGAAGATAATAACGACGGACATAACGATAACCGGTCGTATAACTACGGTGAAGAAGGGCCAACGGAGAACCCCGATATCATCGCCACCCGCGAGCGGCAAAAGCGCAACTTCCTCACCACGCTCTTCTTCTCCCACGGCACGCCGATGCTGCTGGCAGGTGATGAGTTTGGCCGGACGCAAAAGGGAAATAATAACGGCTATTGCCAGGACAGCGAGATCTCCTGGATAAACTGGGAAGGACTCTCTGAAAACGACGAGAAGCTGCGCGACTTTACCCGTCGGTTGATTGCTCTGCGCGCTGAGCAGCCGCTGCTGCGCCGTGAAAACTGGCGCGACGGGCTTGAGATCCGCTGGTTTAACGCCGGTGGCGGACCGCAGCAGTCTGAGCAGTGGGACGAGGGTTCCACCCTTGGTCTTGCCATCAGCCGTCCGGATCTTGAGCAGGAAGAGGGCATCTGGCACGACGTGCTGATGCTGTTTAACCCGTTTGAAGGCACGGTGCCATTCCAGATCCCGCAGTTTGGCGAAGGGGGCTGGGTGCTTGAGCTTTCGACGGCGGATGATGCCCCCACAGGGGAAATCATCACGGAATCCGTCGATTATGAACTGGCCGGGCGGAGCATAACGCTTTTCCGCCGTCCTTAAAGTGAGGCCGCCGCACGTGCGGCGGTATCATACAGGGAGGAGATCGCGCGGAGTAACTGCGCGGTCTCACCAATCGACGCGCCTGGAATGCCGCTTTCCGCATGAATGTTGATCAGGCAGGCTTCCCGTACCTCCCGGTACTTCATGCACAGCGCTTTACCTTCCTCCGTCGTCGAGAAAAAGAGCTCTTTCCCCGCTTTTTCACTGGTGACGTAACCCGCCTTTACCAGCTTTTTCAGCGCATACGTCACCACGTGGGTATCTTCCACGTTCAGCACAAAGCAGATGTCGGCCAGCTTTTTCTTGCGGTTGCGGTGGTTTACGTGGTGCAGAAGCGAGACGTCGAAAGCGCCCATATCCGGTTCACCTGCTGCGGTCATGCAGCGCACCATCCATTTGTTAAACGCATTGCTGGTCATGATCAACGCGTATTCCAGCTCCGACAGTTCGGCACACCGCTCTGAGACGAGATGGCGGGAAGAGACGATACGCCCGTCCGCAATGTCGTCGTGGTTTAACGCTGTTTTCGTTTTCTTTGTCGTCATACCGATCCTTTCTCCAGAATGTAAACCCGTCGATAAAATAAGAACATTTTATTGATAAATTGTTTACATGTTTTTGACGTTCAGATATAGCTTTTTAGTGCAGGTTCTGTGGAGCCTCACGCAACACACAACATCGCGCGCCGTAATGCACCGGCTTCGCTCTGCTGCGAAGTATAAAAAATAGCCGTCGGCGCGCAACGCTCACTTTGGATAGGGTAACGTTTATGGACAGTTCTACACTGTTGCCACTTATCGGGATTCCGGTGGTGGTTATTGGTTTTGCACTGCGTTTCAACCCGCTGCTGGTTGTCGTGGTGGCGGGGCTGGCAACGGGCCTGCTGGTAGGCATGGATTTCGGTATGCTGCTGGAAACCTTTGGCGAAAAGTTCGTGAATAGCCGATCGCTCGCCACTTTCATTCTGATCCTGCCGGTGATTGGCCTGCTGGAGTATTACGGGCTGAAAGAGCGCGCCCAGGCCTGGGTCGCGAAGATCGCCAGCGCCACCTCGGCGCGTATCCTGATGCTCTACTTTGTTGCCCGCGAAGGGACGGCTGCGCTGGGCCTGATGTCGCTTGGCGGCCACGCACAAACGGTGCGTCCTCTGCTGGCGCCGATGGCCGAAGGGGCGGCCCTGAATGAATACGGCGAACTGCCGCAGACTATCCGCGACAAAATCAAAGCCCATGCCGCCGCGTGTGACAATATCGCGGTTTTCTTTGGGGAAGATATCTTTATCGCCTTTGGCGCGGTACTGCTGATTGATGCGTTCCTGAAAGAGAACGGGATCGAGGGGATCGAACCGCTGCATATCGGCCTGTGGGCCATTCCGACCGCTATTGCGGCACTGATCATCCATATGACGCGTCTGCTGCGCCTCGACGCCAGCATTCGTCGCGACGTGATGGCCTGGAGAGCAGAGCAGGGTACGCAGGAGATCGCACCATGATGACCTTTATCACCATTAACCGCGTGTACTACCTGATCGGCTTTGTCGTGATGCTGCTGGTTGTGATGACCCTTCGCGATCGCGCTAACCCGAAACGCTATACCACCGCGCTGTTCTGGTTTCTGTTTGGCGGGATCTTCCTGTTTGGCGATCTGATGGTGCAGGAGCTGGGTAAGTCGCTGGCGTATCGCATTATTGGCGGCGCCGTTATCGTGATTGCGCTACTGGCCGGTTTCGGGCTGGTCGGGAAGGGGCATTATAAAATGTCCACCGAGGAGGAGCGGGTTGCCTCATCACACCGGCTGAAAAACTGGCTATTCTTGCCCGCGCTGATGATCCCGGTGGTGACGGTCATCGGGACGCTGTTTCTGAAAGGCGTGTCGATTGGCGGTGTCTATCTGCTCGACCAGAAGCAGCTTACGCTGGCGGCGCTGTGCGTGGCCTGTGTGGCGGCTATCCTCACCGGCTGGTGGCTGACAAAAGGTACGCCGCTGCATGCGGTTCGTCAGTCGCGTCGGCTGGTCGATACCATTGGCTGGGCGGTGATCCTGCCGCAGATGCTCGCCATGCTCGGCGGGGTGTTTGTGGTGGCGAATACCGGCGAATCGGTACAAAAGGTGGTCAGCCTGTTTGTGAACCCGGACAGCCGCTTCATGCTGGTGGTCATTTATTGCGTGGGGATGGCGCTGTTTACCATGATTATGGGCAACGCCTTTGCTGCCTTCCCGGTGTTAAGCGCCGGTATCGCTCTGCCATTCCTGATTAACGTCCATCACGGTAACCCGGCACCATTGCTGGCTATCGGCATGTACGCAGGCTATTGCGGCACGCTGATGACCCCGATGGCCGCCAACTTCAACATCGTGCCCGCCGCGCTGCTGGAGCTAAAAGACAAATATCAGGTTATCAAGATCCAGATCCCGACCGCGTTAACCTTGCTGGTGGTGAACGTGTTCTTAATGTATTTCCTCGTGTTTCGCTAAGGAGCTGCAATGGAATTAACGCAACATCAGGCTGACGCCTTCGCCAGAATGCCGTTGACCTATTTACGTCAGGAATATCCGAACCACATTATGCATCTGCTCAACGATGACGGCGACGTTCTGCCGCCTCGCGAGCTGCACCCGATCTTTTACGGCTGTTTTGACTGGCACTCTGCGGTGCACGGCTACTGGCTGCTGCTGCGCTGCCTGCGTCTCTGGCCCGAACTGCCGTGTCGGGAAGAGATCATCACTCTCTTCGAAGAACACCTGACCGACGAGAAGGTGGCGAAGGAGCTGGCCTATTTTACCGCGCCGTTCCGCGCGTCGTTTGAGCGACCTTATGGCTACGGCTGGCTGCTGGCGCTGGCCCAGGAGCTGAAACAATCGTCACTGCCGCAGGCGGAGCGCTGGTACCAGACGCTGCAACCGTTAACGCGGGATATTCGCCAGCGGCTGGTGGATTACCTCAGCAAGCTTACCTATCCGATCCGCGTCGGGACGCACTACAACACGGCGTTTGCACTCGCGCTGGGGCTGGATTATGCCCGGGCGGTGAACGATGACACGCTTGAGCGCGCCATCCTGGACGCGGCAACGCGGTTTTACCTCGCGGACACGCATTATCCTGCGCATTATGAGCCGGGTGGCGACGAGTATATCTCCGGAGCGCTGACCGAGGCCCTGCTGATGAGTAAGGTGGTGGAGGATTTCCCGGCCTGGTTCGATGCGTTTCTGCCTGAAGTGGGCGCCATTTCTGCGCTCATGAACCCGGCTGAGGTGAGCGACCGCACCGACCCGAAAATCGCGCATCTGGACGGTCTCAACCTCAGCCGTGCCTGGTGTATGAAGCACATTGCCCGCGCCCTGCCGGAAAATCATCACGCCCGGAAGCCATTACGCGATGCCGTTGCGCGCCATCTCTCGGCAAGCGTGGAGCATGTTGTCGGCAGTCACTACAGCGGCGGGCACTGGCTGGCGAGTTTTGCGCTGCTGGCACTGGAGTAGCGCTTAGTTGTATATCAGACTAAATGTCGCCAGGCTGTCTGCCAGCCCCGCGGTGGCCTGGGTTTCGGTGCGCACATATTGTGCGTCGTAATCCAGGGAAAACGCGGTCTGCCGGGCAGCGTTGGCAAAAGGTTCGACACCGGTGCTGTTGAGAGGAACGGTTGTACCTCTGGCGGCACCGTAGTTATCGCCATACAGAATGCGGATCCCCACGCCGGTAGCGGCGCTCTCCTGTTGACTTAGCGCCAGCACATCGTGATTCTGCGCGTCTTTTTCAGTCGGACCAAAGAACCCGATCTTCACCGCTGCCGTTTGGGATGCGTCACAGACCAGAGGGATGATGAAGCGGTGTTTATCCCCATCCATTCCTTTGTTGAGATCGTTTACGCTACTTTGTCCCATATTGACGGTGATGTTGTTATCCGAGATATAACAGCTCGATTTATGCACTTTCAGGTCGGCGGCAGCGACTTCCACCGTCACGCCAGCTTCAGATATCACCGCGCCGTTAGCATCCTCCAGAATCAGCGTTCCTGCGCGAATTTGCCCGCTGTTCGGCTGTTCATAGACAATCTCCTGCGCGGTTTTATAAAACACGACGAAGAACTGGGTCGCCATTTGCGAGGGATCGTTTGTGCTGCAAATCGCAACGCTGTCATCCCCCGAGGCGATGTAATGCACGGGTTCGGCTGCACAGTGCGTGGTTTCGCGAACGCCCACCGCAAACCCGACGCCGGGAATATCTGGCACGTCATAAACGGAGGCCGGGGCGCCCGTACCGTTCGGCGCCACGCCGCTGACGGGCGCTACGGTTAAGGCGTTATTGGCCACAAAGCGCATCGTTACCGGGCCGGTTCCCTCAGGACAGTTATAAAACGAGCGGTTTTCCTGGCCCAGGATAGCGCCTGAAAGCATCGACCCCGGAGGGATCGAGGGGTTATCAGTGATCGAGTAGTTTTGAAAGTTAATGACCGCATCGCCCATGGTCGGCGGGCAGGTCTGAGACGCCCTTGCCGTAGCGTGAATCAGCAAAAAAGCGAGCATCAGGAGATTGATTAAACGGTTGATATTGTTCACAGGTATCTCAGTAAGTTATTGGCACTGAAGGTTCAGAAGCGTGACCGGAGTGCGGCCAGCGGTATCCGGAAGGCGTAATGGGGCGCTACAGCGCATATCCTGGCCTTTCTGCCGCCAGCTGGCATACAAGGTCCCGCGTAGCGGCACGCCGCTGAGATAGACCTGTCCTGCTTCGCCAACGATGCCGACGCTTGATTTCGCAGACGTCCCGTTCGAGACATACGCGCTGGCGCCAAATGGAAGCGGGCGCCCGTGTGCCGTAAGGGTGATGAGCGTTCTGATGCCCACGTGGGTATGGTAATTCGCCAGGACGACCGCGCCGCTGGTCGGCACAATCGTTCTGCTGTTCTGGTCCAGATCGACATTTTCTGCCAGCGTTTCGGTATCCAGCGAAATGGTGTTTTTGTGATACGCCGATAAGGTTGGCATCACGGCATAACCTCGGGAGTCGGTGTGAACATTGGTCGCCCCTTCAACCTGAACGTCCGACGCCTCGTCAGCGCGGATCAGCGCCAGGGTATCCCCAAGGCTTTGGCTCAACGTCACCCCATACTGTGTTGCCACAATGCCGCCTGCCGCGCCGTAGTTCACGCGGTTGCTATAGCGATCGTGGCTGTACCCGAGACTGGCGCTGCCATAACCGCCGTGATAAGCCAGCGCAAGGTTGCTGTTCGCGGTATTGGCCTGGTTGTCGAAGCCCTGCTGGAGGTTATAGTTCAGGCGATCGTGGGCCAGCGCCGTACCATACAGCGAAACCTGCCGGGTAGTATGGCCATCAAGGTTATTGTTGAGGCTGTAGCTGGTTGTTGCGCCGGGTAGCCAGCGGCTGAGTGGGACGCTGATGCTAAGGTTTATCGCCCGTTCGTTGTCGCTATCATCAGCGCTTGAGCGGGTGAGATAATACCCAACACTCAACGACACCCCTTTGTAGTTAGCGTAATAGCCAAGATGGACGGTTTGATCGACCGCCGAGGCGTTCCAGTAATCCTGACGGTAAAAGGATGCGCTGATATTGCCCAGCGCACCGAGATCCTGCGTCAAACTGAACTGTGTGCGGTTACGCCGGTTATGCACGTGCTGGTCTGGATCGCTGTCATCATTTGCTTCACTGAAACTGTAAAAGTCATGCGTCGTGTAATGGCTGGTCGAAAGGGTGAGCGACGTGTTCGTTTCAGCGAGATTTTTTTGGTACTGAGCGCGTATTTGCTGCCCGAGGGCCAGCCTGTCATCACTGAGGTGTGCTTTCGCCGCAACGGTGTCCACACCCAGTGCCCCAAACCGGCCAAAATCTTTACCTAATCCCAGCGCGAGAGCCTGATAGTGGCCGGAAAGCTCCGCTCCGCCGTACAGCGTCAGGCTTGAAGACAATCCGTAAAAGGCGGAGGCCTGAACAAACGGCGGGGTGTCGCCCTCGGCGTCAGGGCTGTTATACCGTCCGGCGCTGGCGCTGAATTTCAGTCGTTTCTCCCGTAGCATAAAGGCCACCGAGGAGTAGGGTTGGGTGAACGTGCGTTCGCTGCCATCACTTTCATGGACCGTGATCTCAAGATCGCCGCTTTGCGAAGTGGGGAAGAGATCGCTAATGACAAATGCGCCAGGCGCAACATAGGTTTCATAGATGGTGTAACCGTGCTGGCGAACGCTGACGCGGGCATTGCTGTGAGCGACCCCGCGGATCGTGGGCGCGAAACCGCGCTGGCTGTCCGGCAGCATATTCTCATCCGAGGCAAGCTGAAGCCCCGTAAACTGAAAACTGTCAAAAACCTCGCCAGACGTGTAGGCATTCCCTATTGTTAACGCGCTCTTCAGCGGCGTAATGGCCCGCTGGAGGGATGTTCCCTGAGACTGCCAGTGATGGGTATTACCATATTCAAACGTGGCGTAATTGCGTAAACGCCACGCCCCCAGGTTGATACCGGATCGCAGGCTCAGATAGCTGCTGTTGTCATGAATATTGTCGATGTTGGTTGTCGAGCCCGTAAGATTGTAATCGACAAAAGCAGCGGGGATGCCGTCGTCCCACTGTTCAGGAGGAATATAATCGGCACTTTTTTGCAACATGGCTGCCTGCGGAATGCTGAAAACCAGCCGATGATGGGTGAAGTCAAAATGCGTCGACGCATCGGGAATATATTTGCCGATGTCCGTAAATGTCTCCTCGTCATGCAGCGCATCGAACGAAGAGAAGGCCGCGATGTTTACCCCAAGTCTCTTGAGGTACGCCAGGTTGAGGACTGGTGAGAGCGTTCCCCCGGTATCAACGAATGCAATTTCGCGCTCATCCCGCTGCGTCTGGTTAACAACAACCGCGACACGATAATGTCCCGGCTGCTGACCGCCTTGTCGGGAAAAATAGCTTAAGTCGCTAGCCTGCTGCTGATCTGCTGTGATCTCCAGCGCCTGAGGATCGAAGTACTCATCGGCCTGTGCCCGGCGCACATGAATGCCAGACGTGACCGCACCCGCAAGCATCGCGAGCGTATAAATGCGGGGTAAATTGCGTGGGCCGAGAGAATGCATGTGCGGTCGTTGGCTACATTCGCCAAAGGCGTGTTGTCACAGCGTCAGGATTGCGTGGCGACTCTCGTCAGCCCGCCGTAATCGTTGATCGCCTGCCAGCGAATGGTCCCCGAGCAGGGAATGTGCCATTGACGATCGGAAAAGGGGTCAATCATTCCCGGCATTTCAACGTCGGTGTTCCCAACGCTGACCTTGTAAAACGATACAAACCAGGGCGAGGGGTTATGTGCGCTAAGCGTATTATTACGACAGGTAAATTTTAATTTTTTGTAGGCAAGTTCGGCATTGCCTTTCAACCCTGCGGGACGGAAAAATAACTTGAATTTTGACTTCACGTTAATCTGCAATTTGTTGCTGTTTGCTTTTTTGCTCGGGGCAATATTTTTGATGTTAAGCCAAAAAACAGATTCCCGGTCAGTGGGTAATGGCGTTCCAAGATAATTGATGCGCAGCGAGTTTTTCTGTTCCGCATCTAAACGAAATAACGTAGGCGTCACGATAAAGGGCGGCGCGGTTTTATTCTTACTGTCAATATTTTCAATCCACGACTGAATAAGATAAGGGGTTTCTTTTTCCATATTGGTAATGGAAAATGCCACTTCTCTTTGCCCCTCAAGGTAAACAACACGCGTACCGCCCATCACAACCCCCGCGTGTGCTGACAGACTCATGCCGAGCGAATAAAAGAACAGGGCCGCGGTGAGTTTCTTCATTTTCAGATCCCCGTAGAGGAAAAAGATAAGCAGAGAAAGCTCTGCTTATCATCAGTCGATCAGTTATAAACCATCAGGAAATTGGCATCTGCGTCGGCTTCTCCGGTGCTGACGACATCGGTGGTGGCATTATAATTGGCGTAGAAATTGAGTGTTTTTGAATCTTCCCCTTCGGCAAGGTCGATACTCTGAGAAATATCACCAATTTTAATCTGCGTGTCACGGTCGCTTTCATAGAGTTTAACGGCAACGCCAGTCGCCGTATTGCCATCGCTGTCCACGGAAGAATTTAAACCCAGCAGGGTATTATCATTCGTATCTTTGTTACCATCAAACAACACGGCAACGGTTTTAACGGAATCCGGGCAACCTTCAACTGAGATCTGGAAAGGCGTGCGCGTGGTCTCTTTTTGGGTGGCAAAGTAGCTTGCAGCCCAGGTGCCTAATTCAACGGTTTGCCCTGCTGAGTCGGTGGTGATATTACAGGATGCATCGGTAATCTTACCGGTAAAATGGACTACGCCGCCCGTGCCCTGAGTCCCCGCATCGTTCTCTGGGTTGGTATTAATATTATTGTCGCTGTCACCAGAAGGAAGGCCCGCCAGCGCACTGCCACTTGCCATCATCAGGCCACAAAGGGTTAATGCGATCATGTTTTTTTTGTTGATCATGCCTATTGTTCTCATTCGCTCAAATATGTCAGTCTGGATATGCTGCTAGCAACACTGCCGGTGGCGTTATTGCTCAGAAAAAACAGCGCGAATGCTAACAAAATGCCAATCCAGGCCATAACAAAAGGTTGTCTAAAATTAAATTACTTTATTTTACGAAACTCCGTAACTTTCTTGTAACCTTACTTCGGGTTTGCTGATGTCGTTTATTGATGTTGCGAATCTAATTCCTGCCTGAGGGTTTATATTTGCCTTGTCACAAACGGTGCATTATTCATTGTGAGCTCAGTGGAGCTACTTTGTTATTGTCTCGTCCTGGCAGGAATAAAAATGAAGATATTTATTATTTCTATTGGGATATCAACGAATGAAACTGACTAAAATTGGTGCGACGCTTATTCTGACTTTCTGTGGCGCGAGCGCGGCGACGGCTTCTAACACTATCACATTTAATGGAACGGTGCTCGATCAGGGTTGTGATATTGCCGTTGATGGCGGCACGGCAAATGCGACCGTTGATCTGGGCTCAACGGCGGCAACCGACCTCGCTACAAAAGGCGACCTTGGCGCGCCAAAACAGTTTGTGTTCGACCTGAATAACTGCCCAACCAGCACGACTGCAAATATTGTCTTCTCAGGCCCTGTTGATGCTGTTGCAGCCGATCCATCCTATTTTGCAAACACTGCTACGCTGGGTGCGGCAACCAACGTGGCCGTTCAGCTCAAGCAGGGCGGCTCAAATGGTACCATCGTCAAAAATAATGCAGATAACGATCCTATTACTTTCACCGATGGCACAGCGAGTCAAACCTATACCGCGCAGATGATTGCCACCGGGCAGGCCGTTGCCGGCGATGTTAACGCTGTTATTACCTACAACGTCCGTTATAACTGATTCCGCAGGAGGGGAAACCCTCCTTTTTAGTTTGTGAGTGCATTATGAAACCCATCGCCGCTGTTATTTTTTGCGTGGCCAGCGCCGCCAGCCTGAACGCGTCCGCCAGTATTGTTACCGGGAGTACGCGGGTTATTTTTGACGGCTCCCGCCAGGCCGCCTCTTTGTCCGTTGAAAACTCTGACAAGGTTACCAACCTGGTACAGTCGTGGATTAGCCCGGCTAAAGGCAGCCCGTTAAAAAAAGAAAATATGATTATTACGCCACCGCTATTCCGTCTGGAAGCCGGGAAAAAAGCGTCAATTCGTATTGTGCGTTCAGGTTTACCTGTTCCGGAAGATCGTGAATCGCTGTTATGGCTGAACGTGAAAGGGATCCCCGCTACCGACGGTAGTGAAGGTAAAAATACGATGCAAATTGCCATCAACTCAAAGATTAAGCTGATCTACCGTCCGGCAGCATTACAGGGGCAGACGCCAGAATCCAGTGCGGAAAAGCTTAAGTGGAACCTGACCGCGAAGGGTTTACAGGTCAATAACCCGACACCTTTTTATATGAACTTCTCACGAATTGAAATTAATCACCAGGCGTTAAGCGGGCAGTATTTTGTCGCGCCATTCTCCACGTTGAGTATTTCTGAAGGTGTTATGTCACCTCACGGCAAAGTAACCTGGTCGCTTATTAATGATTATGGCGTGAAAGGCCCGGACAAAGTCACCTCATATTAATCGACACCGTAAGTCTCCCGCACGGATACAGGGTTACAATGGAAAAAGTGAAACAAACCTACGTCCTTTCTTTAGGGCTCGGGCTCAGTGTTGTCTTTAGTTCTTTCAGCGCACGTGCGCAGGAACATTTCAACCCTCATCTTTTGGAAACAGACAGCGCAGAAGTGCCAGCAATGGATCTCAGTCTGTTTGCCAAAGATGAGGTGCCGCCCGGGGACTATAACGTCGACATTTTTATCAACGGCAATCTGGTAGACAGTAAAACCCTCTCTCTTCGACGGTTGAAAAGTGCCCCTACGTCAGACCGCACAGGGGTATGCTTAAACGTCACTCAGCTGAAAGCCTGGAACGTTCGTGTCGATAACTATTTTGGCGAACAAGAAAAAGCCAGCGAATGTGTGGATCTGTATACCATCCCCGGCGCGGACGAAAAAATCGATCTGGCGCAGCAGCGTTTCGACCTGATCCTGCCGCAGGTTGCTTTATTTAATACCGCAAGGGGTTATGTTTCACCGGAGCGCTGGGATGAAGGGATCACCGCGGGTTTACTTAATTACAGCGTCTCAGGTCAACAGGATCTGCATCAGCGCAACGGCACCGACAGCAGTAATCAGTTTCTTAGCCTGCAACCGGGGCTGAACGTAGGCGCCTGGCGCTTTCGCAACTATTCCACCTATACCCATTCCGAATCCGAAAATGACTGGGATTCCGTGTATACCTACGCCTCACGGGATATTAAATCTCTCAAAAGCCAACTGGTGCTGGGACAAGGAACCACGCGCGGCGGCATTTTTGATAGCGTTGGTTTTACCGGTGTACAGATGTACTCGGATAACGATATGAAGCCGGACAGCATGCAAGGCTTCGCCCCGGTAATACGCGGTATAGCCCGCAGCAATGCCGAAGTGACGGTATACCAGAACGGTCACAGCATTTATAAGGCTACCGTGCCGCCGGGACCGTTTGAATTCAGCGATATGTATCCGACCGGCAGCTCCGGCGATCTGCAGGTGGTGATCAAAGAGTCCGACGGTACGCAAAGTAGCTTTATAGTGCCTTACGCCACGCTGCCGGTATTGCAACGTGAAGGTCAGGTGCAGTATGGCCTGGTGGCGGGCAAAACCCGTCAGGACGGGTCGGGTTCACGTGCAGAGGATTTTAACTTTATTCAGGGATCAGCGGCCTGGGGCGTCGGAAAAGGGATCACGCTTTACGGCGGCTATATTCAGGCGGAAGACAATTATTCCAACCTGATTGCCGGAACCGGTTTTAATATGGGCAGCGCCGGAGCGCTCTCATTTGATATTTCCCAGTCGTGGGCGGATATCCCGCAGCCGGACAACATGCGACAACAGGAACACCATAGCGGCCAGTCGTATCGCGTGCGCTACAGTAAGACGCTTCAGCAAACCAACACCGATATTGCCGTCGCCGGTTATAAATTTTCAACCCGGGGTTATCTTTCGTTTCAGGACTTCCTCAATGACTGGGATCCGGGCAATAGCACTATTGATAATGGCCGGGAGCGAAACCGTTTTGATGTGACAATCTCACAGACGTTGCCTTTCGGCACCCTGTCACTGAGCATGTACGACGCCTCTTACTGGAACAGTGAACATGCGGACTCCATGAACCTGGGCTTCAGCAGCACGCTTGGACCGGTGTCGTACTCGCTGAACTATGCCCACTCTAAAAACGTCAATGGCGGTCACAATAACGATTCCGATAACTACGACGACGATAACGTCTTCTCGCTTAACCTGAGCGTACCGTTCAGCGCCTTCAGCCACAGTGAAGCGGCCCGGTCTGTTTCGGCTAACTATTCGATGAACAGTAGTAAAAACGGCGATACCACGCACAATATCGGAATTTCCGGTACCGCGATGCAGGAAAACCAGCTGAACTGGCAGGTTTCAGAAGGCTATAACGCCGATTCTGAAGCTACTAACGGCAATGTCACTGTGGGTTATCAAAGTACTTATGCCGATATGTCCGCAGGCTATAGCTACGACGATTACAGCCGACGACTGAATTACAGCCTGCGCGGGGGCATGGTGCTGCATCGCGACGGTATCACCCTGGCGCGTCAGCTGAACGATAGCGTAGCGCTGGTTGAAACACCGGGTGTTTCCGGTATGCCGATCAACGGGCAGACGAACGTTCATACCGATTATTTCGGTAACGCCATTGTGCCGTACGTTCGTCCGTATCACAGCAATTCGATCTCACTCAACACAGTGGATGCCAGCGATACTTCCGCGGCCATTGATAACATCGCCAAAACCGTGGTGCCGACCAAAGGGGCGGTAGTACGCGTGAAGTACAACACCTGGATTGGACAAAAGGCGATGATGACGCTGACCTACAACGGTAAACCGGTGCCGTTTGGCGCAGTAGTAACACAAACCAGCGGCGAGTCGGATGACACGCGCAGCAGTATTGTTGGCGACGGCGGGGAAGTGTATCTCGTCGGGCTCGCCGGGAAAGGGCGGTTAATTGTTAAGTGGGGGGAGACGGCGAACAAGCAGTGCGCCGTTGATTACACACTTGCCGGCGCTAAAACAGAGGCCGATATTTTATTCATCAACGGGGTTTGCCATCCCGTATCGGGAGCAAATTAATGTCACGCTTCATTATTCTCCGTTCCGGCCTTAAATCGCTCATCGGCCCGGGAATGGTATTCATGCTGAGCGTGTCGCCGGCAATGGCGTACACCGATCGCAATGATATTGAGTTCCATGTCACCGGAAACATTATTGATGGCTCATGTAACGTCACTAAACCGGAGGCAGTCGACCTCGGGAAATATTACTGGAAAGACTTTGCCGTAGCGGGGGGGAACACAGGAAATGTGCCAGTGACCATCGCGTTTGACAGCTGCACCGCAGGGTTAAGCCAGGCAACGGTTACCTTTACAGGCGCACCTTACGCTGAAGATCCGGCTTATGCTTCTGTCATTTACGCCAATCAGGTGGCGGCAGATGCAGGCGGCGCGACCGATGTCGGCCTTCAGTTATTTATCCGTGATCACGAACATCCCATCAGCGGTGTCGCGCTGGCCAACGGCGTGAGCTACCCGGTTGCGCTCGAAAACCAAACCGGCGCGATGACTTTTACTGCCCGAATGTATACCCCACATGGGACCCCAACACCGGGTGCATTCAGCAGTGCGATTACACTGAATGTTGTTTATAACTGAGCTTAAGTGAGCAGACTAATTTCATGTCAAAATATTTATATTATCTGGTGTTATTGCTGGGGACAGTCCCACTATTAAGTCATGCAGCCTGTAACCGGGATAACGGCGATGATGTTACCGTTACGACGATCCCATTACCCTCGAAACTGTTGGTCAGTGCGAAAAATTATACCTTTGGCGAAGTGTTATACGATTCTGGATATATCAGCGGGACGGATGGGGATGTCACGATTAAAAACTGTAGCAGGGATTATTACGTAGGATTTCATTATAACCCGACTCATTTAGCGTCGGCGTCGCCGGTAGGAGATAATATCTACCCGACCACGATACCGGGTATCGGCATTAAGACCTACACGCTTAACCAGGCCGGTCCGTATGATTATGAACGTGCGGTTGATAACTCATGGCAGTCCGGCGATGGCGAGAGCAGCCATACGCTGGCGGGCTCGGCCTATCGTGTGCAGTTGATTGCGACGGGGGGTACAATCCCGAGCGGTAATCTGGCCCTCGAGAGCGGCAAACTGGCGACGGTGGAATTTCGTGAAGGGCAGAGCAGTTCGGATAACGGTGATAATGCGTCAGAAGTCTATTTGTCAAATACGCAGATAGAAGTCTATGCGATGGGATGCTCAGCATCCGTTTCTTCCCTGCTGTTTAATATGGGCGATGTGGATACCTCTGCGTTTGATAATCTTAAGATGGTGGAAGGACCCGAACAGGATGTTGGTCTGAGCTGTCAGCCAGGCACCAACGTGACCATGACCATCAACGGGCCGCTTGCCGAGGGCGACAATGATAATGGCTCAGTGATTGCCTTAGACCAGTCTGAATCGGGTACGACGGCGACCGGTGTGGGGGTCGTGATATCAGCCTATCAACCGGCGCTACGCAGTTTTACCTACTGGGCCATTGGTCAGGAGGTGCAAGCTTTTAATTCCAGTCGTGTAAAAGCCGCATCACAAGGCAGTGGGCTGGCTGCCGATGGTACCGCGATTTCTGATATCGGCTCCGCAACAACCTATAGCGATCCGGCAAATGCAGGCGGGGCCGGAGAGTCTGAAACCTTACGTTTCAAAGCGTGGTATTACAAAACCAGTGACGTTGTCACGCCAGGGCAAGCAAATGCCACCGGGACAATCACCCTTAAATATAATTGATACCTTTGATCATGACAGGGGGTAGCGCTGCGGTTTATTTTTGTACACCTCTGCGCTACCGTTATGTGTTTCTGTCGTGTACATTTCCTCTGCGACCCTATTTATTCGGTGGAACTGACAATGATTACTAAACGGTCTGAGCCACGCTTTTCATTCATTCTGTTAATTTTTGTGTGTCTTGTAGGATTATATTCTTTTAACGGTCACCTTAAGCCTCACGCCGGACAAAAAGGGGTTGCATGTATTTCTTACAAGCGGATCCTGCGTGAATCACCGTTACTGGCACAGGAAAAAAAGCAGAACGAAATACTTCTCGCATTAGCTAAAAAATCCGCGCTTGAAGTTGAGAAAAAATATTACGCTCTGCCAGAACCCTTGCGCCGTGAAATGAAAGCGATCGATGATATGAGTAAAAACACGCAACTGCGGGCAGAGCAGGGTCGCCTGCGGCATATAAGCCAGCGAGTCATATCTGATACCGTTGAAAAATACAGAATAGATCATCACTATTCGGTCGTTTTCAATAAAGATAGCGCCTCTACAGTGGATTATGGTCACGACATCAGTAATGAAATCATTAATGAATTACAGCATGTAAAAGTGGTTTACGGGCCGCGCCCTAATTTTGAAGATGCGACCCGGGAGCTTTTGCTCGCTCAACCTGTTTCCGCAGGATGAGTGATTTTACGCAGTCGGCTCGCGCTGACGATGACCGCTATCGCAGAAGCCGCCGCAGCGATCCACAGTGCAGCATGAATTGCTCTCTCATTTGTCGCCAGCAGTACGCCCACAGCGGCGGCCCCCAGACACTGCCCGAACGTGCGCATAATGGATAACACACCGGATGCATAGCTCGCATAGTCACGACTAACGTTTGAGAGCATTTCCCGGTTATTGGGACTCTGAAAGCAGCCAAATCCCATCCCGCAAACCAGGTTTCGCAGGCAGATATCCCACATCGAAGGGCTGGCGGGTAACGTTGCCAGCAGAATCAAACCGACGACAAAAATCATCAGCCCCAGGGTTGAAATCACCGGGGCTGAAATCGTGTCCGCCCACCGGCCTGCATGCGGCGCAATCAGCACGATCCCGAGCGGCCACGGCGTAAATAGCAGGGCAGAAATCACCGGACTGTAGCCGTATTCGCTCTGAAACAGGAAGGGTAGCGCAATAAAGGTGATACCCTGGCTGACAAAAGCAATCATCGACGTTAAGGCCGCGAGGGTAAAACGTTCATTTTTGAATATGGCTGGCGGCAGTAAGGGGTTATCCGTGCGGCGGATCTGCCAGATAAAAGCCATGCTGCTCAGCGCAGCGAGAACCGTCCAGCAAAGACTACCTGTGTGATAAGTAGCATCATGGAGGCTGTTCGCCGCCACGATCGTCGAACCCAACAGCAGCGCCGACAATATGGCGCCCAGGGTGTCAAAGGGCGCTTGCTTTCGAACCGCATCCCGCGGCAGCGTTTTGACCGCCAGCAGCAAGGCGAGGGTGCCGGGAAGAACGTTTATCGCAAAAAGCCATTGCCAGCTCAGGGTGTGAAGGATCGTACCGCCCAATACCGGGCCGATAGCGGAGCTGGAGGCGATGAGCAGGGCGTGCAAACCCAGAATGCGGCCAAGCAATTGTCCGGGAAATACGGACCGCAGTATCGCGGGAGCAATACTCAGCGTCGCTGCGCCGCCGATCCCCTGAAGCACGCGCATACCGATAAGCACTTCGGGCGTTTTCGCCAGCGCGCAACCCAGCGATGTCAGGGTAAAGGTCGTCAGGCCTGCCAGAAATACGGGGCGATAACCCAGGCGGGCCGCAAGCGCCGCGAATATCGCCAGCGTCATTGCAGCCGCCAGCAGATACCCGTTGGCGAACCAGACGGCATAACTGGCTGGCACCTGCATCTCCTGAGCCATGGAGGGCAGGGCAATATTGATCATGGTGCCATCAAACACGCCCATTAACGTGGTGGTCATTATCGCGGCCATCACCCGTGCGCGCGTCGGACCAGGCAGTCCATCGTCCCCGGGTTGGCTGGAAAAAAGCATCATCTTGTTGTCCTTAGAGAAGAGTGTGTGGATGACAAAACTATAAAGATGGCTTTTGCAGGGCGGAAGGCGCACCATTTACACTTTATCGTTGCATGAAACGCCTTATCTGAATATGCAGGGAGGAAGGAGATGTCCGAACCCGATTTTAATTTGTTGATAGCACTCGACATATTGCTGAGCGAAGCGAGCGTGGCAGGCGCGGCACGTCGTCTGAACCTCAGCACCTCGGCAATGAGCCGGACATTAAGCAGGTTACGCGACGTCACTGGCGACCCGATTCTGGTGCGCGCCGGACGTAACATGGTACTGACCCCGTGGGCCGAAGCGACCCGGGATCATGCCAGGCGTGCAGTGCACGAGGCCAGGGCGGTATTACAGCCCTCAACTGAAACGTTCAGCGCGCGAAGCCTGGCGCGACTTTTTACCATCAGGGCAAACGATGGTTTTGTGGTGGCGTTTGGGCCTGCGCTTATAGCGGCTGTGGCCGACGCCGCGCCGGACGTCTGTATACGCTTTGCGCCTAAGCCGGAAAAAACATCGCGCTATCTTCGGGAAGGGCTGGTTGATCTGGAGATTGGCGTCCAGAGTAATATGGGGCCTGAAATACGGCTGCAACGACTGTTTGAGGATCGGTTTGTGGGCGTCGTGCGTAAGGGGCATCCGCTGGCTAAGCAGGCAGAAATAGGGGTGAAGGATTATGTCGCCTGGGGCCATGTGGTAGCGTCACCCGAGGGTGCACTGCACGGATCCGTTGACGATGCGCTGGCCGAACTCGGAACAAAACGTAAAATCGCGAGCGTCGTACCGGGATTTCCGACGGCGCTGTCCGTGGCGGTGGCATCGGATCTTATCGCCATGATACCCGCTCTCTATTTACTCAATCAGCAGGTAACGGACCAGGTACAGGTTTTCGAGCTGCCGTTCAAAAGCCGTCTAATTACGGTATCACAGATGTGGCACCCAAGAATGGAACGCGATCCCGCGCACCGCTGGCTGAGAGAGCAAATTCTTGCGATATGCAGAGTGAAGAAGTCAGACATGATTAAGGGACCTGTATAGCGATTGCTATACGCGCCGCTTATGCTATGCTTGTAAAGCAATTGCTATACAAGAGGTATACCCATGAAATCAGATGTTCAACTCAATCTTAGAGCCAAAGAATCCCAGCGGGCGCTTATCGATGCCGCCGCAGAGATCCTACATAAATCACGTACTGACTTCATTCTGGAGATGGCCTGTCAGGCAGCCGAAAATGTGATCCTCGATCGGCGTGTATTCAATTTTAACGATGAACAGTATGCAGAGTTCATTGATATGCTTGATGCCCCGGTCGCCGACGATCCTGCCATAGAAAAACTGCTGGCAAGGAAACCTCAGTGGGACGTGTAACCGCCCCAGAGCCCTTATCCAGCGTCCATCAACTGGCGGAGTTCGTCAGTGGAGAGGCCGTGCTTGACGAATGGTTAAAACAAAGAGGTCTGAAAAACCAGGCGCTTGGCGCAGCCCGAACGTTTGTCGTTTGTAAAACGGGCACAAAGCAGGTCGCGGGATTTTACTCTCTGGCTACCGGCAGCGTTAACCATACGGAAGCGACAGGTAATTTGCGGCGTAACATGCCGGATCCCATTCCCGTGATTATTCTTGCCCGTCTGGCTGTCGATGTCTCAATACGCGGAAATGGGTTGGGAGCCGATTTACTCCAGGATGCGGTTTTACGCTGTTATCGGGTAGCAGAGAATATTGGGGTGCGGGCGATCATGGTTCATGCACTCACTGAGGACGCCAAAGCGTTTTATATCCACCATGGTTTTAAAGCATCGCAGACTCAGGAACGGACACTGTTTCTCAGGCTTCCTCAGTAGCGGCGGGATTTTATGGAATGAATGTTCAGCCCGTCTGGCTGATAAGCTTGCGCCAGACTCTGTTATACAAAGTAAATAGCAGCATCTTATAGAAAGCGGTAGAGAGGATACAGCTGCCGCTAAGCCCAAGCATGACAATACTTACCAGTGCCGCGGTCAGGCTGACGCCCGGAGAAGAAGTACCGCTCAGCGCAGCCAGCAGATAGGCTGCCGTTAATACCAGGCTTAGCACCGCCAGCGTAAGATGTAACCGCACGGCGCGCATGCTACCTTTGCCAATCATAAACATCGTCACTCCGTTGATGCCGGCAAAGAGTAGGGCGATCAGCACAACCCACACGAAAACGCGCTCTGCTGGCTGGCCGAGCGCGGTGAGTACGCCATACCCCAGCCACAGTTGCGGAATGGCGAAACTGACAATCACCCCGAGCGTACTAACCGCTGCCGGAATACCCATGGTATGAAGCCCCACGGGCTTAACCATATCATCAGCCAACTGCGTCTTCAGCTGCTGCAACTGTTTCGGGGCGGCATTTTTTATGCTGGCGGACACCTCATTACAATATTGCAGGCGACGGGTTAAAACTTTAAACATTTGAATACTCGGCGTTTATTTTCTAGATCCAAACTGCCCCCCAGTACAACAATCCGGAAAGTTTAAAACAAAAGCAGCAAGGAACCGATCTTTTAAATAGTGTATTCTTTTTATCAGGTTAAAGGAGACGTGAATGACAGTGAAAAACCAGGAACTTATAGCGGCAGGATTCACCAGTAAGGATATCGAGCGAATCAAACGTCACCAGGCGACGGGGGAATCGCAGGAAAAGGTTCTGAAGGATCTGGCCGGTTATTTTCTGTCGGTAGCCTGGATCACCGGCGGGATGGCCATCATCACCTTGGTCACCGCGATCTTTGGCAGCGCCAGCCATGTTATCTCCTGTGTGGTTGCCGTCGTCTTTTTGCTAATTGTTCTGCTTCTGGTGATGCCGGTCAGACTTGGCTATAAATCATGGAAGCTGATGAGAACACAGATCAGCGACTCCGGTCATCACGGGTAAGGAGTTCCAGTACCACCTTCGCGCTGACCCCCCATCCCATAACCTTCATCGTCAGTTTGCCCGGAGACATGGTTTCCACCTTGCGGTAATAGTCTCCGGGAAGATAACGGAAAAGACGCCAGGCCTCAGCTTTACCAGTCATACCAAACACCCCATAAACGCTGGCTGCAAGCGTGGTTGCATTAAAGATCCCCAGGCCAACATCGCGACTGAACCCCATAAATTCCGCTATGGACATAGCGCCGTCCGCTATTATCCCCTCAGAAGCCGGTTCATTCAGGAACTGACGGGCTGCCTCCCGTGATACCGTATTAAGAGCATCACCGACCAGAACGGCACCGGCAAGCATACCAGCAGGCGTCATGGTGGCGATCATAACACCGCCAAACACTGCCTGAACGCCGGCAAGAACGACCTTAATTCCGGATATGAAATACCCGACTATTTTATTCTGCTCTGTTACATACTGAATATCAGCGTAGATCCGGGCATAGCCTGTTTTCAGCATGCGCGACTGTTCAAGCAGGTACTCATTCTCAGCTCTAAGGTTTTTCAGGCAGGTAATGCATTCTTCATCGTTCCTTGCTCGCCTCGCCACGTCAAACTGTTGCATTACAACCTGTCTTATTTCATCCACGAATTTCAGTCGGGTCAGTGAATCGCTGAGATGCATGGCCGCGACCATATTTGCGGTATTAACAAGCTTCCGGGCTTCCAGATTGATCATCGTATCAGCCCACTGACGCCGACTTTGTCCGGGAAAAAGCGCGATATCCATTACATATTCCTTATGTGTCGTCAGGACGAGAAGTCATTAGCCTGCCAGGCTCAAATACTGCAGTTGCGCGCCATGACTTCACGTCTTCAGTTTTCTTGCCATCAACAAAGTGCTGCTTCCCGAGCAGGTAGGTAAAGAAGCCATCAAGCTGCGTGATAAAACAGGAGATATTGTAGCCTGACCGATAGAAATCGTAGTCAAATGTTCGTATGTGCTTCTTATAGTAATAGACGTAAAAGAAACGCAGCGAACACAGAATGTTTTCTTGAATCCCCAGATGTTTCTTGCTCAGTTCATTCATTCCATAAATTGTGGCGAACATAACCGGTAGGGTAGTCACATCATCAACTATGAGATGAGTTCTCTGGTTGTTCCTCGATAAATGTTAGAGGGAATATGCCATGAACTTTGCGGATGCCCCGTAATTTTTGCGTTATGAAGTCATCGTAAGTCCACAACTAAATTTAGGCAATCGACTGATTCATCGGTAAGTTCCTGAAAGAGAGGAACTTATGAACTAAAGAATAAACCCACCGCATTTAACATAATATACATTGTGCGCACTTAGATTGTAATGGCTCAATAGTAATGTCCGCCTGTGGCTCAATTCAGATGTCCGCGCTATGGTAAGCTTCACTGGTCCGTTTAAACT
>NZ_JBMKJK010000010.1:0-196837 GCF_049236925.1 Enterobacter cloacae complex sp. SYL003 | reverse complement strand
TCAGTCATTTAGAAAGCAACTTTATTGCTTCTGCATAAAAAAATTACTGGGGATCCCTCAGCCCACAGGGAGAGGGAGAAAACCCCACCGGGCAAAAAACTACGATGCCGCAATAAACAGATCCCGCAGCTGATGCAGCTGATCGCGGATTTGCGCAGCCTCTTCGAACTCCAGATTCTGCGCGTGCTGCATCATCTGCCCTTCCAGCTCGTGGATCTTTTGCTGCAACGCTTTCGGGGTCAGCGCGACGGTATCCTCTTCCACCACTGAACGGGCCTTGCCGCGCCCTTTCGCTTTGGTCTTCGCAATGTTCTGACCCAGCGCCAGGATATCCACCACTTTCTTGTTCAGCCCCTGCGGCGTGATGCCGTGCTCTTCGTTATAGCGCTGCTGCTTCTCGCGACGACGTTCCGTTTCGCCAATCGCTTTGGCCATCGACGGGGTGATTTTATCCCCGTACAGAATCGCCTTCCCGTTGACGTTACGCGCGGCACGGCCAATGGTCTGGATCAGCGAGCGCTCGGAACGCAGGAAGCCCTCTTTGTCCGCGTCCAGAATCGCCACCAGCGACACTTCCGGCATATCCAGACCTTCGCGCAGAAGGTTGATACCCACCAGCACGTCGAACTCGCCCAGGCGCAGGTCGCGGATGATCTCCATACGCTCCACGGTATCAATATCCGAGTGCAGATACCGCACCTTCTCGCCGTGTTCTTCCAGATACTCCGTCAAATCCTCCGCCATACGTTTGGTGAGCGTGGTCACAAGCACGCGCTCGTTGATGGCAGAGCGGGCACGTATTTCCGAGAGCAGATCGTCCACCTGCGTCGCCACCGGACGCACCTCGATAATCGGATCCAGCAGCCCGGTCGGACGCACAACCTGGTCCACCACGTCATCACCGGATTTCTCCAGCTCGTAGTTGCCCGGCGTCGCCGATACGTAGATGGTCTGCGGAGCAAGCGCCTCAAATTCTTCAAACTTCATCGGACGGTTGTCCAGCGCTGACGGCAGTCGGAATCCGTACTCC
Organism: Enterobacter cloacae complex sp. SYL003; assembly: GCF_049236925.1. Lineage (NCBI taxonomy): Bacteria > Pseudomonadati > Pseudomonadota > Gammaproteobacteria > Enterobacterales > Enterobacteriaceae > Enterobacter > Enterobacter cloacae complex sp. SYL003. The sequence goes on along the minus strand of NZ_JBMKJK010000010.1, from coordinate 195,807 downwards.
ACCAGCGTCTCTTTACGCGCGCGGTCACCGCGGTACATCCCGCCGATCTGGGGGATCGTAACGTGGGATTCGTCGATCACCAGCAGGCCGTCCGCCGGAAGGTAGTCAAACAGCGTCGGCGGCGCTTCGCCCGGTCCGCGCCCGGAGAGGTAGCGTGAGTAGTTTTCAATGCCGGAGCAGTAGCCCAGCTCGTTCATCATCTCCAGATCGAACTGGGTACGCTGGCTCAGGCGCTGCTCTTCCAGCAGCTTGTTGTTCGCCAGCAGCACCTTGCGGCGGTCTGCCAGCTCAATTTTAATCTCTTCCATCGCCTGTACGATACGCTCGCGTGGCGTCACGTAGTGCGTTTTTGGGTAGATGGTGAAGCGCTGGATCACAGACTCCACATGACCGGTCAGCGGATCGAACAGCGACAGGCGTTCAACCTCTTCATCGAACAGCTCCACGCGCAGCGCCATGTCGTCCGATTCCGCCGGGAAGATATCAATCACCTCACCACGTACGCGGAAGGTCCCGCGCTGGAACGCCTGATCGTTACGGGTGTACTGCAGCTCCGCCAGACGGCGCAAAATCGCCCGCTGATCGATGATCATCCCCTGCGTCAGGTGCAGCATCATCTTGAGATAGAGATCCGGATCGCCCAGGCCGTAAATCGCCGACACCGAGGCCACCACCACCACATCACGACGCTCCAGCAGCGCCTTGGTCGCCGACAAACGCATCTGCTCGATATGTTCGTTCACCGAGGCATCTTTCTCGATAAACGTGTCGGAGCTGGGAACGTAGGCTTCCGGCTGGTAGTAGTCGTAGTAGGAGACGAAATACTCCACCGCGTTTTCCGGGAAGAACTCTTTCATCTCACCATACAGCTGCGCCGCCAGCGTTTTGTTCGGCGCAAGAACCATCGTAGGACGCTGGAGATCGGCAATGACGTTGGCAATAGTGAAGGTTTTACCCGAACCGGTTACCCCCAGCAGGGTCTGGTGCGCCAGCCCGTCTTCCAGCCCCTCTTCCAGGCGACGAATGGCCTCGGGCTGATCCCCGGAAGGACGGAAAGCAGAATTCAATTTGAACGGTTTACTCATGGGCGACGACCTGATGACAGAATAAGCGGCAGGTGAGTAATTTTACTCGTTGTGGCCAGGATTGCCAGTAAAAAACACTGGATGGAAAACCAGTAGCGTGTCAGGATATTTAGCGTAGCGCAGAGAGGATTAGTGCGTTCGCGAGCTAAATTTCAACTGTGACAATATAAAACACCAGCCTCAGGGGGTTATCCCCAGAACTATTACTTTTTTAACATTTGTCAAGGGCGGTTATGAAAGTTTTATGGCAACAGGTGTCGCTGGCGCTGAGGGAATTGCTTTTATCTAATTCGTTAAAAAATATAGACTATTTCCTAAAGCCGCGTTTCGCATCAATTTGGGCGTAACCCGCGTATTCTCTCGCTTATCGCGTGTTTTCTAACTCTAATGCACAAGGTTATCCACAGGAATAGTGGATAACTGCCTCCAGCCCGTACAGCATGCACTCCAGCAAATTCCCGGTTTTTCCCACGAAGCGGCAGTAAAAAATTTTTATCACTCTTTTTTGCCTGGAAAACGTTCATTTTTTCATAAGTAACCGGCGAGATCTTAATCACAATTCCGTCATTTTCCCTGCACCACGATTCGACACGCACGGCACCGGGAGCGTGCAATTCGAACAAACGTTAAGCTTTTAGCAGAGGGTTATTCCTAAAAATGGCTCTTTTTTAATCATTATTTTGTTTCTGGCAGGCGTTTTGCAGATATCAGCCTGAGCATTACCCCACACATTTTTAAGGAGAGAAAGATGTTGAGTCTGCGTGCTGTAAATCAGTTTTACGGAAGCCAACATACGCTATGGAACGTGAATATCGATTTCCCGCAAGGCATCTGTACGGGCATTGTTGGCCTGCCTGGCATGGGTAAATCCACGCTCATGAACTGCATTACCGGAAAGGTGCCCGTTGAGAGCGGCACCATCATCTGGCATGAGGCTGGCGCGCCGCCGCGTAATTTGCTCAGCCCTGCGTCAGCATTAACGGCGCCGCCAACGATAGGCTACGTCCCGCAGGATCGGCGGATATTTTCCCAACTGACCGTCGATGAAAATCTGCATATCGCTATGCGGGCGACGGGGAAATCCGACCCGACATCAAAAAATGATGTGTACGCCCTGTTTCCGGAGCTCTATCCGCTGCGACAGAGCCGTGCCTCTGCGCTGTCCCCCGACGACCAGTATCAGCTTGCCCTCGCCAGTGCGCTGGTTAATCGCCCGCGCGTGTTGATTCTGGATGAGCCCATGTATGGCGCAGGGCAAGGCTTCGCCCGCAGGCTGGGTCAACTGCTGGTACGGTTGAATCGGGAGCTGGGAATGACGGTGCTGTTAGCGGAGCAACAGCTGTCGTTTATCCGCCGGGTAGCGGATCGTTTCTGCATGCTTTATCGCGGGCGTAACGTGGCGCAGGGCCACGTTAACGAGCTGGATGACGATCTTATTGCGCACTGGATGGCGCGGGACATAAGGCGCTGAGGTCAAGATAGCGTCCGGTTTCCGCCTGCTCTGCGCCGTCGGCAAGCCACGGGATCTCACCGAGAAACGGCGCAGGCAGCACCCGCTTCAGCGTCGCCAGATACTCAGCATGACGTTTACCCGGCGCAACCACGTCATTGGCAATCCACCCTGCCAGACGCAACCCGGCCTGCTGCACGGCCTGAGCGGTCAGCATGGCGTGATTGATACAGCCAAGCTTCACCCCCACCACCAGAATGACCGGAAGCTGCTCGGCCTGCACCCAGTCAGCAAATGTCTGCTCGTCGGACAGCGGGGTAAACCAGCCGCCAGCCCCCTCCACCAGCACCCAGTCGGCCTGCGTTTCCAGGTTGCGTAATCCGGAAGAGAGCACCGAAAAATCAATCGGACGATCTTCATCGGCGCTGACGATGTGCGGCGAGGTGGGTTCAGCAAAGGTATAGGGGTTCACCGCAGAATAGGCCAGCACAAGGCTGCTGTTACGCTGTAGCGCCAGCGCATCAGTATTGCGTAAGCCTTCCGGCGTCATCTCGCTGCCGGAGGCTACGGGCTTATACCCGGCCGTTGTTTTCCCCAGCTGACGCGCCGCCTGCAACAGCGCGGCGCTGGCAACCGTTTTACCGACTTCGGTGTCCGTACCGGTAACAAAATAACGTTCAGTCACGTTCAATAATCCCATGAAAAAGATGATAAGAGAGCGGGAACCGGTCCCGTTCCTGCGGCCAGGCCAGCTCCAGACGCTGGAGCTGGCCGCGGGTAAGGGGTTTCTTCTCCCGACCGGCGTGCAGGTGCGTCGCGCCTATCCCCTTAAGAGAGCGCATGGCGCTTAACGCATCGCTAAATTCGAGGGTGACGGTCTGGACCTCACTGCGATAGCGCCAGCCTGCCAGCGCCTGAGTGACCTGTTCGTGCGAGAGAAACCGGTTGGCGTGCGGCTGCGCATCCACCGCCCTCCACGCCTGATTCAGCTCCGGCAACGAACTTTCCAGCAGGGTGGTAAAGGCCACCGCTCCGCCGGGCCGTGCCACGCGGTAAAGCTCGCGTAGCGCCTGCGACAGGCTGGTGCACCACTGCACCGCCAGATGGCTCCAGACGAGGTCAAACAGCTCATCCTCCAGCGGGATGGCCTCGATATCGGCCACCAGATAACGGTCTGCTGACTGCTGCTGGCGGGCTTCATCCAGCATCTGCGCGGATAAATCCAGCGCCGTGACGTGGCTGCCCGTTGCGCGCCAGTAGCGGCTATTGCCGCCTGGCCCGCAGCCCGCGTCGAGCACCTGCGCAAAACGCCCGTCACCGAGCGCGGCCAGCAGCCCGCGCGCGCTCAGGCGTTGCAGCTCATCGTGCTGTGAATAGCTTTGCGCTGCCCGGCCAAACGCGGCGGCAACGGCCTGTTTATTGACGGGAGACATACAGTGCCTCCAGAAGCGTATCGATATCCTGCGGCTCGTGCGCTGCCGTAAGCGTCAGACGCAAGCGCGCGGTGCCTGGCGGCACGGTGGGTGGGCGGATCGCCGTGACCCACTGCCCGCGTTCTCGTAGCGCCTGTGCCAGCATCAGTGCCCGATGGTTTTCACCCACAATCACGGGCTGAATGGCGCTGTGCGAGTCGGTAAGCCGGTAAGGCAGTTCGCTTACCCCCCGGTGAAAACGCTGAATATGGTCGGCCAGGCGAGCCCGGCGTTCAGCGCCGTCTTCGCCGCGGATCACCGCAAGCGACGCAGAGAGTGCCACGGCCTGCGCCGGGGGCATGCTGGTGCTGTAGATCAGGTGCCGGGCGAACTGCACCAGGTAGTCGGCCACCGGCTCGCTGCACAACACCGCGGCACCGCTGACGCCGAAGCCTTTGCCGAAGGTGACCACCAGCAGTTCCGGCCTGACGCCCTGCTGATAAGCGCTTCCGCGCCCCTCCTCGCCGATGACGCCAATGCCGTGGGCATCGTCGACCAGCAGCCATGCGTTTTGCTGTTTTGCGGCGTCGTGCAACGCGGCCAGGGGGGCGCTGTCTCCGTCCATGCTAAATACCCCTTCCGTCACCGCCAGCTGAAGCCCTGAACAGGGTTTACCCAGCAGGACGTTCAGCTGAGAGGCATCGTTATGGGCAAAACGCCGCAGCTGTGCCGGGCTGAGACTGGCGGCTTCAAGCAGGGAGGCGTGGCTCAGGCGGTCCGCGATGATGCGGTCGTCTTTGCCCATCAGGGCGGCAATCACCGCCTGATTCGCGGCAAAACCGGAGATAAACAACAGCGCCCGCGGGTAGCCCAGGAAGTCGGCCAGCTCTTCCTCCAGCGCCTGATGCGCCGTGGTGTAGCCGCTGACGTGCCCGGAGCCACCGCTGCCCACGCCGTAACGATCCGCGCCCTGCTGCCAGGCACGAACGATTTGCGGGTGCTGGCTCAGGCCCAGATAATCGTTGCTGGAGAAATTACAGAACCGCTCTCCTTCCCGGGTGAGAAAACGGCCTGCACCGTTTTCCACTACCCTGCGTACCCGAAATGCATCCGCCGCCCGCCGCTCGTCGAGCGCGGTCCTGATACGTGCCTGCCAGGTCATACGGCTGCCGCGTTGTAGAACTGGTCAGTGTCGGCGTTGAAAATCTGCTGCTCCAGCTGCTGCTGTTGCTCGTTATCCCCCGCCTGTACCCCGGTCTGGTGTGGGTTCAGCCCCAGCTTGCGGAACAGCTGAACGTCTTTGTCCTCTTCCGGGTTTGGTGTGGTCAGCAGTTTGCAACCGTAGAAGATGGAGTTGGCCCCGGCCATAAAGCACATCGCCTGGGTCTGCTCGCTCATCTGCTCGCGACCGGCAGAGAGGCGAACGTAAGAGGTTGGCATCATGATGCGCGCCACCGCGATGGTGCGGATGAAATCGAAGGCATCCACGTCCTCATTATCCGCCAGCGGCGTGCCTTTTACCTTCACCAGCATGTTGATGGGCACGCTTTCCGGAGGGGTCGGCAGGTTCGCCAGCTGTAACAGCAGGCCGGCACGATCTTTTACCGTTTCGCCCAGTCCCACGATCCCGCCGGAACAGACCTTGATCCCCGCATCACGCACTTTATCCAGCGTGTCCAGACGCTCCTGATAGGTGCGCGTGGTGATGATGTTGCCGTAGAATTCCGGCGAGGTATCGAGGTTGTGATTGTAGTAATCCAGTCCTGCCGCCGAGAGGCGCTGCGCCTGCTCCTCGTTCAGCGTACCCAGGGTCATGCAGGCTTCAAGCCCCATCTCCTTCACCCCCTTCACCATCTGCTCCAGATAGGGCATGTCGCGCTCATGGGGGTTTTTCCACGCCGCGCCCATGCAGAAGCGGGTTGAGCCAGCGTTTTTGGCCTTGCGCGCTGAGTCGAGCACCTGCTCGACTTCCATCAGGCGCTCGGATTCGAGACCGGTTTTATAGCGCGCGCTTTGCGGGCAATATTTGCAGTCTTCCGGGCAAGCCCCGGTTTTGATCGACAGCAGCGTGCTGACCTGAACATGACGCGGATCGAAGTGCTGGCGGTGCACCTGTTGCGCCTCAAACATCAGCTCCAGGAAAGGTTTGTTGAATAATTCAGTGACTTGCGACATCGTCCAGCGTGCGTGGTGAGCCATCGGGCTTCTCCAAAGGGTTTTGTTAATTGTCGGTTCGGTTTATACTTGTAAACCTAAAACTTTTCAAAATGGTTTACAAGTCGATTATGACCCAGGACGATCTCGCCTTCGACAAGCAGCATATCTGGCACCCTTACACCTCCACGACCCGCCCCCTTCCCGTCTATCCGGTAGCCTCTGCCCACGGCTGCGAGCTGCATCTCGCCAGCGGCGAGCGGCTTGTTGACGGGATGTCCTCCTGGTGGGCGGCGATCCATGGCTACAACCACCCGCGTCTGAACGCGGCGATGAAAGCGCAGATTGACCAGATGTCACACGTGATGTTTGGCGGGATCACGCATCAGCCCGCGGTGGATTTATGCCGTCGCCTGGTAGCGATGACGCCTGAATCGCTGGAGTGTGTTTTCCTGGCTGATTCCGGCTCGGTGGCCGTGGAAGTGGCGATGAAAATGGCGTTGCAGTACTGGCATGCGAAGGGCGAAACGCGCCAGCGGTTCCTCACCTTCCGCAACGGCTATCACGGCGACACCTTCGGGGCGATGTCGGTGTGCGATCCGGACAACTCCATGCACAGCCTGTGGAAAGGCTACCTGCCGGAAAACCTGTTTGCGCCAGCCCCGCAGAGCCGCTTCGACGGCGAATGGGACGAGATGGACATGGTGGGCTTCGCGCGTTTGATGGCGGCCCATCGCCACGAGATTGCCGCCGTTATTCTCGAACCGATTGTGCAGGGCGCGGGCGGAATGCGGATGTATCACCCCGAGTGGCTGAAGCGCATTCGGAAGATGTGCGACCGCGAAGGAATTTTGCTGATTGCCGATGAGATCGCCACCGGCTTTGGCCGTACCGGGAAGCTGTTTGCCTGCGAGCATGCAGGGATCGCGCCGGATATTCTGTGCCTGGGGAAAGCGCTCACCGGCGGCACCATGACGCTCTCCGCCACGCTCACCACCCGCCAGGTTGCCGACACCATCAGCGACGGCGACGCGGGCTGCTTTATGCACGGCCCGACGTTTATGGGCAACCCGCTGGCCTGCGCAGTGGCAAGCGAAAGCCTCGCCATTCTGGAGAGCGGCGAGTGGCAGACGCAGGTGGCGGCGATTGAGGCACAGCTGAAGCAGCAGCTAAGCGCAGCGGTGGAGGCGGAATACGTCGCGGACGTCCGCGTGCTGGGTGCCATCGGGGTGATCGAGACAACGCATCCGGTGAACATGGCCGCGTTGCAGCGCTTCTTCGTTGACCAGGGCGTTTGGGTGCGACCTTTCGGTAAGCTGATTTACCTCATGCCGCCGTACAGCATTTCTCCGGATCAGCTCCACAAGCTGACCGGGGCAGTGGTTAAAGCCGTTAACATATCAGCGCATTTCACGATTTAACCCCATGCGTTACACTTTCTGAATGAGTGAGTAACGAGGGAAATAGGATGAAAATCATCAGTAAAGATTTGCGCGACGGCGAAAAGCTGCCGGAACGTCACGTGTTTAACGGGATGGGTTATCAGGGAGATAATATCTCTCCCCATCTGGCGTGGGACGATGTACCAGCGGGAACCAAAAGTTTTGTCGTGACTTGCTACGATCCAGATGCGCCAACCGGCTCGGGCTGGTGGCACTGGATCGTGGCAAACCTGCCCGCCGACACCCGCGTGCTGCCGCAGGGTTCCGGTTCCGATCTGGTTGCCCTGCCCGACGGTGCGATTCAGACCCGCACGGACTTTGGCAAAGCGGGCTACGGCGGCGCGGCGCCGCCAAAAGGGGAAACGCACCGCTATATCTTCACGGTGCACGCGCTGGATGTGGACAAGATTGAGGTTGACGAAGGGGCGAGCGGGGCAATGGTAGGCTTTAACGTCCATTTCCATTCGCTGGGCAGCGCGTCGATTACGGCGATGTATTCGTAATCGTGCGGGCTGATGCCCTCACCCCGGCCCTCTCCCACAGGGAGAGGGAGAAAACCTAACAATCCCCTCTCCCACAGGGAGAGGGTTAGGGTGAGGGTAAAAATCACAGCACGGAAGGTAGCAGTCCTGCAAGGGTTTCTTCTTCCAGAAGCTGTATCGCCTTATCAATATCCGGCGCAAAGAAGCGGTCCTCATCGTAGTGCGTAACGTGCTCGCGCAGCGTATGACGCGCCTGCTCCAGCAGCGGGCTGGATTTTAGCCCTTCGCGTAAATCAATACCCTGACACGCCGCCAGCCATTCCACCGCCAGCACGCCGCGGGTGTTGGAGGCCATCTCCCACAGTCGACGCCCGGCAGCCGGGGCCATCGAAACGTGATCTTCCTGATTTGCTGACGTTGGCAGGCTGTCCACGCTGTGCGGATGCGACAGGGCTTTGTTTTCGCTTGCCAGTGCTGCGGCGGTGACCTGGGCGATCATAAAGCCCGAGTTCACGCCGCCGTTGCGCACCAGGAACGGCGGCAGCTGGGACATGTGTTTATCCATCATTAGTGCGATTCGACGCTCGGACAATGCTCCGATTTCGGCCATCGCCAGCGCGATATTATCTGCGGCCATCGCCACCGGCTCGGCGTGGAAGTTGCCGCCGGAGACCACCTCGTTTTCCTGAGCAAACACCAGTGGGTTGTCGGACACCGCATTGGCCTCCACCAGCAGCACTTCTGCCGCCTGGCGAAGCTGTGTCAGGCATGCGCCCATCACCTGCGGCTGGCAGCGCAGAGAATACGGATCCTGCACCTTCTCGCAGTTGTGATGCGAATCGGCAATGTCGCTGGTATCGGTAAGTACGTGGCGGTACATGGCTGCGGCATCAATCTGACCGCGCTGGCCGCGCACCTCGTGGATGCGGGCATCGAACGGACGACGCGAGCCGAGCACCGCTTCAATGGTCAGCGCACCACACACCACCGCGGAGGCGAACAGATCTTCTGCTTCAAACAGGCCGCGCAGCGCAAAGGCCGTCGACGCCTGCGTGCCGTTGAGCAGCGCCAGCCCTTCTTTTGCCGCGAGGGTGATCGGCGCTAAGCCGGCTTTTTTCAGCGCCTCTTTCGCAGGCAGCCACTCCCCTTGCCAGCGCGCCTTGCCTTCACCCAGCAGGAGCAGTGACATATGCGCCAGCGGCGCCAGATCGCCGGAAGCTCCAACGGAGCCTTTTGCCGGTATCCACGGATAAACTTCCGCATTCACCAGCGCCATCAGCGCCTGGATCACGCTCAGACGAATGCCGGAAAACCCACGCGCCAGGCTGTTGATTTTCAACACCATCATCAGGCGGACGATCTCATCGTCCAGCGGCTGGCCAACCCCCGCCGCGTGCGACAACACCAGCGAACGTTGTAAATTCTCCAGATCGTGCGTGGCAATGCGGGTCTGTGCCAGCAGGCCAAACCCGGTATTGATGCCGTAGGCGGTGCGCCCCTCCGCTACAATCGCCTCCACGCAGGCCACGCTGTCATTAATGGCACGGTGGGCGCTTTCATCAAGGGCGAGTGTCACCGGCTGACGCCAGACGTGACGCAGCTGTTTGAGCGACAAAGAGCCGGGAGTAAGTGTTAACACGTTCATGCAGGCTTTCCTTGTGTGGCGGGGATCATCGGCAGGTTCAGGCCCTGCTCTTTGGCACAATCAATGGCAATCTCGTAACCCGCATCCGCGTGGCGCATCACGCCGGTTGCCGGGTCGTTATGCAGCACGCGAGCAATACGTGCCGCCGCTTCGTCGGTACCGTCACAGACGATGACCATCCCGGAGTGCTGGGAGAAGCCCATCCCGACGCCGCCGCCGTGGTGCAGCGACACCCAGGTTGCGCCACTGGCGGTGTTCAGCAGGGCATTCAGCAGCGGCCAGTCGGAGACCGCATCCGAGCCGTCGCGCATGGCTTCGGTTTCACGGTTCGGACTGGCGACAGAGCCGGAGTCCAGGTGGTCGCGGCCAATGACGATCGGCGCGGAGACTTCGCCGCTGCGCACCATTTCGTTAAAGGCGAGGCCGAGTTTTTGCCGCCACTCCAGCCCGACCCAGCAGATACGCGCCGGTAAGCCCTGGAAATTAATGCGCTCGCGCGCCATGTCCAGCCAGCGGTGCAGATGTTCGTCGTCGGCGACAATCTCTTTTACTCTGGCGTCGGTTTTGTAGATATCCTCCGGGTCGCCGGAGAGGGCAACCCAGCGGAACGGCCCGATGCCGCGGCAGAACAGCGGACGAATATAGGCGGGCACGAAGCCGGGGAAGTCAAAGGCGTTATTCACCCCCATCTCTTTCGCCATCTGGCGGATGTTATTCCCGTAATCAAAGGTCGGAATACCCATCTTACTGAAGGCCAGCATCGCGGAGACGTGTTCCGCCATGGCGCGTTTAGCCGCCAGTACCGTGCCCTCAGGATCGGTTTCCGCTTTTTGCTGGTAATCTTCCCACGTCCAGCCTTTTGGCAGGTAACCATGAAGCGGATCGTGAGCGCTGGTCTGGTCGGTGACCAGATCCGGACGCACGCCGCGCGCCACCAGTTCCGGCAGAATATCCGCCGCGTTGCCGCACAGGGCAACCGACACGGCTTTGCCTTCAGCGGTGTACTTTTTGATGCGCGCCAGCGCGTCATCGAGGTTGTCGGCCTGTTCATCGACATAGCGGGTACGCAGACGGAAATCGATGCGGCTCTGCTGGCACTCAATGTTCAGGGAGCACGCGCCGGCCAGCGTCGCGGCCAGCGGCTGCGCGCCGCCCATGCCGCCCAGTCCGGCGGTGAGCACCCAGCGGCCTTTCAGTGAGCCGTTATAGTGCTGTCGGCCCGCTTCCACGAAGGTTTCATAGGTGCCCTGCACAATCCCCTGGCTGCCGATGTAGATCCAGCTACCCGCGGTCATCTGGCCGTACATGGCCAGCCCTTTTGCGTCCAGCTCGTTGAAGTGTTCCCACGTCGCCCAGTGCGGCACCAGGTTGGAGTTGGCAATCAGCACACGGGGCGCATTTTTATGGGTTTTGAATACGCCAACCGGCTTGCCGGATTGCACCAGCAGCGTTTCGTCGTTTTCGAGATTCGTCAAAGACTCGACAATCGCGTCATAGCACGCCCAGTTGCGCGCGGCGCGGCCAATGCCGCCGTAGACCACCAGCTCATGGGGATTCTCTGCTACCTCAGGATCAAGGTTGTTCATCAACATGCGCAGCGGTGCTTCGGTGAGCCAGCTTTTTGCGGTGAGCGTGGTGCCGCGCGCGGCGCGGACATCCTGCTTGCGGTATTTATCTGACGACATTGTGTGTTCCTCATAAGGGACAGGTGATGCATTTAGATATACTTGTATAGACAAGCACACACAAGGTCGGATTTAACAAAAAAGATACAATTTTGCTATATTGCGTTAGCGATCACGCTTATAAAACTTATGACATAAAGTGGCCCTGCAACCAGTAACGATTCCCCGGGAACAGCAGCTTCGCATGCGACACGATCTGCGAGGATGACCAGGTACGACGGCGGATCAGCAGGCAGGGATCGTGCTCTTTAATACGCAACAACTCGCACTCCTGAGGCGTGGCGCGCACGGCCTCCACGATATGCTCCCCTTCCGTCAGCGGGGCGACGAGCGAGAGATACGCATGCGGTGTGGTTTGGGTGTAATCCTGGTTCAGGTAGTCCGGGATCCGCTCCGCGTTGACGCAGCGATCTTCAATCTGGACCGGAATATCGTTCTCATAATGCACCATCACCGAATGGAAGATCCGGGTGCCCTCATTAACGTTCAGCTCAATGGCCTGTTCGGCGCTGGCCTGCGTCTCTTCAAGCACCAGCACTTCGCAGTGGTGCTGATGGTTGCGGGCGGCAATTTCATCGGCAATGCTGCGGATTTCAAACAGCGCCGACTGTCCTTTTGGCTCGGCGACAAAGGTTCCGACACCCTGCAAACGCACCAGCAACCCTTCATCGGTCAGTTCCCGCAGCGCCCGGTTAATGGTCATTCGACTAAAGCCAAACTGCGCGACCAGTTCAGCTTCGGAGGGAATACGGTCGTGTGGACGCCAGACGCCGGCAGCAATTTTTTCGCTGATCGCCTTTTTCACCTTCTCATAAAAAGGTGCGGGTGGGCTGGAGGGTTGCTGCGGTGAGCGTGAAAACATGCTGACTCCTGTAATGTGGTTATGCCCACCAGTGAGCAATTTGCCAGGCCAGTCGGGCGGCAAGCTTCGCCCCCTGACCGTCCCGGTCGTAGTGCGGATTATATTCCACCAGATCCGCCGCCTGTAGTTTACCGCTTCGGCAGATACGCTCAATCACCGGGAACAGATCCAGCGCCGGGATCCCCAACGCCGCAGGGGCGGATACGGCGGGCATTTCTGCGGCGGGCAGCACATCGAGGTCAATGGTGAGATAAACCCGGTCTGCCTGCGCAAGCACGCTATCCAGCGCGGATAGCGCATCCCGGCGAAAATCGAGATCTTCAACCAGCATCACGTTCAACCGTTCAGCTTCCTCCCACAGCGCCTGGGTATTCGCCGCACGGCTTACCCCCAGGCAGGCGTAGTGAAACGACCGCGACTGCGACGCGCAGTAGTGCGCCAGCTGGCGGAACGGCGTGCCGGACGTAGCCCGTTCAGCCTTACGCAAATCGAGGTGCGCATCCAGGTTGATCACCGCAATGCGATCGTTCGGAAAGGCATCCAGCACGCCGCGCCCGTGCGCCCAGGCGGTTTCATGTCCACCGCCGAAAACCAGAGTACGCATCCCGGATTGCTGGCACGCGGTAATGGCCTCGCTCAGCGCCTGCTGTGCCGCCTCCAGCGCATTGCCTTCAACAAAAATGGAGCCCATATCCACGAGGCGCGCATGCCCCTGATGGCTCGCCATATTCGCCAGCGCGCCGCGCAGCACATCGGGAGCCTGTGCAGCACCGGGCCTGCCCTGGTTACGCTTAACCCCTTCATCACATTCAAAGCCCAGCAGGGCGATGCCTGACGGCGCGGGAGAAAAGTGTTCGCGCTGCTTTATGGTCTGGAAGAGACGTTTCGCGGTGCTGGATTCGGCGCTGTCGTCACGACCCTGCCAGACCTGCGGGGAAACGGGATGCCACAATTTCATGCTACCTGCCCCCGAAACACGCGTTGATATAAAGGATTCCGCCCCGGCTCGTAAACCATCTCAACCGGATGATTCGCCTCCCAGACGACGAAATCAGCCACATAACCGGGCTTTAACTGCCCGTGCGTCGCGCCACGACCTAGCGCCTGCGCCGCATGCCGCGTCACGCCAGCCCAGGCCTCTTCCGGCGTGAGGCCAAACTGGACGCAGGCCATGTTCATTGCCAGATGCAGGCTGGCAAACGGGCTGGTGCCCGGGTTGTAGTCGGTAGCCACCGCCATCGGCACGCCCTGCTCTCTGAGCTGCGCCACCGGTGGACGCTGGCGCTCCTGAAGAAAATAGAACGCGCCGGGGAGCAATACCGCCACCGTGCCGCTTTGCGCCATCGCCTGAATACCTGCATCATCGAGATACTCAATATGATCGGCCGACAGCCCTTTATACTGGCTGACCAGCGCCGCGCCGCCCAGATTCGACAGTTGCTCTACATGCCCTTTTACCGGGATCCCGAGCGCGGCGGCGGCCCGGAACAGGCGCTCGGTTTGCACCGGGGTAAAGCCGACGTTTTCACAAAACACGTCCACCGCTTCAAATAACTCTTTTTGCCACAGCGTAGGCATGATCTGCTCACAGACCAGCGTGAGATAGGCATCCGGATCCTGTCGGTACTCGGCAGGAACGGCGTGCGCGGCCAGCAGCGTCGGGCTGATATCGACCAGATTGTTCAGGCTGAGCTGGCGGGCAACCAGCAGCATTTTCTCTTCGGCCTGGACGTTCAGTCCGTATCCCGATTTGATTTCAATGGTCGTTACGCCTTCATTCATCAGCCGCTGGAGCCGCTGCTGCGCCACCGTCAGGAGCATTTCCGGCGAACTGTTGCGGGTCGCCGTGACCGTGGCGTTAATACCGCCGCCCTGCGCGCTAATGGTCTGATACGACACGCCGTTAAGCCGTTGCTCCCATTCCGCTGCGCGATCGCCGCCGAACACCAGATGGGTGTGGCAATCGATCAGGCCGGGAGTAACCAGACGCCCGTCGAGATCGACACACTGACGATGCCCGGAGGGGATCTCGGCTTCAGGAATAACGGCCGCAATCGTCTGGCCGCGCACGACGAGGGCATGTTGTTCTTTCAGGCCGTAGGGTTCCGGCTCACCTGTCGCCAGGGTCGCCAGTCGCGCATTTCGCCATATCACATCATCGGGATGAAGCTGCTGCATGTGCCTTCCGCTTGTCATGGGTTGTATAGACATTTATTTTCATCTGTCACCTGCTGTCAACCGCCTTGCAGGAAAATGTTATTTATTTGTGATGACTTTCCCGTCGCCTGCGGGCAAAAATGCAACTTTTCCCGTTTTTATCTTCCCGTTTCGCTCAACTTAGTATAAAAAAGCAGGCTATTTCGTCTATTCAGATAAGACTTGCATACCCAGGAGCATTACCTTGAATATTTCCAGGATTTCCCGTCTGGCGTTGGCACTCGCCTTTGGCGTGACTTTATCCGCTTGCAGTTCAACACCACCGGATCAGCAACCTTCTGAGCAGGTTGCTCCGGGCACCGCTTCCCGTCCGATCCTGTCAGCGGCTGAAGCGAAGAACTTCACCCGTGCCCACTATTTCTCGGCGATGGATCCCAATGCAGCCCCATGGACGCCTTCTTCTATTAACCTGCCGAAACAGCCAGACTTCGTTGTCGGCCCGGCCGGAGCAGAGGGCGTTACGCACACCTCAATTCAGGCAGCTGTTGATGCCGCAATCACCAAACACAGCGCATCTCGTCAGTACATTGCCATCCTGCCGGGTGAATACGAAGGAACCGTTTATGTTCCGGCGGCACCGGGAAGCATTACGCTTTACGGACTTGGCGAAAAAGCGGTCGACGTGAAAATTGGCCTGGCGATTGATTCAGAGATCGACAGCACCACCTGGCGCCATCTGGTGAACCCGGCCGGTAAATACATGCCAGGTAAACCGGCGTGGTATATGTTTGATAACTGCCAGCGCAAACGTGCCGCCACCATTGGCGTGATGTGCTCGGCGGTATTCTGGTCACAGAACAACGGCCTGCAATTGCAGAACCTGACCATTCAGAACACCCTGGGCGACAGCGTTGACGCAGGTAATCACCAGGCCGTGGCGCTGCGTAGCGATGGCGACAAGGTACAGATTAACAACGTCAATATCCTGGGCCGCCAGAATACCTTCTTCGTGACCAACAGCGGCGTGCAGAATACCCTTCAGAACAATCGTCTGACGCGTACTCTGGTCACCAACAGCTACATTGAAGGCGACGTGGATATGGTCTCCGGTCGCGGCGCGGTGGTATTTGATAACACCGACTTCCGCGTGGTGAATTCACGTACGCAGCAGGAAGGTTACGTCTTTGCCCCGGCCACGCAGTCCAACCTGTTCTATGGCTTCCTGGCCGTGAATAGCCGCTTTACTGCTGCTGGCGATGGCGTGGCGCAGCTTGGCCGCTCTCTGGACGTGGACTCCGCCACTAACGGCCAGGTCGTGATCCGCGACAGCGTGATTAACGAAGGCTTTAACATGGCGAAACCGTGGGCGGATGCGGCGATCTCGAAACGTCCTTTCTCCGGCAACATCGGCACGGTGGATGATAAAGACAACGTGCAGCGTAACCTGAACGACGCTAACTTTAACCGCATGTGGGAATACAACAACCGCGGTCTGGGTAGCAAGGTGGTTGCTGAACCGAAGCAGTAAAATGCCTGCTGCCGGGTGGCGGCTACGCCTTACCCGGCCTACCTCATGCATTAACCACGCATAAAAAAACCTCGCATGTGCGAGGTTTTTTTTCGTCTACGGATCAGTGAGCGTTAATTACAACCCACATCGGCCCTTGTCCGACCGCATAGCGTCCTTTCTCTTCCAGTAGACCCTGCACGCCTTTGATTTCATAGAGCGCGATGTGGTGGGATTTCTGCCCCGCAGCAATCAGGTATTTGCCGCTGTGATCGACATTAAAGCCGCGCGGCTGGGTTTCTGTCGGCTGGAAGCCCTCAACTGCCAGAACGCTGCCGTCTTCTGAGACGCTGAAGACGGTGATCAGACTGGAGGTACGGTCACAGGCATACAGGTGGCGGCCATCCGGCGTGATGTGAATGTCTGCCGCCCAGCGTGTGTCGGAGAAATCAGCTGGCATCATGTCCAGCGTCTGTACGCACTCGATCTGCCCGTTAGGATCGTTCAGCTCCCAGACATCTACCGAGCTGTTCAGCTCGTTAACGACATAGGCATACTGCTGATTCGGGTGGAAGACCATATGGCGCGGGCCTGCGCCTTCCACGGTGGTGACTTCCGCCGGGCTCTGCGCGACCAGATGACCGTCATCGCTCAGGGTAAACAGGCAGATGCGATCCTGCTTCAGCGCTGGCACCCACAGCGTGCGGTTATCCGGCGAAATGTTGGCGGAGTGGCAACCCTCAAGCCCTTCTACCACGTCGACGGTTTCAACGGGAATACCGTCTTCCAGGCGGGTGACGCTCACGCAGCCTGCATTGTAGGAGCCGCTGAAGATAAAGTTGCCTTTATGGTCGGTAGAAATATGGGTCGGGCTGCCCGGCAGCGGCGCTTCTGCGGTATAGGTCAGCGCGCCGTCATCCGGGGAGATGCGGTATGCGAGTACGCGGAATTCCGGGCGTACCCCGACATAAAGAAAACGTTTATCCGGGCTGACGACCATCGGCTGCACCTGGCCTGGCACATCAACAACCTGAACCAGCGTAAGCGAACCTTCTGTATTCAAACGCCAGACATGGATCTGCTGACTTTCAGGACTGGCGGTATAAACGGTTTGTTTCATGAATACTCCTGATTATTTTTAACGGTGAATGCTGAATTGTAGTCCGGGATTTTGCAGGGTTCCGCTCTCGGTGTACCATCCCGACAGACCTTAAATTCAACATTAACCCGGAAGAAAAAATGACCTCGCGAGTGATTGCCCTGGATTTAGACGGAACACTGCTTACCCCTCAGAAAACCCTGCTCCCCTCTTCTCTTGAGGCCCTCAAACGAGCCCGGGAAGCGGGGTATCAACTTCTCATCGTAACGGGTCGACATCACGTAGCCATTCATCCTTTTTATCAGGCACTGGGCTTAGATACACCTGCAATTTGTTGTAATGGCACTTATTTGTATGATTATCAGGCAAAAAAAGTTTTAACCTCTGATCCGCTTCCCGTTCCGCAGGCGCTGCAATTGATTGATTTACTGGATGAGCACGCGATTCATGGCCTGATGTATGTGGATAACGCCATGCTGTATGAACGCCCTACCGGCCATGTGATCCGCACCAGCAACTGGGCCCTGTCTCTGCCGGAAGCGCAGCGTCCGGTGTTCACTCAGGTTTCCTCCCTGCGCCAGGCGGCGGAAGACGTCCAGGCAATCTGGAAATTTGCCCTGACCGATGAAGACACCGCCAAACTGAACACCTTCGCAAAACATGTCGAGCATACGCTGGGTCTGGAATGTGAATGGTCCTGGCACGATCAGGTGGATATCGCCCGTAAAGGCAACAGCAAAGGAAAGCGTTTGACCCAGTTCGTTGAGTCACAGGGCTGGTCAATGCAGGACGTGATTGCCTTCGGCGATAACTATAACGACATCAGCATGCTGGAAGCGGCCGGAACGGGCGTGGCGATGGGCAACGCCGATGATGCGGTGAAAGCGCGTGCTAACGTGGTGATTGGCGATAACACCACTGACAGCATCGCGCAGTATATTTATACCCACCTGCTGTAATCAGGCGGTGATAGAGACGCTCTTGATTTGCGCGTAAAGCCACAGGCCAGGCTTGATGCCTAACTCATCCCTGGCCCACGGGCTGATGCGCGCCCACAGCGTTCTGTTGCCCACTTCCAGTTGCACTTCTACCTGGCCGTTATCATCAAAACACTGCGCCACTTTTGCGCGCAAAATATTGCGGATACTGGTTTGCAGCGGCGGTTGCAGCACCAGGGAGACATCCGACGCCTGAATGCGGATCCGTAACGTGGACTGAATCGGCGTATCGATTTTATTCACCCACAAATGCTGGTCACCCAGCGCCAGCGCGGTCATCGCATAATGTGGATGGTGCTCCAGCACGCTCACCTTCAGAATGCTGCTCTGCTGCTCCTTTGGCAGCCACGGATGCATAACGCTGCTGCCCCATACCTCTTCCAGATTGCCGAATGCCTTCACCCTGCCCGCCTCCAGCACCAGCACTTTGTCGGCCAGATGTAAGATCTCATCCAGCGAATGGCTGACGTACAGCATAGGCACGTTGATTTCCCGCGCCAGACGTTGCAGATACGGCAGCAACTCGCGCTTGCGCGGAATATCCAGCGAGGCCAGCGGCTCATCCAGCAGCAACAATTCCGGCGCGGTTAACAGGGCGCGGCCAATTGCCACGCGCTGTTTTTCACCACCCGACAGCGAAGACGGGAGACGATCGAGCAGCGGTTCGATGCCCAGCAGCGCCACCAGCTTATCGAACTGTCCGGCCATGCTTTTTGCCATGCCATAGCGCAGATTTCCGCGCACGCTGTAGTGCGGAAACAGGCGCGCATCCTGAAACACATAGCCGATGCGGCGCTTATCCGGTGACAGGCAGACCTTCTTCTCCGCGTCGTTTAAGACGCGGTTATTTAACACAATTCTGCCAGACTGGGGACGCGTCAGGCCGCTAATCGCATTAATCAGCGACGTTTTCCCTGCCCCGGAAACGCCAAAAATGGCGGTGATACCGCTGGCAGGCAGCGTTTCGTTAAGCGTCAGAGTGTGGCTGCCCAGGGTTTGCGTAAAGTTGAGTTCCAGCATCACGGTTTCCCCATCCGTTCACGGCTGAGGCGCGCCAGCCATTCAGACACCAGCAGCGAGACCAGGGCGAGTACAATCGAAATAATACACAGCCGGGCCGCCGCACCTTCGCCACCCGGGGTTTGAATCAGGGTATACATGGCCGACGGGATGGTCCGCGTCTCGCCGGGAATGTTGGACACAAAGGTGATGGTCGCGCCGAACTCACCCAGTGAGCGGGCGAAGGCTAACACCGTACCGACGATAATGCCCGGTAAGGTGAGCGGAAGCGTAATGGTCAGGAATACCCGCCAGCGGCCTGCGCCCAGCGTGCGGGCGGCCTGCTCTAGCCGGATATCCACCCCTTCCAGCGCCAGGCGGATAGCGCGCACCATTAGCGGGAAGGACATTACTGCCGCGGCCAGAACCGCGCCGCGCCAGCTGAAAGCAAAGGTCAGGCCGAACCAGTCGTACAGCCATTCGCCGATAAAACCGCGTCGCCCCATGGAGATCAGCAGCAGATAGCCGACCACCACAGGCGGTAACACGAGCGGAAGATGGAGAACACTGTCGAGCAGGGCTTTGCCTGGAAACTTCACGCGAACCAGTAACCAGGCAAAGAACACCCCAAAGGGCAAACTCAGCGCAACCGCCAGGGAAGAGACTTTCAGGCTCAGCAGCACGGCCTGCCATTCAGGTTCGGTTAATATCATTCGTGAGTCGTAAATCCGTAACGTTTAAAGATAGCGGACGCTTCAGGCCCCTTCAGGTAGTCAACGAAGGCCGTCACGGTCGCATTTTTATGTCCATCAACTATCGCAACAGGATATTCTACTTTCTTATGCGAGTCTTCCGGGAAGGTACCGACCACCTTCACACCTTTACTGGCGACGGCATCGGAGCCGTAAACGATCCCGAGTGGCGCTTCGTTACGCTCCACCAGCGCCAGCGCGCCGCGCACATCTTCTGCGGGAGCCAGCTTCGGCGATAAGGTCTCCCATGCGCCCAGTTTTTGCAGCGCTTCTTTCGCATAAATCCCGGCAGGGACATGCTCCGGATCGCCCACCGCCAGACGGCCACCGTTGAGCAGACGGGTCCAGTCCGTCTGTTTGTTGATGGCGATGTCGCCCTGCTTGCTGTTTGCGGGCGCGACCACCACCAGGCTATTTCCCAGCAGCGTTTCGCGGCTAGCCGTATCAACAGATTTTTTCTCCACCGCGTAGTCCATCCATTTCTGATCGGCAGAGATGAACAGATCAGCCGGTGCCCCCGCTTCGATCTGGCGGGCCAGCGTGGACGAGGAGGCAAACGACGAGACCACCTCGACGTTTTTCTCTTTTTTGTATACCGCAGCAATATCCTGCATCGCGTTAGTCAGCGACGCCGCCGCAAAGACCGTGATTTTTCCTTCATCCGCCAGCGCGTGGCCGGTGAGTGAGAGAGTCAGCGTTGCCCCTGCGAAAAGGCGTACCCATGAACGTGCCATTTGAAGCTCCTGTGCGTATCGTTATATACAAACAAATATAACGATATATCGCAGGCGTTCCTAGCGCTAAATCGTACCCATTAATGCGTAAACTCAAGGAACGTTGTAAAAGATATCGGCGGGAGAGGAATAAACTTGAGAGCAAAACGCCCGGGCTGGCCGGGCGTTTTGGAGGAAATCATTGCTGCTTTTTAGGCTGGTCACGACGATGACCAATGTTCGAAAAGACGTTGAACACTTCACCCAGGCCGTAGATGGCACCGAGGATGATAGCCATCACTACTGGCACCATGATTACCGCGAATACCAGACTTTTCAACAACTCTAACATGGTTTTCTCCAGATCTTGTGAACGGCTTATTCTACCCTGAAAAGTAAGAAAAACATCCCCTTTTGTGCGGTGCGCTTTCCGCCCCCGGACATTTGGGTCACAATAACCTTTTTGCCGGGACATTGTTATGCAGGCCGAAATTCTCCTCACCCTCCGACTTCAGCAGAAGCTTTTCGCCGATCCGCGACGCATCGCCCTGTTAAAACAAATAGAACAAACTGGCTCGATTAGCCAGGGCGCCAAAAACGCTGGCATCAGCTATAAAAGCGCCTGGGATGCGATTAACGACATGAACACCCTGAGCGAACAAACGCTGGTAGAACGCGCCACCGGCGGAAAAGGCGGCGGCGGCGCCGTGTTGACGCGTTACGGGCAACGCCTGATCCAGCTCTATGACTTACTGGCGCAGATCCAGCAAAAAGCATTTGATGTGCTGAGCGATGACGACAACCTGCCGCTGGACAGCCTGCTGGGCGCCATCTCCCGTTTCTCTTTGCAGACCAGCGCCCGCAACCAATGGTTTGGTACGGTGACGGGGCGCGATCATTCGCAGGTGCAGGAGCATATTGAGATCCTGCTCGCGGACGGCACAACGCGCCTGAAAGCCGCCATCACCGCGCAAAGCGGTCAACGCCTCGGGCTGAACGAAGGTCAGGAAGTGCTGGTATTACTCAAAGCGCCCTGGATCAGCATCACGCTTAACCCTGAGCAGGCCGCCGAGGCCGACAACCAGCTACGCGGGCGTATCAGCCACATCGAGCGCGGCGCAGAACAGTGTGAAGTGCTGATGACCCTGCCGGATGGGCAGTCGCTCTGCGCCACCGTTCCGGTGAACGACGCGACCGAATTAGATGAAGGTGCTGTGGTGACCGCATATTTCAATGCAGACCGGGTAATTATCGCCACATTGTGCTAAGCGCATTGACAACCCCACCAACACTGAGTATCCCTGACATCTGTTGCTGCAAAAAATGGGATAACACATGTCATCATTGCATATTTCGCAAGGCACGTTTCGTCTTAGCGATACCCGTACCTTATCGCTGCCAGAGTTAACCCTTCGCCCCGGAGAAAGCTGGGCGTTTGTGGGCACGAACGGCAGCGGAAAATCGGCGCTGGCCCGCGCCCTGGCTGGCGAATTAACCCAGCTGAAGGGGGAGCGTCAGTGCACCTTTACCCGGCTGACGCGCCTTTCCTTTGAACAGCTGCAAAAGCTGGTCAGCGATGAGTGGCAGCGTAACAATACCGATTTGCTCAGCCCCGGCGAAGAAGATACCGGCCGCACGACGGCGGACATTATCCAGGATGAGATAAAAGATCCTGCCCGCTGTCAGCAGCTGGCGGAGCAATTTGGCATTACCGCCCTGCTTAACCGCCGCTTTAAATATCTCTCTACCGGCGAGACGCGCAAAACGCTGCTGTGTCAGGCGCTGATGAGCGAGCCGGAACTCCTGATTCTGGATGAACCGTTTGACGGACTGGATGTGCAGTCCCGTGCGCAGCTGGCAGCGTTGCTGGCGTCGCTTAACCAGCAGGGATACACCCTTGTGCTGGTCCTTAACCGCTTTGATGAGATCCCGGATTTCGTACATTACGCGGGCGTGCTGGCGGACTGTAGCCTGACCGAAACCGGCGAGAAAGCCGTACTGCTCCGGCAGGCGCTAATTGCACAGCTGGCCCACAGCGAGAAACTGGACGGTATTGCGCTGCCGGAGCCGGATGCCCCTTCGGCACGCCACGGGCTGGATCCTGACCAGCCGCGCATTGTGCTGCGCGATGGGGTGGTTGCTTACGACGATCGCCCTATTCTTAATCATCTCAGCTGGACGGTTAATCCTGGTGAGCACTGGCAGATCGTCGGCCCCAACGGGGCGGGTAAATCCACGCTGCTAAGCCTGATCACTGGCGATCACCCGCAGGGTTACAGCAACGATTTGACCCTCTTCGGCCGCCGCCGCGGCAGCGGGGAAACCATCTGGGATATCAAAAAGCATATCGGTTATGTTAGCAGCAGCCTGCATCTGGACTACCGGGTGAGCACTACGGTGCGAAACGTGATCCTCTCTGGCTTCTTCGATTCCATTGGTATTTATCAGGCGGTATCCGACAAGCAGCACAAGCTGGCGCAGCAGTGGCTGGATATTCTGGGTATGGACCACCGGGTAGCCGATGCGCCATTTCACAGCCTGTCGTGGGGGCAGCAGCGGCTGGCATTGATCGTCCGCGCGCTGGTTAAGCATCCTACGCTGCTGATTCTTGATGAACCGTTGCAGGGGCTGGATCCCCTCAACCGTCAGCTGATCCGCCGCTTTGTGGATGTCCTGATTAGCGAAGGTGAAACCCAGCTGCTGTTTGTCTCCCACCATGCTGAGGATGCCCCGTCCTGCATCACCCATCGGCTGGAATTTGTACCTGACGGCGAGCATTACCGCTACCTGCTGAGCAAAATCGATTAACGCGTGGAGGGCGCTGCCCTCCGCTTTTCAGACAACCTGCAACAATACATCTCTATCTCTTTGATCTACAATGCACTCAGTCTGTGAAAAAGCGCCTGTGAAAACCAGTGTAAACGATACCACTATTTTATCCCATGTCACACTTTTCGCGTCTCTGATATGCTATGGTTAATTCATACCATAAGCCTAATGGAGCGAAATATGCGAGTTCTGGTAACAGGTGGTAGCGGTTACATAGGAAGTCATACCTGCGTACAACTTCTGCAAAGCGGCCACGATGTCGTCATTCTTGATAACCTGTGCAACAGTAAGCGCAGCGTGCTGCCGGTCATTGAACGCCTTGCGGGTAAACAGCCGACTTTCGTGGAAGGCGATATCCGCAATGAAGCATTGATGACTGAAATCCTTCACGATCACGCGATTGAAACCGTTATCCACTTCGCGGGCCTGAAAGCGGTGGGCGAATCGGTAGCAAAACCGCTTGAGTACTACGACAACAACGTCAACGGTACCCTGCGTCTAATCTCCGCCATGCGTGCGGCGAACGTTAAAAACTTTATCTTCAGCTCTTCCGCGACCGTCTACGGCGATCAGCCAAAAATTCCTTACGTTGAAAGCTTCCCGACCGGTACGCCGCAAAGCCCGTATGGCAAAAGCAAGCTGATGGTAGAGCAGATCCTGACCGACCTGCAAAAAGCCCAGCCTGAGTGGAGCATCGCGCTGCTGCGCTACTTCAACCCGGTTGGCGCGCATCCGTCAGGCGACATGGGTGAAGATCCGCAGGGCATTCCAAATAACCTGATGCCGTATATCGCGCAGGTTGCCGTAGGGCGTCGCGACTCCCTGGCGATTTTTGGTAACGATTATCCCACCGAAGACGGCACCGGCGTGCGCGATTACATTCACGTGATGGATCTGGCCGACGGCCACGTGGCGGCGATGCAGCAGCTGGCGGATAAACCGGGCGTGCATATTTACAACCTCGGCGCCGGCGTCGGCAGCAGCGTGCTGGATGTGGTGAATGCCTTCAGTAAAGCCTGCGGCAAGCCAGTGAAGTATCACTTCGCGCCGCGTCGTGATGGCGACCTCCCGGCTTACTGGGCCGATGCCACCAAAGCGGATAAAGAGCTTAACTGGCGTGTTACCCGCACGCTTGATGAAATGGCACAGGATACCTGGCACTGGCAGTCACGCCATCCGCAGGGTTATCCGGATTAAGGATTTGTCATGACACAATTCAATCCCGTCGATCACCCGCATCGTCGTTTTAACCCGCTCAGCGGGCAATGGATTTTAGTTTCACCGCATCGCGCCAAGCGCCCCTGGCAGGGGGCGCAAGAGACGCCTGCCAAACAGTCGCTGCCGCAGCACGATCCGGACTGCTTCCTCTGTCCGGGCAACACGCGCGTGACGGGCGATACAAACCCGAACTACAAAGGCACCTTCGTTTTCACTAACGATTTTGCGGCGCTGATGACCGACACGCCGGACGCGCCGGAAAACAACGACCCGCTGATGCGCTGCGAAAGCGCCCGCGGCACCAGCCGCGTGATCTGCTTCTCTCCCGATCACAGCAAAACGCTGCCGGAGCTGAGCGTTGAGGCGCTGAAAGAGGTGGTCAGCACCTGGCAGGCGCAAACGGCGGAGCTGGGCCAGACCTATCCGTGGGTGCAGGTATTTGAAAATAAAGGCGCGGCGATGGGCTGCTCTAACCCGCATCCGCACGGCCAGATCTGGGCGAACAGCTTCCTGCCGAACGAAGCCGAACGTGAAGACCGGCTGCAAAAAGCCTATTTCGCCCAGAACGGTTCGCCGATGCTGGTGGATTACACCCAGCGTGAACTGGTGGACGGCAGCCGCACTGTGGTGGAAACCGAGCACTGGCTTGCGGTAGTCCCTTACTGGGCGGCGTGGCCGTTTGAAACGCTGCTGCTGCCAAAGGCCCATGTTCAGCGTATTACGGACCTCAGCGACGCCCAGCGAGACGACCTTGCCCTGGCGCTGAAAAAACTGACCAGCCGCTACGACAACCTGTTCCAGTGTTCCTTCCCCTACTCCATGGGCTGGCACGGTGCGCCGTTTAACGGCGAAGAGAATCAACACTGGCAGTTACATGCACACTTCTATCCGCCGCTGCTGCGTTCTGCGACGGTACGTAAATTCATGGTGGGCTATGAAATGCTGGCGGAAACCCAGCGCGACCTGACGGCGGAACAGGCGGCAGAACGCCTGCGTGCCGTTAGCGACGTCCATTACCGCGAATCAGGAGTCTAAAAATGAGTCTGAAAGATAAAACACAATCCCTGTTTGCAGAAAAATTTGGCTACCCTGCCACCCATATTATCCAGGCGCCAGGCCGCGTTAATCTGATCGGCGAGCACACCGACTATAACGACGGTTTTGTCCTGCCGTGTGCCATCGACTACCAGACGGTAATCGCCTGCGCGAAACGTTCAGATCGTAACGTGCGAGTGATCGCCGCGGATTACGGCAATGAAATTGACGAATTTTCCCTCGATGCGCCGATCGTGACCCACGACAGCCAGCAGTGGTCGAACTATGTTCGCGGCGTGGTGAAGCATCTTCTGAAGCGTAACAAGAATTTCGGCGGGGCCGATCTGGTGATCAGCGGCAACGTTCCGCAAGGGGCGGGATTAAGCTCTTCCGCATCGCTGGAAGTGGCGGTCGGCACCGTGTTCCAGCAGCTTTATCATCTGCCGCTGGACGGGGCGCAGATCGCCCTCAATGGTCAGGAAGCGGAAAACCAGTTCGTGGGCTGCAACTGCGGCATTATGGATCAGCTGATTTCCGCGCTGGGCAAGAAAGAACATGCTTTGCTGATTGACTGCCGCTCCCTCGGGACCAAAGCGGTTCCACTGCCAAAAGGTGCGGCTGTGGTGATCATCAACAGCAACTTCAAACGCACACTGGTGGGGAGCGAGTACAACACCCGCCGCGAGCAGTGTGAAACCGGCGCGCGCTTCTTCCAGCAGCCAGCCCTGCGTGATGTCTCACTTGACGAATTTAACAAGGTTGCCCACGAACTGGATCCGGTTGTCACGAAGCGCGTGCGTCACGTGCTGACGGAAAATGCCCGTACCGTAGAAGCCGCCTCCGCGCTGGCGAAAGGTGACCTGAAACGGATGGGCGAGCTGATGGCCGAATCGCATGCCTCCATGCGCGACGATTTCGAAATCACCGTGCCACAAATCGACACCCTGGTTGAAATTGTGAAAGCCACGATTGGCGACAAAGGCGGCGTGCGTATGACCGGGGGTGGATTTGGCGGCTGTGTCGTCGCCCTGGTGCCGGAAGAGCTGGTCCCTGCCATTCAGGACGCGGTGGCTAAACAGTACGAAGCCAAAACGGGCATCAAAGAAACTTTCTATGTCTGCAAAGCATCACAAGGAGCCGGACAGTGCTAAACGAAACACCTACTCTCGCACCGGATGGTCTGCCGTATCGCCTGTTGACCCTGCGCAACAGCGCCGGGATGGTGGTTACGCTGATGGACTGGGGCGCAACGTTACTTTCTGCCCGCGTACCAATGCCTGACGGCAGCGTGCGCGAAACCCTGCTCGGCTGCGCATCGCCCGAGCAGTATATCGAGCAGACCGCTTTTCTGGGCGCATCCATAGGCCGCTACGCCAACCGCATCGCCAGAAGCCGGTTTACGCTGGACGGCGTAACCTATTCCCTGCTTGCCAGCCAGGGTGAAAATCAGCTGCACGGCGGCCCCGAAGGGTTTGATAAACGTCGCTGGAAGATTGTGCAGCAAAATGACCGTGAGGTCTGGTTCTCTCTGGACTCCCTCGACGGAGACCAGGGCTTCCCGGGCAATCTCACCGCAACCGCGCGCTTTACCCTGACCGAAGATAATCGTATCGCCATTGAGTACCGCGCGATCGTCGACAAGCCGTGCCCGGTCAACCTGACTAACCACGCCTATTTCAACCTTGACGGCAATCAGACCGATGTCCGCAGCCACAAACTTCAGATCCTGGCGGACGCGTATCTGCCGGTCGATGAGATGGGGATCCCTTATCAGGGGCTGAAACCGGTAAGCGGTAATAGCTTTGATTTCCGTCAGCCGAAAACCATCGCCCAGGATTTCCTGAGTGATGACGATCAGCGCAAGGTGAAAGGCTACGACCACGCTTTCCTGTTGCAGGCGAAAGGCGATCTTTCTCAACCTGCCGCACAGGTCTGGTCTGCGGATGAGAAGTTACAGATGACGGTCTACACCACCGCCCCTGCCCTGCAGTTCTACTCCGGTAACTACCTGGAGGGGACCACGGCGCGTGAACATAACGACTACGCCGCCTGGCAAGGTCTGGCGCTGGAGAGCGAGTTCCTGCCGGACAGTCCTAACCATCCTGAATGGCCGCAGCCTGACTGTGTGCTGCGTCCGGGTGAAGAGTACGTAAGCGTCACAGAGTATCATTTCATTCCGCGCGCATAATGTCCGGCGGCGCTACGCGTGCACGGGCCTACGAATGTAGGCCGGATAAGCGAAGCGCCATCCGGCAAAAAGCCTGGCCCTCACCGCGAGGGCTTTTTTCCGCTCAGCTTGCTGAAAATAGCGGCGATCGCAGACAAAATCATAACCCTGGATTCACATGCATCTTACACTCTCGAACTATTTTCGCTATGGTTAGGGTTAAGCGTTGCTGCTGGCACAGTCACGGCAATATAATGAGAATTGTTATCATTCAAAATGCTTGAGGAGTAAGAAATGGCTAATACTAAGCTTGTCCTGGTGCGCCACGGCGAAAGCCAGTGGAACAACGAAAACCGCTTCACCGGTTGGTATGACGTTGATCTGTCCGAGAAAGGCGTGAGCGAAGCAAAAGCGGCAGGTAAACTGCTGAAAGAAGAAGGCTTCACCTTTGACTTTGCTTACACCTCTGTGCTGAAACGTGCCATCCATACCCTGTGGAACATTCTGGACGAGCTGGATCAGGCCTGGCTGCCGGTTGAGAAATCCTGGAAACTGAACGAGCGTCACTACGGTGCGCTGCAAGGTCTGAACAAAGCAGAAACCGCAGAAAAATACGGTGACGAGCAGGTTAAGCAGTGGCGTCGTGGTTTTGCGGTCACGCCTCCAGAGCTGAGCAAAGATGACGAGCGCTACCCGGGCCACGATCCGCGTTACGCGAAGCTGACTGAGGCTGAACTGCCGCAGACCGAAAGCCTGGCGCTGACCATCGACCGTGTTGTGCCTTACTGGAACGAAACCATTCTGCCACGCCTGAAAAGCGGCGAGCGCGTCATTATCGCTGCTCACGGTAACTCCCTGCGTGCGCTGGTGAAATACCTGGACAACATGGGTGAAGATGAAATCCTCGAGCTGAACATCCCTACCGGCGTGCCGCTGGTGTACGAGTTCGACGAAAACTTCAAGCCAGTTAAACATTACTACCTGGGTAACGCCGACGAAATCGCTGCAAAAGCGGCGGCCGTGGCGAACCAGGGTAAAGCGAAGTAATTTTCGCCGGACATAAAAAAAGCGTGGAGCAATCCACGCTTTTTTATTGCCCGCGATAAACTTAACCGCGACGCGCTTTTACCGCATCCGCCAGCTGACGCAGGATCGCATCGGTATCATCCCAGCCAATGCAGGCATCCGTCACGCTCTTACCGTAGACCAGCGGCTCGCTGCCCTCCAGATTCTGATTGCCTTCCACCAGATGGCTCTCAATCATCACCCCAATCACTGCGCGTTCACCGTTGGCGATTTGCTGACAAACGTCTGCACCAACTTCCATCTGCTTTTTGAACTGTTTGCTTGAGTTCGCATGGCTGAAATCGATCATGATCTGCGGCGCCAGTCCCGCTTTCTCCAGACCCGCCTTCACTTCCGCCACGTGTTTTGCGCTGTAGTTAGGCTCTTTACCGCCGCGCAGAATGATATGGCAATCGCCATTACCGCTGGTATTCACGATAGCCGAGTGGCCCCACTTAGTCACCGACAGGAAGCAGTGCGGCGCGCCAGCCGCATTGATGGCATCAATAGCGACTTTGATGGTGCCATCAGTGCCGTTTTTGAAACCCACCGGGCATGACAGGCCAGACGCCAGCTCACGGTGAACCTGCGATTCAGTCGTACGCGCACCAATAGCGCCCCAGCTCATCAGGTCAGCCAGATACTGCGGGGTGATCATATCGAGGAATTCTCCGGCAGCAGGCAGCCCGCTGTCGTTAATCTCCAGCAGCAGCTTACGCGCAATACGCAGGCCGTCGTTGATCTGGAAACTGTTGTCCATGTGCGGATCGTTGATCAACCCTTTCCAGCCCACGGTGGTACGCGGTTTTTCGAAATAAACGCGCATCACAATTTCCAGTTCGCCCTTCAGCTCTTCGCGCAGGGTGAGCAGACGTGACGCGTACTCTTTGGCCGCAGCAGGATCGTGAATGGAGCACGGTCCGATGACCACCAGAAGACGATCGTCGCTACCTTTCAGGATCTTGTGGATCGCCTTACGGGCATGAGACACCGTGTTGGCGGCATTTTCGGTGGCGGGGAATTTTTCAAGGAGCGCTACGGGAGGTAATAACTCATTGATCTCTTTAATGCGTAAATCGTCGTTCTGATAATTCATCTTCTTTCCGGCTCTGCCATATCTTTAGTAATGAAAGCAATGCTTTCAATCTAACTTGTCGGTCACGAAGTGTAAACGGGATTTTACACTTCGCGCAGATAATTCCTGGAATTCGCCTAAAATACGCAACAAAATAGCGAAAAATGAGATCTCGCCTAAGCTTTTTACTTGTAACGACTGTTTTTAAATACTTATACGCGATTCCATCCTGACATAATTCAGGAATCTGGGATCTTTCGCCACTGAACAAGATGCACTGTTGGAGAATGTTATCCAGCGTAACGATAAGAACAGGAGCACCATGATGAAAATGACGAAACTGACTACGCTTTTCCTGACGGCAACCCTTACCCTGGCAAGCGGTAGCGTACTGGCAGCCGATACAGGCTCCTCCGGCAGCAACGGCGACGCGAATGCCGCTGCCGAAGCGGGCCAGGTTGCGCCGGATGCAAAACAGAATATCGCGCCAAATAATGTTGATAACAGTAATATCAACACGGGCAATACCAACACCGGCGGTACGAATACCGGCACGATGAACCATGACGGTATGAGCACTGACGAAGTTCACAAAAACTCAATGTGTAAAGACGGGAAGTGCCCGGACCCGAATGACAAAGTGGGCAGCGATGCCAATCCCAAAACGGACGGTACTACCCAGTAACCTTCCGTAAGGTAAAAGAGGGAGAGCGAATGCTCTCCTTTTTTATTTAAGCTCTTAAAAACGCTACACTAAAAATAATAATAAATCAGGAACGATACCATGGCGCACTCCCACTCCCATTCCCACTCCACTGGCGATGAAAATGCCAAACGGCTTCTGCTGGCTTTTGGCGTCACTGCCACCTTTATGATTATTGAGGTGACAGGCGGACTGATCTCCGGATCGCTGGCGCTGCTGGCCGATGCCGGGCATATGCTGACCGACGCTGCCGCGCTCCTGTTTGCTCTGCTGGCCGTGCAGTTTGCACGTCGCCCTCCCAATGCCCGCCACACCTTTGGCTGGCTCAGACTCACCACACTTGCTGCGTTCGTGAATGCGATTGCACTGGTGGTTATTACCATTCTTATCGTCTGGGAGGCGTTTCAGCGCTTTCGTCATCCACAACCGGTAGCCGGAACGACGATGATGGTGATTGCTATTGCCGGGTTGGTCGCCAATATTCTGGCATTCTGGATATTGCACCGCGGCAGCAGCGAAAAAAATCTGAACGTACGGGCCGCGGCGCTTCACGTGCTGGGCGATCTGCTGGGTTCCGTAGGTGCCATCGTCGCCGCGCTGATCATTATGGGTACGGGCTGGACCCCCATCGACCCGATTCTTTCCGTGCTGGTATCGTGCCTTGTATTACGCAGTGCCTGGCGGCTGTTGAAAGAGAGCGTGAATGAACTGCTGGAAGGCGCTCCCACGTCGCTGGATATTGGCGAGCTAAAACGCAATCTGTGTCGTTCCATTCCTGAAGTCCGTAACGTTCACCACGTTCACGTCTGGCTGGTGGGTGAGAAACCGCTTATGACGCTGCACGTTCAGGTTATTCCGCCCCACGATCACGATGCGTTGCTTGAACGTATTCGGCACTTCCTTGAGCATCACTACGAAATTGCGCACTCCACCATCCAGATGGAGTATCAGCCCTGTAACGGGCCAGACTGTCACCTGAACGAGGCGCAGTCCGGCCACTCACACGAGCATCACCATTAGCGGGAAAGCGCACGAGAGCCACGCTCACGCGCGCTGTTGATCCACATGCGGCTACCGTTCAGGGCAATGACGGTCAGCAGCATATACTCCAGCGACATGGCATAAACGCCCTGACGGGCAAAAATCACCACGCTAATCACGTTGATGACCACCCACAGCAGCCAGTTTTCAACGTATTTACGGGTCATCAGGATCATTGCGGCAATTGACAGCACCATCATGCAGGAATCCCAGAACGGGAAGGCATCAGGCTGAAGCTCAGGCATCGTCACGTTTAATCCCAGACCCGACATGACCGAGACCGCCACGCGCGTCAGGAAGGCAAATACCGGGTCAATAAAGACGGTCATAAAGCCGATTGCCACCACGCAGGCCGCGAGCCAGGCAATGGCTTTTGGCAACGGCAGCCAGCGGATTTGCAGCTCCGCCTCCTGCTGACTGTTTTGCCGCGACCAGGCGTACCAGCCATAGATATTGGCCGCGAAGAAGAACAGCTGCAGAAGCAGGCTGGCGTAGAGCTGGATCTGGAAGAAGATGATCGCAAACAGCGTGACGTTTATCAGCCCGAACGCATAGTTACTGATCTTCTCAAGGCTGGCCAGCCAGATACAGAGTAAACCGGCCAGCGTACCTACCGCTTCAATCCACGACAGGTCATAGCCGCCCGCACCAATCGGAATATGAACCAGGATGTTCTGTGTGCTAAAAAAATCCATTTTTTCTCCGGGGCGTAATAAGTTAAGTACGTAGTGTAGCCGCAAAATCCAGCATACGGTTAAGCGGAATTAACGCGCCTTCGCGCAGGGCGGCGTCTACGTGGATCTCATGCGCTGCGCCACCGATCTCCAGCCCCTCCGCTATCGCCTTAAGTCCATTCATCGCCATCCACGGGCAGTGCGCGCAGCTTCGACAGGTCGCCCCTTCTCCGGCGGTTGGCGCTTCGAGCAGCTCTTTTTCTGGTACGGCCTGCTGCATTTTATAGAAGATACCGCGATCGGTCGCCACGATGAGCTGCTTATGCGGCAGGGTTTTTGCCGCGTTTATCAACTGGCTGGTTGAGCCGACGGCGTCCGCCATCTCAACAATCGACTGCGGCGACTCCGGATGCACCAGAATTGCGGCCTGCGGGTATAAGCGTTTCATCCTGGTCAGTGCCTGGGTCTTAAACTCGTCGTGAACAATACAGGCGCCCTGCCAGCACAGAACATCCGCACCGGTCTGTTTTTGTACGTAGTTTCCCAGGTGACGATCGGGCGCCCAGATGATTTTCTCCCCCAGGCTGTCCAGATGTTCAATCAGCTCAACGGCAATACTGGACGTTACTACCCAGTCTGCCCGGGCTTTCACCGCCGCAGACGTATTGGCATAGACCACCACGGTACGGTCAGGGTGGGCATCACAGAAGGCGGTGAACTCATCAATCGGGCAACCGAGGTCAAGAGAACATTCGGCATTCAGCGTAGGCATCAGAATCGTTTTTTCCGGGCTGAGGATTTTTGCCGTTTCACCCATAAAACGAACCCCCGCGACCAGCAGCGTGGAGGCTGAATGCTTAGCACCGAAACGCGCCATCTCCAGGGAGTCTGAGATACAGCCACCCGTCTCTTCCGCCAGCTGCTGAATTTCCGGGTCGGTGTAGTAATGCGCCACCATCACCGCATCACGCTCTTTAAGGAGGCGCTTGATTTTTTCACGATAGAACTGCTTCTCATCCCGGCTTAGCGGAGTTGGCTTCGGCGGGAAGGGATAGATTGCGGTTTCGGGATCAAACATCACACTCATTATGGCTTCTCGTTTTACTGGCTTAACAATATTGCCTTTGTTTTGCATGAGATAACAAAAATGAGGCAATGGTGTTTTATATACTAAACAAGATAGCGAATATGAGGGGGAATGTCATCGGGAAATGATGCCGGTAGCATTTGTCGGCTGGTGGCTTCGCCTTACCCGACCTACAAGGCACTGGCGAACGACAGATAGCAAAAAAGCGCCTTTAGGGCGCCTTTCTACACTGGTGGGTCGTGCAGGATGACTCGGCTTCGCCTCGCCCTTCGGGCCGTTGCTAAAGCAACGTTATCCTTCACGTGTAGTATCTGAGTAAGACATTAAAATTGGTGGGTCGTGCAGGATTCGAACCTGCGACCAATTGATTAAAAGTCAACTGCTCTACCAACTGAGCTAACGACCCCTTACGGGATGTACTTCAAATCTATTCAGGCTGGTGGGTCGTGCAGGATTCGAACCTGCGACCAATTGATTAAAAGTCAACTGCTCTACCAACTGAGCTAACGACCCATTCGGGTGTTGCCTGAATTATCACTCGGAACCAATAAAATTGGTGGGTCGTGCAGGATTCGAACCTGCGACCAATTGATTAAAAGTCAACTGCTCTACCAACTGAGCTAACGACCCGAGTGGTGGGTGATGACGGGCTCGAACCGCCGACCCCCTCCGTGTAAAGGAGATGCTCTACCAACTGAGCTAATCACCCACTCTGTACTGCCGGAACTGCTTTAAGTGGTGGGTCGTGCAGGATTCGAACCTGCGACCAATTGATTAAAAGTCAACTGCTCTACCAACTGAGCTAACGACCCACTTTTGCGCTGCTTTCACGTTGTTTGATATCCCGTGGCAACGGCGGCATATATTACTGATTTAAGAATTCTGCGCAACAAAAATTTCGATGAAGATCACTTAACTGCTTAGGAATCATGCTGCACGACCAGAAATAACGCGATTTCTGGTCATGCGATAATCAACCCATCGAACTCAAACGTTTTTGCGCTTGTTTGGCGCCGTCTGTACCCGGGAATTTCGCAACCACCTGCTGATAAACCGCTTTGGCTTTTGCAGTGTCGCCTTTGTCCTGCATGATCACGCCGACTTTATACATCGAATCAGGCGCTTTCGGTGATTTCGGGTAATTTTTCACCACAGAGGCAAAATAAAACGCCGCATCATCCTTTTTACCCTTGTTGTAATTCAACTGACCCAGCCAGTAGTTCGCATTTGGCTGATAAGTAGAATCAGGGTACTTCTTAACGAAGTTCTGAAACGCAACGATAGCATCGTCCTGGCGCGATTTGTCCTGTACCAGGGCAATGGCCGCGTTATAGTCCGTATTCGCGTCACCGCTCTGTACAGGCGCACCTGACGACGCGGAGGCATCTGCCGCAGGTGCAGGCGTCGCCGCACCGCTTTGATCGCCTGCTGCTGGCTGTGCTGCTGCTCCGCCGCTGTTCAGGCTATCCATCTGCAACAAAATTTGCTTCTGGCGCTCCACAACCTGATTAAGCTGATACTGGCTCTCCTGAATCTGACCACGAAGGGAATCAATATCATTCTGGTTATCGGAAAGCTGCTGCTGGAGTTGAGTTAAAAGTTGGCTGTGAGCGTTAGAAATACGCTCGAGTTGTGTAACCCGGTCTTCTACCGAGCCTGAGCCGACACTACTGATTGGTGCCTGAGCAAAAGCGGCCCAGGGGGCCGCTATTCCAACCAGTAACGACAGACTCATCAGATGATGTCTGAAGTTACTGCTCATGCAATTCTCTTAGTAAACGAGTACGGCACGACGGTTTTTGGAGTAAGCCGCTTCGTCGTGACCCAGTACTGCTGGTTTTTCTTTACCGTAAGAAACGATGGAGATCTGGTCAGCAGAAACGCCTTTACCCTGCAAATACATTTTAACAGCGTTTGCACGACGTTCACCCAGGGAGATGTTGTACTCCGGAGTACCACGTTCGTCCGCGTGACCTTCTACGGTGACTTTGTAAGACGGGTTGCTACGCAGGAAGTTTGCGTGCGCATCCAGCATCGCAGCGAAGTCAGAACGGATGTCGTATTTATCCAGATCGAAGTAAACGATGTTGTTCTGCTGTAACTGCTGCATCTGAAGACGCGCTTGCTCTTCAGAAGACATATTGCCATTGCCGTTAGCGTCCATACCGGTGCCGGCACCCATCATGCCTTCGCCGCTCTGGTCATTGCTTGCGTTCTTGTTAGAAGAACACGCTGCGATTGCCATAACAGGCAGAGCGATCATCAGCCCCTTCAGCACTTTGTTCAGTTGCATTTCTAAGATTCCTTTAGTAATCAATTAATTATTATTACAGATACGGCGACCAGGCAGGTGATTTTACCTGTCCATCAGTTGCCGGAAGACGCGCTTTGAAACGCCCATCTGTAGAAACCAGATTCAGCACGGATCCCATCCCCTGAGAAGAGCTGTAGATTACCATGGTGCCGTTAGGTGCCAGACTTGGCGTTTCATCCAGGAACGTTGACGACAGTATTTGTACGCCTCCCGTTACCAGATCTTGTTTGGCAATGTGCTGCTGACCACCCGCAGTGCTGACCATTACCATTGTTTTACCATCGGCACTGACGTCAGCATCCTGGTTCTGAGAACCTTCCCAGGTAATACGCTGCGCTGCTCCGCCGTTGATATTCACTTTATAAACTTGTGGACGACCCGCCTGGTCGGACGTAAAGGCCAGATTCTGGCTGTCCGGGAACCAGGTTGGTTCAGTGTTATTGCTACGACCATCCGTGACCTGACGGATCTGACCAGAACCAATATCCATTACGTACAGGT
Source organism: Enterobacter cloacae complex sp. SYL003 (assembly GCF_049236925.1). Classification (NCBI taxonomy): domain Bacteria; kingdom Pseudomonadati; phylum Pseudomonadota; class Gammaproteobacteria; order Enterobacterales; family Enterobacteriaceae; genus Enterobacter; species Enterobacter cloacae complex sp. SYL003. The sequence goes on along the minus strand of NZ_JBMKJK010000010.1, from coordinate 159,656 downwards.
TCAGGCTACCGGTTTTAGACAGGGCAAACGCCAGTTTGGTACCGTCCGGAGAGAACGCAGGTGCACCGTTGTGACGTGGGAATGACGCAACCTGACGAACAGCACCGTTAGAGAGCGTCTGGATGACCAGCGCGGAGCGGCCGCTTTCGAAGGTCACATACGCCAGCTTTGAGCCGTCCGGAGACCATGCCGGAGACATCAGCGGCTGCGGTGAACGGTGTACGGTGAACTGGTTGTAACCATCGTAGTCAGAGACGCGCAGCTCATAAGGGAACTGGCCGCCGTTGGTCTGTACCACGTACGCGATACGGGTACGGAACGCACCTTTAATACCGGTCAGCTTCTCAAACACTTCGTCACTTGCCGTGTGGCCTGCGTAACGGAGCCACTGCTTGTTCACTTTATAAGTGTTTTGAGCCAGAACGGTACCCGGCGCACCGCCGGTATCCACCAGCTGATAAGCGACGTTATAGCCGCCGTCTGGCGCAGGGGTAACCTGCCCGACAACCACGGCATCAATACCCAGTGCAGACCATGCTGCAGGTTGAACTTCCTGCGCAGTACCCGGCTGCTGAGGCAGACGAGAACGATCTAAGGGGTTAAATTTACCGCTGTTACGCAGGTCAGCTGCAACAATGCCGCCAATATCTTCAGGCGCAGCGCCCGGGCCTGCCCACTGGAACGGAACGACACCAATCGGACGCGCCGAGTCCACCCCCTGGGTGATCTCGATACGTACTTCTGCGTGCAGTACAGCTGCCCACAGCATTAAAAAACTAACTGCTACACGTAATGCCTGCTTCATCATATCTCCCTTATCTGGGTAACCTTACCCACGATAATTTAGCAGAATGTTAACAAACCCAAATAGACAAAACTACTTATCCTGTTTACGACCATAGACTGTTTTTCATACTTCCGTTAGAAGAGTTGATTACAGCTTAAAGTCCAGTTTGGCATCTTTTATCCTTTCATAAACAGCCTCGCTAGGCGGTTTAGGAATGTTCGCCGATCTGGCTGCGGCCAGCGCAGCCTGACAGAGCGCAGGATCGCCCCCTTCAGACGTCACGCTTTTCAACCTGCCGTCTGGCGCAAGATTGATGTGCAGTACGCATTGCTTGCCCTGATACAGGCCTGCATCAAAGAGTCGGCTCTGAATCGCAACCTGGATCTGTTTGGCATAAGCACTGATATCTGCACCTGTTGCCCCACCGTTGGCTCCGGAGGTACCGCTGTCTTTTGACGGCTGTCCATTTCCTTTCGCCCCACCGCCCGTTTTCGGTGCATTCTTACCGGAACTCAGGTCGCCCAGCAGATCGTCAACTCCTGCGGCTGCGGCAGCTTTCTCAGCGGCAGCGGCCTTTTTAGCAGCGGCTTTTTCGGCTGCTGCTTTCTTATCGGCAGCGGCTTTCTCAGCTGCAGCTTTTTTATCAGCAGCGGCTTTTTCCGCAGCGGCGGCTTTTTCTGCCGCAGCTTTCTCAGCGGCAGCCGCTTTCTTCGCCGCTTCGGCGGCCGCTTTTTTCTCTGCTTCCTGGGCGGCTTTCTTCGCGGCTTCTGCTTCGGCTTTCTTCTGTGCGTCAGCAGCGGCTTTTTTCGCGGCTTCGGCTTCCGCTTTCTTCTTCGCATCAGCAGCGGCTTTCTTCGCGGCTTCTGCTTCGGCCTTCTTCTGCGCGTCAGCAGCGGCTTTTTTCGCTGCTTCTGCGGCTACTTTCGCCTGAGCATCTGCCTGCGCCTTAGCGTCTGCTGCGGCTTTGGCTGCCGCCTCCTCCGCCTGCTTCTGCTGTTCCTGCGCTTTCTTCGCTGCGGCTTCAGCCTGTTTCTGCTGCTCCGCCTGCTCTTTCGCCGCTTCCTGTGCCTGCAAACGCTCTTTCTCAAGCTGCTTCAGACGCTCCTGCTCGGCGGCCTGCTTTTCACGTAGCTCTTCCGCCTGCTGTTGCGCCTGTTTTTCACGCTGTTCTTCCGCACGTTTTGCACTCGCCTGCTGCTGTTGCTGGCGATTATAGTTCTGCACTACCGCACCGGGATCCACCATGACGGCGTCGATGGACGAGCCCCCACCGCCGCCTGATGCATCAAGGTGCTCATCGAACGAACTCCAGATCAGCGCTGCAAAAAGAATTACGTGCAGCACTGCGGAGACGATTATCGCTCGCTTAAGCTTGTCGTTCTGTTCGGTTGCCTTTGACACTATCGGTTCCCAAAAACTACGCAGATGATCAAATAGGCTGAGTCATTAAGCCAACTGACTTAACGCCCGCGCTATGTAGCAAGTTCAGCGCTTTGATAATTTCATCATATGGTACGTCTTTCGCACCACCGATTAAGAAGACCGTCTTCGGATTTGACTCCAGGCGTCGTTGCGCTTCAGCAATAACCTGCTCGGGCGGAAGCTGATCCATACGATCTTTCTCTACCACCACGCTGTACTGCCCTACGCCGGAAACCTCAATGATGACCGGAGGATCGTCATTGGTGCTTACCGCCTGTGATTCTGTCGCATCCGGCAGATCCACTTCCACGCTCTGGGTGATGATGGGCGCTGTCGCCATAAAGATCAGCAGCAGCACCAGCAGCACGTCCAGTAACGGAACGATATTGATTTCGGACTTGAGCTCGCGACGACCTCGTCCACGCGATCTGGCCATGGTTTACCCCTTGTTGCTCTCGGTGCTGGTAAACGCCTGACGATGCAGAATCGCGGTGAACTCTTCCATAAAGTTGTCGTAGTTCAGTTCCAGTTTATTCACGCGCTGGTTCAGACGGTTATACGCCATTACCGCCGGAATTGCCGCGAACAGACCGATTGCGGTCGCGATCAGTGCTTCTGCGATACCCGGTGCCACCATCTGCAAGGTTGCCTGCTTCACCGCCCCCAGGGCGATAAAGGCGTGCATGATCCCCCACACCGTACCAAACAGGCCGATATACGGGCTGATGGAGCCAACGGTTCCGAGGAAAGGAATATGCGTTTCAAGATTTTCCAGTTCGCGATTCATGGAAATGCGCATCGCACGCGACGCACCTTCTACCACGGCTTCCGGCGCATGGTTGTTAGCACGGTGTAAGCGAGCGAACTCTTTGAAACCACTATAAAAAATTTGTTCGGAGCCTGAAAGGTTATCACGGCGTCCCTGGCTTTCCTGATAGAGACGAGAAAGCTCTATACCCGACCAGAACTTATCTTCAAACGCTTCGGCTTCGCGGCCAGCGGCATTGAGGATACGCGTTCTCTGGATGATGATGGCCCAGGATGCGATTGAAAAACCAATCAAAATCAACATGATAAGTTTAACCAGAAGGCTTGCCTTCAGGAACAAATCAAGGATATTCATGTCAGTCACTGCTTAAACTCCGCGACAATAGACTTAGGAAGCGCACGAGGCTTCATTATGGTTGGATCAACACAGACAATCAGGACTTCAGCTGAGTTCAGTACCGTGTTCTCTGCATTGACTATCCGCTGCGTGAAAACCAGTGAAGTTCCGCGCATTGATGTAATTTCTGTTTGGACTTCGAGCATATCGTCGAGTCTGGCAGGCGCAAAATACTCAAGCGTCATCTTGCGTACCACGAAGGCAACTCGCTCAGCCAACAGCACCTGTTGACTAAAGTGATGATGGCGCAGCATCTCTGTGCGTGCCCGTTCATAAAAAGCAACGTAGCTGGCGTGGTAGACCACACCACCGGCATCGGTATCTTCGTAATAGACACGTACCGGCCATCGAAACAGCGTTGTATTCACTTTACATCCCGGTAATACAAGAAAAGTTGGAGCTTTCAAACTTCGCTACTATACGCGCGGGAATGATGGTTTGGAATGGGGGAAAGTAAACGGAGAGTAAATTTTTATGGGCTCGGGTAAGCCCATATCATTAACGGACATTTCTTATTCAGAAGAAGAAGAAAATCAAACCGGCGAGAAGAACCAGATCGGCAATCAGCGGGCAGAAGATGCCCTGCCAGTGAAGCGCTTTCGGACGAAAGCCGACACCGTGAATCACACCTGCACACACCGCCCACATAATCAGGAAGCCGTGCCAGATCTCAAGCTCGCTGGTTTTAGCCGCGAAGCGCGACGGGTCCCAGAAGATACAGTCCGCCAGCAGTAATGCCATAATGAGGGAAAGCGCCCGCAGGGGGCGCTTGTCCATTACCGCATATAACGTTGCGATAATATTCATTAGTGCTTATCTTCACCTGCTTTAGACGCTTCTACATGCTCAAGCGCCAGGGCAGTGATGACACCAAATGCACAGGCAAGAAGCGTCCCTAAAATCCATGCGAAATACCACATATTCAGCTCCTTACTTAATACATAGAGTGGGTGTTGCTTTCGATATGTTCTTTAGTGATGCGACCGAACATTTTCCAGTAACACCAGGCGGTGTAGAGCAGGATAATCGGCACGAACACGCAAGCAACGTACGTCATCAGGTTCAACGTCAACTGGCTGGACGTTGCATCCCACATGGTCAGGCTAGCATTCATCATGGTGCTGGATGGCATCACGAATGGGAACATAGCAATACCTGCCGTCAGGATAATGCACGCCAGCGTCAGGGAAGAGAACACGAACGCCATAGCGCCTTTCTCCAGACGAGACATTAACACTGTCAGCAGTGGCAGCAGCACACCCAGAGCAGGTATAGCCCACAGCGCAGGCATATTGTTGAAGTTCACCAGCCATGCGCCAGCCTGACGCGCCACCTCTTTGGTCAACGGGTTAGACGGTGCGGTATGGTTAATGGCGGAGGTCACCACGTAGCCATCAATACCGTACACGACCCACACGCCTGCCAGCGCGAAGCAGACCAGCGTCACCAGCGCCGCCACCTGAGCGGTCGCACGGGAACGCAGGTGCAGTTCACCCACGGTACGCATCTGGAGATAGGTTGCGCCCTGGGTGATGATCATCGCCACGCTCACCACGCCAGCCAGCAGACCAAACGGATTCAGCAGCTGGAAGAAGTTACCGGTGTAGAACAGACGCATATATTCGTCGACGTGGAACGGTACGCCCTGTAACAGGTTACCGAACGCCACACCAATGACCAGCGGTGGAACGAAGCTACCAATGAAGATGCCCCAGTCCCACATGTTACGCCAGCGGGTGTCTTCAATCTTGGAGCGGTAGTCAAAACCTACCGGACGGAAGAATAAAGAGGCCAGCACCAGAATCATCGCCACATAGAAGCCGGAGAACGCAGCCGCGTAAACCATCGGCCAGGCAGCGAACAGCGCGCCGCCTGCGGTGATCAGCCACACCTGGTTACCGTCCCAGTGCGGGGCGATGGAGTTGATCATGATTCGACGCTCGGTGTCATTACGACCGAGGAAACGGGTGAGCATGCCCACCCCCATATCGAAACCATCGGTGACCGCAAAACCAATCAGCAGAACGCCGATCAACAGCCACCAGATAAAACGCAATACTTCATAATCGATCATTTGATGACTCCTGTCTTAGCGTGCCGGCTGAGTAGTCGTAACAGACTGCTCGTAGTGGTAGCGACCGGTTTTCAGGCTGCTTGGGCCAAGGCGCGCGAACTTGAACATCAGGAACAGTTCAGCCACCAGGAACAGGGTGTACAGACCGCAAATCAGCAGCATGGAGAAGATCAGGTCGCCTGCGGTCAGGGAGGAGTTCGCTACCGCTGTTGGCAGCACCTCACCGATCGCCCATGGCTGACGGCCATATTCCGCAACAAACCAGCCGGACTCGATAGCAATCCATGGCAGTGGGATACCGTACAGCGCGGTGCGCAGCAGCCATTTTTTCTCACCGATACGGTTACGAATGACTGACCAGAACGAGGCCGCGATGATCAGCAGCATGATAATGCCGCAACCCACCATGATGCGGAACGCGAAGTACAGCGGCGCAACGCGTGGAATAGAGTCTTTGGTTGCCATCTGAATCTGCGCTTCCGTCGCGTCGGAGACGTTCGGGGTATAGCGTTTCAGCAGCAGACCGTAGCCGAGGTCTTTCTTCACGTCGTTAAATTGATCGCGAACGGCCTGGTCGGTAGAGCCGGCGCGCAGCTGTTCCAGCAGCGAGTAGGCTTTCATCCCGTTACGGATACGCTCTTCATGCTGCACCATCAGATCTTTCAGGCCAGTCACCTGTTTGTCGACGGAGCGCGTGGCGATAATACCCAGAGCGTAAGGAATTTGAATGGCGAAGCGGTTTTCCTGCGCGTCCTGGTCAGGCACGCCGAACAGGGTAAACGCTGCCGGTGCCGGCTGGGTTTCCCATTCAGCTTCAATTGCGGCGAGTTTGGTTTTCTGCACGTCACCCATTTCGTAACCGGATTCATCACCCAGAACAATAACGGACAGAATCGCGGCCATACCGAAGCTTGCTGCGATAGCGAAAGAACGCTTGGCGAACGCGAAGTCACGGCCGCGCAGCATATAGTAGGAGCTGATGCCCAGCACGAACATCGCGCCGCACACATAGCCAGACGCCACGGTGTGCACGAATTTAACCTGGGCAACCGGGTTCAGGACTAGCTCAGCGAAGCTGACCATCTCCATACGCATGGTTTCGAAGTTGAAATCAGATGCGATTGGGTTTTGCATCCAGCCGTTCGCCACCAGGATCCACAGTGCGGACAAGTTGGAGCCTAATGCCACCAGCCAGGTTACCGCCATATGCTGGACTTTACCCAGACGGTCCCAACCGAAGAAGAACAGACCTACAAAGGTGGATTCGAGGAAGAAGGCCATCAGACCTTCAATGGCCAGCGGCGCACCGAAAATATCCCCTACATAGTGGGAATAGTAAGACCAGTTTGTCCCGAACTGGAACTCCATGGTCAGACCGGTTGCCACGCCCAGCGCAAAGTTGATACCAAACAACTTGCCCCAGAACTTGGTCATATCTTTATAAATCTGTTTGCCGGAGAGGACGTAAACCGTTTCCATGATGGCCAGCAGGAACGCCATACCGAGCGTCAGCGGCACAAAAAGGAAGTGGTACATCGCGGTCAAGGCAAACTGTAAGCGCGACAGTTCGACTACGTCTAACATTATGACTCCTTGCTCATCGCATGAAGACTCCGAGAGTGAACCCCGTTAGATAAGGATCCACACGCATGCCCCAATACAAAGTTATCTGCTTCCCTTCTTCGTTGCTTATTCTCTACAGGAGGAAAAAGCAATGATGAAAGGTTACAAATACGTTAAGAAAAAACCAAATTGATCCCGTAAATATAATACGCTGCAAAACCCTTACAATAAACAGGTTTTTATTCGAACAGATTTACGTTTTTCGACGGCGATCAATTTATAGCAAAATTACCACTTTTCGGCCATTTTGATCGGGAACAATTTAACGCCTTTTGGAGCCTTTTTCCAAGGATTAAACATTGATTTAAATCAAAAACAGCCGGTACTGTTAATGATGTTTCTTTGTGGCATGGATAGTAAAAACCTTGTTAATAACATGTATATTTAAAGGCATTAATGGTTATAAAAGCCAGAAGATAATATAAACAGTTGTGATTTTTATTAACGCGCGTGAAAAAAGACCTTTTTGCAGGGAGAGAAACATATAATGTTATCCGCTTCACAGTATTTTTCTTTCGCTTTACTACCCGCCTAAAAGATTACATTTCATTCACCTTCGCTAATCTTAAAATTAACACCCTTTGGTGACTATTTGATGAAATAAAGGCCGCAGGGGATGCGGCCTTGATATTGTTCTTGAGATTACCTTTCAATTTTTATGCTGAAGGTGCGTGACTGGCCTGGCCTGAAAGACCCCGTAATGGCTGAGCCCTCCTCCCCTTGCGCTTTGCACACCTCATTCATGTCCGTTTCGCAACAGGCCTGGACCTCACGGTTCACAGACAAAGCCACGTCACAGGAGCGGGTCTCCGAAGGGTTGTACAGACGAAGAATCATCTCGTCACGATCCTCCGCTTTTTTCAGCGCACTGAGTACACATCCGTTAGGCGCCAGCGTTAGCAGGCTATAGCTACAGGGTGTGGTGAAAGAGGCACGGTTAAGCTTCATCGCATCCCACGGAATTTTGTTATAACAGTGCACTGGCGTTAACCACGACTTCGCCTGCTGCGCAACGCCAGCACTGACGGGCGAACCATTAAAACTGAACAGGCTAAAGCGACAGGTTAACTGGCCCCGCATCTGCGAATCAGGCACCGGCATTTTGATCCCGGACGGTCTGCCAGGGCGCAGAAGTAAGTCTTCCTTCCCAAGCAACCCGACGCCGCGAAGCAACGTCAGGGCAAACGTGTTTTGACGCTCACCTGTTACTTCGAATTCGCGCAACCCTTCGGTAAATAGCGCCATCCCGTTACGCCGTTCCTGGAGCACCGCGTAGTTGAGCAGATTCCACACCGGCAGCGGCGCTTCCTTCCATCCCTCCTCCTGCCAGTCTGCCATCGCTTCATCCTGTACAGGGCGCGTCAGCGAACCAAACTGGGTATCGGCTAAGACCGTCTCTGTGGTGAATGGTGTCGGGATCAGCACCCGCACACGGTGGTCATCCGCGTGATTTCCGAGACGTGCCTCGACGTCGATACGTCGGCTGTTATGGCTGAGCGTGACCGTGAGTTCTGCCTCAAGCGTTCCCGTCTGCTGACGCGCAGAACGTTCAGCGAGATCCGCTGGCACCGCCATTCGATGGCGGATCACCGCCCTGCTCTGCCAGGCCTCGTGGATCACCTCAACCTCATGTTCGCCCTGCGCGGAAGAGAGTCTCCACTCTTCCCGTGAAGGCGAGTAGTCGTACTCATCGCCATCATCCGAGCTCTCTTCAATTTCCAGCGCGCGGTCATAGATAAGCCCGGACGCTTTATCGAGCAGACGCAAAGTACCGTCCTCGTTTAACGTTACTTCCCAGAAAGCATTTTCCAGTAACGCCTCCGGCGATTTATCTGGCGTCTGCAGTTTGCCGGCCACGTGCGGCTCGATATAGAGCATGCGGTAACCCATAGATGGCAGGATCTGTTTGAGCTGGATGTCAAACTCCATGAAGGGATCGTAGTTGCCGTAATGCACTATCTGCCGGTCAATCAGCCCGGGGTCTATCTCACGCGCGCTGCGGAGATAATAAGGGATTTCATTTCCCTTTTCGTCCAACAGGCGGAACTGGCTGGCGCGCAGACGTATCGTGGTGTTGATTACTTCCTCACGCGGCCAGGGCGTGAGGTTAAACATCACCAGTTTGTCTTCCTCGCTCTGCGGCATGTTGTCGACAATCTTGCGCATATAGAAGCACGTCAGGTTATCGGCCATGTCTTCCGCCAGCTCAAAGCGTGACATCACCTCGCGATGCACTTTATCGCTGCAGCAGCAGCCGATACTGTCGTGGGCGTGATTCTTGAGGATCTCTTTCCACATTTTTTCCAGCAAGCCGTGGTGATAGTCAAAGCCCAGCGTCCAGGCAAGCGTAGCCAACGGCTCGAGGACGTTGACGATTTTATTCTCTATCCGGGCGTGGGCGATTTTGATGTCCATCCGCGTGGAGCCGATCGTCCGGTGCACCCGCATATATTTACCGTCAATAAATTCCCCTTTCAGCGTCGCCAGTTCATCGCGGTGCGCATCGATATGGTCAAACACCTCCTCGAAGCGGCTCATCACAAACTGACGCTGCGGATAGATTTTGCGCAGCTTATCCATCACCGCAAATATGTTCTGCTGGAGCGGCATCTGATCATGGCCGTTAGGCAGCAAAATTTCTTTCGTCACGGAGGCTTTTTCGAGCACCTCGAAGTAGTTGTCGAGCCGTTTGCGCAGTCCGGCTTCATCCTCCGGTAAGTACTTACCAATCGCGTAGCCCAGCGGCAGCACCTGTGCCGTCACTTCGCTGCCGTCCTGGCTTTGCCAGAGAAATTCGGTTTTATCGGTACCGTGCCGCTCGGAACAGCCGCGCCAGAACATGGTGCGCGTGATGCCAAAACCGTTGTAAATGTGTGGCAGCTGGGAAGACATGCCGAAGGAGTCCGGCAGATAGCCAATTTTCATCGGCTCGCCAAAGGCCAGACAGTCGCGCATGCCGTACATCAGATTGCGCACAATCGACTCGCCGGAGACAAGGGTGGTGTCCGTCTGGGTATACCACGGCCCGATAATCAGCTTCCCGGCCGCCACCAGCGCCTTCACGCGTGGCCTGTTTTCCGGTTTCACGGCAAAATAATCTTCCAGCACCGCCGTCTGGCCGTCGAGAACGTAGTATTTATACTCTGCGTCCTGCTCAAGACGGGTGAGGATCTCTTCCATATTATTGACCAGAAGAATACGTGACGCTTCGGTGGTGAAGTACCACTCCCGGTCCCAGTGCATATGTGGCGTGATATGAACGCGAGATACAGCTTTCATCTTCGTTTCCTGTCAGTGCGTGTTTAGGATGGTATGTCTTCAGTCACGTAGGTACCGCTCTTCACGGCCTGGCGTCGCCAGAGCAGTAAAATGAGCGTAGAGATTGCGGCGCCCACCAGCGCGGCGCCAAACCAGCCGGCAGCGGCTATCACGCCGCCCAGCCCGGCATCATGCAGTAAGAAGAGAGAGAAAATGCCCGCGCCCGGGGTGGAGAGCCCAATACCCATCGCTCCGACAATCGCTCCGGTCGCCATTGACCCCAGAACAAATGAGCCGATGACTCGCAACGGATCCTCGATAGCCATCGGAATTGCCCCTTCGGTGATGCCCGCCAGCCCCAGCAGCCAGGTGGATTTGCCGGTCTCAATTTCGAACTGTTTAAACAGATTCGGAGCCAGCATCGTTGATGCCGTCACGGTAAAGGCCGAAACCATTTTGACGGAGGCGAAGATCGCATAAGGCCCGTATACGCCGTTGGCCATCGCGCCCAGACAGAACGCGTAAGAGGCTTTGTTGACCGGACCGCCCAGATCGAACGAGCACATAAAGCCCAGGATTGCCCCCAGCAGCAGCGCGTTCGCGCCGGAGAGACCATTAAGCCAGGCGGTCAGGGCGTTATTGATCCAGGCCACCGGTTCGCCGATCACAAACAGCATCAGGCTGCCTGCACCCAGTACGCCAATCACCGGATAGAGATAAAAAGTCAGAAAGCCGTTGTAGCGGCTACTCAGCCGGATGTGGTTTTTCACCCAGCGCATCAGGTAGCCCGCAATCAGCCCGCCGACGATGGCCCCCAGAAAGCCGGAGCCGATCATATTGGCGGCAAGACCCGCCGCAAAGCCCGGCGTAAGCGCAGGTTTATCCGCCAGCGAGTAAGCGGTATAGGCCGCCAGAACAGGGACCATCAGAATGCCGAGCATCCCACCGCCCAGTTTGCGGTACATCCACAGCCACGAGTTTTCCTGATCGAACAGGTGCTGCAAGCCCAGGATTTGCGCCAGCAGTACCGACACGGCCAGCACCGTGCCGCCAGCGACAATCAGCGGCACCGCAAAGGAGATACCGCTGAGCAGCGCTTGCTTGAGTTCGGTTTTAACGGACTTTTTCGCGTCCGAGTCGACATGCGCAGGACGCGCATCGGATACAGGCTGTAGCGCCAGCGCACGCTCAATGAGCGCTTCCGCATGGCGCAAGGGTTCCGCGACGGGCACGGAAATGGCGGGGATCCCCTGAAAACGCTCACGCTCTTTGATCGCCACTTCCGCCGCGAAGATACACGCTTTTGCCTCCTGCAAATGCTGCGCGGTGATGCGCCCCTCAATACCGTTTGCCCCCTGCTTTTCGACCACTACATTGACGCCGAGCTTACGTCCCGCTTTTTCGAGATATTCCGCTGCCATGTAGGTATGGGCGATCCCGGCCGGACAGGCGGTAACGCAGACGATCGTCGGGGCATTCTCTGCGACGGCGGTTTCTTGCGCCTCAGGCGCCGTTTCCAGCGCAGCAAGCACCGCTTCCGCGCTGGTCGCCGTCATCACGTGCGCCCTGAGATCGTCATCCGCCAGGCGGGACGTCAGTTCCGTCAGCACCTGAATATGCGTTGATCCCGCTTGTGCGGGAGGAATGGCGAGCAAAAAAATCAGCTCGACCTCCTCCGGTCCGTCCACGCCTTCCCAGGCCAGCGGCTCGCGCAGTGTTGCCACGGCAAAAGCCGCTTCCTTTACTGCCGCTGATTTACCATGGGGTACGGCCAGCCCCTCGCCCAGCGCCGTCGGGCCAAGCGATTCGCGATGGAAAACCTCTGCCAGAAACGTATCGGCGTCGGCTATTTTGCCCAACGCTACCAGCCGCGTCGCAAGCTGACGGATTACCTCATCACGGCTGGTAAACTGCGCCTGCACGCAGACAGCACGGGGGTCGGTCAGAGTCGTCAGGTTCATAAGATCCTCACCTATCCAAAGTTATTGTCTGGGGAGGATTGTGGCAGACTGGATAATACATTTATGTGATCATTTTCACTAACAATGATATTTGTATTTAATTTGTATTATTTACAAATCAGTCACTGAAGGCATAATTCCCCTAAAAAGGTATTAAAAAGGCGTAACACAATGGGCAATAAACCGATGTACCGGCAGATCGCCGATGCGTTCCGCGAGAAGATTAACGCCGGGGAATTAAAACCCGGAGACGCGCTGCCGACGGAATCCAGCCTTCAGGAGGCATTTAACGTTAGCCGTGTCACCGTGCGGCAGGCTTTGAAGCTGCTCGCCGACGAGCAGATCATCGAAAGCATTCAGGGCAGCGGCTCGTATGTAAAAGAGGAGCGGGTGAATTACGATATTTATCAGCTTACCGGCTTTTACGAAAAACTGGCGGATCGCAACGTTGATACGCACAGCGACGTCAGCGTCTTCGAAGTGGTGAAAGCCGATGAGCGGCTCGCGGCAAAACTGGCGCTCAATCCGGATGATAAGGTCTGGCACGTCAAGCGCGTACGCTTCATCAGGGAAAAGCCGGTGAATCTGGAAGAGACATGGATGCCGCTGGCGATGTTCCCCGACCTCACCTGGGAAGTGATGGAACAGTCGAAATACCATTACATTGAGCAGGTCAAAAAGCTGGTTATCGATCGCAGCGAGCAGGAGCTGGTGCCAGTCATGCCATCGGACGAGGCGATTGCCGCCCTGGCGCTCGATCCGGCAAAACCAATTCTTGAAAAAGTTTCCCGCGGCTTCCTGAAAGACGGCCGGGTATTTGAATACAGTCGCAACGTGTTTAATACCGACGACTATAAATTCACTCTGGTGGCTAAACGCAGACAATAAAAAAAGGCCGCTTTACAGCGGCCAACCATGTCGAAACGGACATTTTTTTATACTTCAACGCGCCCCATTCGGGGAGCAGAGAGGACTTACTTAATGATGGATTTCAGTGCTTCACCGATATCCGCCAGGCTGCGAACGGTTTTCACGCCTGCGGCTTCCAGTGCTGCGAATTTCTCATCAGCCGTACCTTTACCGCCAGCGATAATCGCACCCGCGTGACCCATACGTTTGCCTTTCGGCGCGGTCACACCCGCGATATAACCCACCACCGGCTTGGTCACATGATCTTTGATGTAAGCAGCCGCTTCTTCTTCCGCGCTACCACCGATCTCACCGATCATCACGATCGCTTCGGTCTGTGGATCTTCCTGGAACAGCTTCAGGATGTCGATGAAGTTAGAGCCAGGGATCGGGTCACCGCCGATGCCCACGCAGGTGGACTGGCCGAAGCCGTAATCGGTGGTCTGCTTAACCGCTTCATAGGTCAGGGTACCGGAACGGGACACGATGCCCACTTTGCCCGGTTTGTGAATGTGGCCCGGCATGATGCCGATTTTGCATTCGCCCGGGGTGATAACGCCTGGGCAGTTCGGGCCGATCATGCGCACGCCTGCTTCGTCCAGCTTCACCTTCACGGTCAGCATATCCAGCGTCGGGATGCCTTCGGTGATGGTGATGATCAGCTTAATGCCTGCGTCGATCGCTTCCAGAATAGAGTCTTTGCAGAACGGCGCTGGAACGTAGATCACGGTCGCGGTTGCGCCCGTCGCTTCTACTGCTTCACGCACGGTGTTGAACACCGGCAGGCCCAGGTGCGTGGTGCCGCCTTTACCTGGCGTTACGCCGCCAACCATCTGCGTACCGTAGGCAATCGCCTGTTCGGAGTGGAAAGTCCCCTGGCTACCGGTGAAGCCCTGGCAGATAACCTTGGTATCTTTATTAATTAAAACGGACATTATTTCCCCTCCACTGCGGCAACAACCTGCTGAGCTGCATCCGTCAGACTTTTCGCTGCAATAATATTCAGGCCGCTGTCAGCCAGTTTTTTCGCGCCGAGTTCAGCGTTATTCCCTTCCAGACGTACAACAACCGGAACGTTAACGCCCACTTCTCCTACCGCGCCGATGATACCGTCGGCGATCAGGTCGCAACGTACGATACCGCCGAAGATGTTCACCAGAACCGCTTTTACGTTGCTGTCAGAGAGAATGATTTTGAACGCTTCGGTTACGCGCTCTTTGGTTGCGCCACCGCCCACGTCGAGGAAGTTCGCTGGCTCACCGCCGTGCAGCTTAACGATGTCCATGGTGCCCATTGCCAGGCCCGCACCGTTAACCATGCAGCCGATGTTGCCATCCAGCGCCACGTAGTTCAGCTCCCACTGGGCAGCCTGCGCTTCACGCGGATCTTCCTGAGACTGGTCGCGCATTTCGCGCAGATCCGCCTGGCGGAACAGCGCGTTGCCGTCAGCGCCCAGCTTGCCGTCGAGGCAGATCAGGTCGCCCTGGGTGGTGATCACCAGCGGGTTGATCTCGATCAGCGCCAGATCGCGCTCCAGGAAGATGGTCGCCAGCCCCATGAAGATCTTGGTGAACTGCTGAACCAGCTTGCCTTCCAGACCCAGTTTGAACGCCAGCTCACGTCCCTGGTAAGGCATTGGGCCCGCCAGCGGATCGATTGCCACTTTGTGGATCAGGTGCGGAGTCTCTTCCGCCACTTTTTCGATTTCCACGCCGCCTTCGGTAGATGCCATGAACACCACGCGACGGGAGCTACGGTCTACGACTGCGCCGAGGTACAATTCTTTCGCGATGTCGGTTGCCGCTTCAACCAGGATCTGGTTGACCGGCTGGCCATTCGCATCTGTCTGGTAGGTTACCAGACGCTTGCCGAGCCAATGTTCAGCAAACGCACGGATCTCTTCTTTGCTCTTAACAACCTTCACACCGCCCGCTTTACCACGGCCACCAGCGTGAACCTGACATTTAACTACCCACGGGCCGGAACCGATTTTAGATGCGGCTTCTTCTGCTTCACGCGGGGTAGTACAGGCATAACCCACCGGAGCCGGTAAGCCTGACCTGGCAAACAGCTGTTTGGCCTGATATTCATGTAAGTTCATGTGTTCTATCCATCCTTCAGGGTAATCGTTATCTTCAAACCTGTAGACCGGCGCTACGCTTATCCGGCCTACAGGGCAGGTGATGCTAAATAGTTACTAAACGTCCAGCAGCAGACGCGTTGGATCTTCCAGCAGCTCTTTAATGGCAACCAGGAAGCCTACGGACTCGCGGCCGTCGATCAGGCGGTGATCGTATGAGAGCGCCAGGTACATCATCGGCAGGATCTCAACTTTACCGTCTACCGCCATTGGACGATCTTTAATAGCGTGCATACCCAGGATCGCGCTCTGCGGCGGGTTGATGATCGGGGTAGACATCAGCGAGCCGAACACGCCACCGTTGGTAATGGTGAAGTTACCGCCAGTCAGGTCTTCAACGGTCAGCTTGCCGTCGCGGCCTTTCACGGCCAGCTCTTTGATTTTCTTCTCAATGTCAGCCATACCCAGGGTGTCCACATCACGCAGAACCGGGGTGACCAGGCCGCGTGGGGTAGAAACCGCCATGCTGACGTCGAAGTAGTTGTGGTAAACCACGTCATCGCCATCGATAGACGCGTTCACTTCCGGGTAGCGTTTCAGCGCTTCAACTACCGCTTTCACGTAGAAGGACATGAAGCCCAGACGGATACCGTGACGTTTTTCAAACGCGTCACCGTACTGCTTGCGCAGGTCCATGATTGGCTTCATGTTGACTTCGTTGAAGGTGGTCAGCATCGCGGTGGAGTTTTTCGCTTCCAGCAGACGCTCGGCCACGCGCTTGCGAAGGCGGGTCATCGGCACGCGTTTTTCGCTACGTGCGCCAAGAGCTGGCTGTGCCGCTGGTGCTGCCGCAGGGGCTTTCGCTTCCGCTTTCGCCTCTGAAGGCGCTTTTGCCAGATGCTTGTCGATATCTTCGCGAGTCAGACGGCCACCCACGCCGGTACCTTTGATGGCTGCCGGATCGAGGCTGTGCTCAGCCAGCAGGCGACGGATCGCCGGGCTGAGCGCGTCATTGGTTTGCTCTTCCAGAGACGCCTGCTGGCGCTGGGCTGGGGTAGACGCTTTCTCTTCAGATTTCGCGCTGGACTCTTTGCCCGCGCTGTTGCCTTCACGCAGGCGACCCAGGATCTGGCGAGAAGTCACGGTCGTACCTTCGTCTTCCAGGACTGCATCCAGAATGCCATCCGCTGAAGCCGGTACTTCCAGTACCACTTTGTCAGTTTCGATTTCTACCAGCACTTCGTCACGGGTTACCGCGTCGCCTGGTTTTTTGTGCCAGGTGGCGACGGTTGCATCTGCTACGGACTCAGGCAGGTCGGGAACAAGAATATCTACGCTACTCATTATGTATCCTTTAATTAATCGACGTTCAGCGCGTCATTGACCAGATCTTGTTGCTGCTTCTGGTGAACGGACATATACCCTACCGCCGGAGAGGCGGAGGCCGGGCGACCTGCATAACGCAGGGCAGACCCAAATGGAATCACTTCACGGAAATGATGCTGGCTGCAATACCATGCGCCCTGGTTGAGCGGCTCTTCCTGGCACCAGACAAAATCATGAACGTGAGCGTACTGTTTCAGCACTTCCTGCATCGCCTGATGCGGGAACGGATAAAGCTGCTCGATACGCACGATGGCGACATCTTTCTGATCGTTCTTACGGCGCTGTTCCAGCAGGTCGTAATAAACCTTACCAGAACACATTACGACACGCTTAACGGCCTGCGGATCCAGCTCGTCAATTTCACCGATGGCTGGCAGGAAGGTGCCGTTAGCCAGTTCATCCAGGCTCGAAACCGCCAGCGGATGACGCAGCAGGGATTTTGGCGACATGACCACCAGCGGACGGCGCATACCGCGCAGCGCCTGACGACGCAACATGTGGTACACCTGAGCCGGGGTGGACGGCACGCAGACCTGCATGTTCTGCTCGGCGCAGAGTTGCAGATAACGCTCCAGACGCGCGGAGGAGTGCTCCGGCCCTTGTCCTTCATAGCCGTGCGGCAGCAACATCACCAGACCACACATACGGCCCCACTTCTGCTCACCGGAGGAGATGAACTGGTCGATGACGACCTGCGCACCGTTGGCGAAGTCACCGAACTGCGCTTCCCAGATAGTCAGGGTGCGAGGTTCTGCGGTGGCGTAGCCGTATTCGAAGGCCAGAACCGCTTCTTCTGACAGCACGGAGTCCCAGACCTTGAACTGGCCCTGACCGTTATGCACGTGCTGAAGCGGAGTATAGGTTGAACCGTTAGACTGGTTGTGTACAACCGCATGACGGTGGAAGAAAGTGCCACGACCCGCATCTTCACCGGACAGACGAACCGGAATACCTTCGTCAACCAGCGTCGCATAGGCCAGCGTTTCCGCGCCGCCCCAGTCGAACAGCTTTTCACCCGCCGCCATGGCCTGGCGGTCGCCATAGATCTTGGCCACGCGGGATTGCATCTCGATCGCTTCCGGCACGGTGCTGATGCGTTTAGCCAGCTCCTGCAAACGCTTCATCTCAACCTTGTTCGGGTAGCTCTCGTCCCACTCGTGGTTGAGGTACGGCGACCAGGTAAAGGAGTGCATGTTCATTGGGCGCAGCTCTTTGACCACGCATTCACCCGCGTCCAGCGCGTCGCGATAAAGATTGACCATTTCGGTCGCATCTTCCAGCGTCGCCACTTTTTCGCTTTCCAGCTTGTCAGCATAGATTTTACGCGGCGTCGGGTGTTTTTTGATTTTCTGGTACATCAGCGGCTGGGTTGCACTTGGCTCATCCGCTTCGTTGTGGCCGTGACGGCGGTAGCAGAAGAGGTCAATGAACACGTCGCGCTTAAAGGTGTTACGGAAGTCCAGCGCCAGACGGGTAACGAAAGCAACGGCTTCCGGGTCATCCGCGTTTACGTGGAAGATTGGCGCCTGAACCATTTTACCGATGTCGGTGCAGTACGGGGTAGAACGCGCATCCAGCGGGTTAGAGGTGGTGAAGCCCACCTGGTTGTTGATTACGATGCGAACGGTACCGCCCACTTCATAACCACGCGCTTTCGACATGTTCAGGGTTTCCTGAACCACGCCCTGCCCTGTGACTGCCGCATCACCGTGAATGGTGATTGGCAGCACTTTATTGCTGCTCGGCTCGTCCAGACGATCCAGACGCGCACGCACGGAACCGATAACCACCGGGCTGACGATTTCCAGGTGCGACGGGTTAAACGCCAGCGCCAGGTGAACCTGACCGCCCTCGGTTTCGATATCCGACGAGAAGCCCATGTGGTACTTCACGTCACCGGTGCCGAGGTGCTCTTTATGTTTACCCGCAAATTCGTCGAACAGATCCTGCGGTTTTTTACCCAGCACGTTAACCAGCACGTTCAGACGGCCACGGTGCGCCATGCCCAGCACCACTTCGCGCGTGCCGCTCTTACCGGCATGACGAATCAGCTCTTTCAGCATCGGGACTAACGCATCGCCGCCCTCCAGTGAGAAGCGTTTTGCGCCCGGGAATTTCGCGCCCAGATAGCGCTCAAGGCCTTCTGCTGCCGTCAGTTCGCTCAGGAAACGTTTTTTCTCGTCTGCTGAGAAATTCGCGTGACCCGCCACGGATTCGATACGCTGCTGGATCCAGCGTTTCTCTTCGGTGGAGGTAATGTGCATATATTCCGCGCCGATGGAGCCGCAGTAGGTTTGCTTGAGCGCATCAATCAGATCGCCCAGCTTCATCGTGTCTTTGCCGATGGCAAAGGAACCTACGTTAAAGCTTTCCTGGAAATCGGCCTCGGTCAGATCGTGATAAGCCGGATCGAGATCCGCTACACGTTCCTGCTGCCACAGTCCCAGCGGATCGAGATTCGCATGCTGGTGACCACGGAAGCGATAAGCGTTGATAAGCTGCAGGACTTTTACCTGCTTCGCATTGGTGTCAGGGTCGGAAATCGCAGAAGAGTAACGTGAGGCATCCTTCGCCAGACGACGGAAATAATCACGTGTTTTTGAATGGAATTGATCCGGTTTGACCCCTGTACCAGGCAACTGCTGGAACATGGAACGCCAGTTTGCGTCCACTGAGTCAGGATCGGTTAAGAAGTCTTCATAGAGCTGTTCTATCCAGCTCTGGTTTGAACCAGAGAGGTAAGAAGAGTCCAGCCAGGCTTTCATTGCGCCGTTCTGCATCGTGATCCCTTAAGCATTTTTATGCTTACTTTCGCCGTAGAAACTACCACGCACACCACGTGTACGTGCCGGGGTTCACCTGCGAGCTCTTTTCATTTGGCCCGCGAAGGAACCTTTAGAAACTGTCTAAACTTCAGGGCAGTTTTTAAAGGTTTCTGCAATTTGCCCGGTGGCGCTACGCTTACCGGGCCTACTGTTACGTAGGCCGGATAAGCGCAGCGCCATCCGGCGTTGTTACTTACGCACTGCGCTGCAACAACATCGACTTAATATGGCCGATGGCGCGCGTCGGGTTCAGCCCCTTAGGACACACACTGACGCAGTTCATGATGCTATGGCAGCGGAATACGCTGAAAGCGTCACTTAACCCTTCCAGACGATTCTCGGTTTCGGTATCGCGGCTGTCGATCAGGAAGCGATAGGCAGCCAGCAGACCCGCAGGGCCGATAAATTTATCCGGGTTCCACCAGAATGACGGGCATGACGTTGAACAGCATGCACAGAGAATACACTCGTACAACCCATCGAGTTTTTCACGCTGCTCAGGCGACTGTAAGTGCTCGCGAGCGGGTGGATTTTGCCCATTATTCAATAAGTAAGGCTTAATCTTCTCATATTGTGCATAGAATTGCCCCATGTCCACCACCAAATCACGCACGACCGGCAGGCCAGGCAGAGGACGGATGACAATTTTCTGGCCTGCACGCTGTAGCGCTGAAATTGGCGTGATACAGGCCAGACCGTTTTTGCCGTTCATGTTTACACCGTCAGAGCCACATACCCCTTCACGGCAGGAGCGGCGGAACGACAGCGTAGGATCTTTTTCTTTCAGCTGGATTAAAGCATCCAGCAGCATCATGTCACGACCTTCTTCCGCTTCGAGGGTGTAATCCTGCATACGCGGAGCATCGTCTACATCCGGGTTATAACGATAAACTGAGAATTCGAGTTTCATTATCCTGTCTCCGCATTAGTAAGTACGAATCTTCGGCGGGAACGCCGGACGCAGTTTCGGTTCCATGTTAACGCTACGACGCGTCATGGTTTCCGACTCTGGCAGATACAGGGAATGGCACAGCCAGTTTTCGTCATCACGATCCGGGAAGTCGAAGCGGCTATGGGCGCCACGGCTTTCGGTACGGAAGTTTGCCGACATCGCGGTCGCGAACGCGGTTTCCATCAGGTTATCCAGCTCCAGGCACTCAACGCGCTGGGTGTTGAACTCGCTTGAGGTATCGTCCAGACGGGCATTCTTCAGACGCTCGCGGATCGTTTTCAGTTGCTCAAGCCCTTTGGCCATCGCGTCACCTTCACGGAATACCGAGAAGTTGTGCTGCATACACTCTTGCAGCGCTTTACGGATTTCTACCGGATCTTCGCCGTTACGGTTGCCGTTCCAGCGGTTGAGGCGCTCAAGAGAGGCATCAATTTCGTCGTCGGTCGCATCACGCAACGCGCCCTGCTCGGCAATAGATTCCTGGAGATGCAGCCCCACCGCACGGCCAAATACCACCAGGTCCAGCAGGGAGTTGCCGCCCAGACGGTTTGCGCCGTGCACGGATACGCAGGCAATTTCGCCTACCGCGAACAGACCAGGGATGACCACGTCTTCGCCCTGCTCGTTCACGGTCAGCGCCTGACCGGTCACTTTGGTGGGAATACCGCCCATCATGTAGTGACAGGTTGGGATAACCGGAATCGGCTCTTTTACCGGGTCGACGTGGGCGAAGGTGCGGGACAGTTCCAGAATGCCCGGCAGACGGGATTCCAGCACTTCTTTACCCAGATGGTCGAGTTTCAGCTTCGCGTGCGGGCCCCAAGGGCCGTCGCAGCCGCGGCCTTCACGGATTTCGATCATGATGGAACGCGCCACCACGTCACGACCCGCCAGGTCTTTCGCATTCGGGGCATAACGCTCCATAAAGCGCTCGCCATGTTTGTTCAGCAGATAGCCACCTTCACCACGGCAGCCTTCTGTCACCAGCACGCCCGCACCGGCGATACCGGTTGGGTGGAACTGCCACATCTCCATGTCCTGCACCGGCACGCCAGCGCGGATAGCCATCCCAACGCCGTCACCGGTGTTGATGTGGGCGTTGGTAGTGGACTGATAGATACGGCCTGCGCCGCCGGTGGCCAGCACGGTTGCGCGCGCTTTGAAATAGACCACTTCACCGGTTTCAATGCACAGTGCGGTACAACCCACCACCGCGCCATCGGCGTTTTTCACCAGATCCAACGCATACCACTCGGAGAAGATGGTGGTGTGGTTTTTCAGGTTTTGCTGATAAAGGGTATGCAGCAAAGCGTGACCGGTACGGTCAGCCGCTGCTGCGGTACGTGCCGCCTGTTCGCCGCCGAAGTTTTTCGACTGGCCGCCAAACGGACGCTGATAGATGGTGCCATTTTCCAGACGGGAGAACGGCAGACCCATGTGGTCCAGCTCCAGAATCGCTTCCGGGCCGGTTTTACACATATATTCGATGGCATCCTGGTCGCCGATGTAGTCGGAACCTTTTACCGTATCGTACATGTGCCATTCCCAGTTATCTTCATGGGAATTACCCAGCGCAACGGTGATACCGCCCTGCGCAGACACAGTGTGGGAACGGGTCGGGAATACTTTAGAGAGCAGCGCACAGGTCTGGCCGCTCTGGGAAATTTGCAGTGCGGCGCGCATACCTGCGCCACCCGCACCAATCACAACAGCATCAAATTCTCTGACTGGCAGTTTCATTACACACCCCACACCACAACAAATCCATAAATGACGTAAACCAGCAGAGCAACAACAATAATCAGTTGCAGCGGAAGGCGAATCGCCAGCGGTTTAACGTAATCGGTCAACACCTGCCACATGCCAATCCAGGCATGAATAAGGATGGAGAACAGGGCCAGCAGGGTGAACACTTTGGTGAAGGCCGATCCGAAGAAACCACTCCAGATTTCCCACGTCAGTGTGCCGCTAGTGGCGAAGAAACCGATCATATAGATGATGTAGAGCGTGAGGACGATGGCGGTAGCGCGGACCAGGATGAAGTCATGTACGCCGTTGCGTCCTAATGCGGAGGCGTTGCTTACCATACGAGAACTCCTGCGAGAAGTGAAAGCACGACAGTGATCACAAATGAAATGTTAGCGGTACGTTTACCGGCCTCGAACGTCTCTTCCAGGTAGCCAAAGTCCATCAGCATATGGCGAACGCCGCCAACCACGTGATAGGCCAGCGCGGTCAGAATGCCCCACATGATAAATTTCACGAAGAAGCTGTTCATGATGGCTGAGGCCTGGAGGAATCCTTCAGGAGATGAGAGGCTGGTTCCCAGTAACCACAGCAAGATACCAACCGCCACAAACGTAATCACACCAGAAACACGGTGCAGAATGGACGCTATTGCTGTTACAGGGAATCGGATCGTTTTGAGATCCAGATTGACAGGTCTTTGTTTTTTCACATTTCTTATCATGAATAACGCCCACATGCTGTTCTTATTGTTTCCTTCCTCCGGACTGCGATGCGGGTCAGACAGCGTTCCTTTTCTATAACTGCGCGTCATGCAAAACATTGCTTCCAAATGCTAAAACGACACGTTACAACGCTGGGTGGCTCGGGATTGCAGGGTGTTCCGGAGACCTGGCGGCAGTATAGGCCGTTCACAAAATCATTACAATTAACCTACATACAGTTTGTTGGGTTTTCTCTGGAACAGTGATCGGGGTCACGATAACAACATCTTTTTAATTTTTAATCATCTGATTTGACAAATGTTAAACAATATTGTTACAAACGTCATCAGAAAAGGCATATAATGCGCAAAAGTTATGAGGTCTCTCTTTCACCTGACAAATAGTTATGTAACAGTGTGATGGTATTGACCGAAGTTATCAGGACAGTTATTAGTGATATACAGGTTTGAATAATTCGGACTGCAAAAACGCTGATTTGCTGTTGTTTCACTGATATTTCATTCGTTTACCTGCAAGGCGCCATAGCTCTGTACCCTGGTTTCTCCTCGTGAGCTGAGCGGTAAGCCAAATAACAATCTGGTAACGATGATTAACAGCTGAAAGCAAATCCGGTAAAGCGCAGTCTTAAGCATAAGGCGCTAAGGAGACCGTAAATGGCTGATACAAAGGCAAAACTCACCCTAAATGGTGATGATGCTATTGAACTGGATGTGCTAAAAGGCACGCTCGGTCAGGATGTTATTGATATCCGTACGCTGGGTTCCAAAGGGGTATTCACCTTTGACCCTGGATTCACCTCCACCGCATCTTGCGAATCCAAAATCACCTACATTGACGGTGACGAAGGTATCCTGCTCCATCGCGGCTTCCCCATCGATCAGTTAGCCACCGAATCCAACTATCTGGAAGTGTGCTACATCCTGCTGAACGGCGAAAAACCGACGCAGGCCCAGTACGATGAATTTAAAACCACCGTGACCCGTCACACCATGATCCATGAGCAGATTACCCGTCTGTTCCATGCGTTCCGTCGTGACTCTCATCCGATGGCGGTCATGTGCGGTATTACCGGTGCGCTGGCGGCGTTCTACCACGATTCTCTGGACGTGAATAACCCACGTCACCGTGATATCGCGGCGTTCCGTCTGCTGTCCAAAATGCCTACCATGGCGGCGATGTGTTACAAATACTCTATCGGTCAGCCGTTTGTGTATCCACGCAACGACCTCTCCTACGCAGGTAACTTCCTGCGCATGATGTTCTCCACGCCGTGTGAAGAGTATGAAGTGAACCCGGTGCTGGAACGCGCGATGGACCGTATTCTGATCCTGCACGCTGACCACGAACAGAACGCCTCGACCTCTACCGTCCGTACCGCTGGCTCTTCCGGCGCGAACCCGTTCGCCTGTATCGCTGCGGGTATCGCCTCCCTGTGGGGACCGGCGCACGGCGGCGCGAACGAAGCGGCACTGAAGATGCTGGAAGAAATCAGCTCCGTTGAGCACATTCCTGAGTTCGTGCGCCGCGCGAAAGACAAGAATGACTCCTTCCGTTTGATGGGCTTCGGTCACCGTGTTTACAAAAACTACGACCCGCGCGCGACCGTCATGCGTGAGACCTGCCACGAAGTGCTGAAAGAGCTGGGCACCAAAGATGATCTGCTGGAAGTGGCGATGGAGCTGGAACACATCGCGCTGAACGACCCGTACTTCATCGAGAAGAAACTCTACCCGAACGTCGATTTCTACTCTGGCATTATTCTGAAAGCGATGGGCATTCCGTCCTCCATGTTCACCGTAATCTTCGCCATGGCGCGTACCGTGGGCTGGATTGCGCACTGGAACGAAATGCACAGCGAAGGCATGAAAATCGCGCGTCCTCGTCAGCTGTATACCGGCTACGAGCAGCGTGATTTTAAGTCTGACATTAAGCGCTAAAAAATGTTGGGTGCGGCCTGATGCCCTCACCCCGGCCCTCTCCCACAGGGAGAGGGTGAAAACATTAAAAACGGCAACTTTCGTTGCCGTTTTGCTTTTACCTCCGCCACCCGGCTTTTTTACATCTGGCACCCAGGACACCAGTAAAACGGCCTGGAAGAGATCGTCGCCTTCTCAATCACCCCGCCGCACCGCTCGCACTTTTTACCCGCCCGATGAAACACCTTGAAGCGAAACAGCGCCCCGTGATGCTTGTTCTCATCCACCACGCCGCGCGTGTTGTACGACAGCCGGGGAATGTCCAGCAACGCGTGGGACAGCGCCTCCAGCTGTTCATCGCTTAGCTGCGACGCTTTGTGCTGCGGCGCCAGCCCGACTTCCCAGAGGATCTCCACCCGCAGGTAGTTTCCCAGCCCCGCCAGAAATGCCTGATCGAGCAACAGCCCGGAAAACTGCCGGTTGCGGAATGTGGGCGATAACAGCCGGGCTTTCACATCGCTTGCCGTCAGGCGCATATCCAGCACGTCCGGCCCAACCCGCTGTAAGAACGGGTGCGTGAGCAACTGCTCCGGCGTTAACATTTCGATATCAGAAGCGCTATAGAGCAGGATCGCCTTATCCGCCGTTTGTAGCCGCACGCGCAGCACGCGGGTCGTTTGCGGCTGCTCGTCCGCCTTTACCACCCGCCAGACGCCGTAAAGCTGATTGTGGCTATATAACGTCAGGTTATGGGAAAAGTGGGTGAGTAACGCTTTGCCGCGCGTTTCAATGTGGGTCACCGTCTGTCCCACCAGCTGCGATTCAAACGGTTTGAGTTGAGGAAAGGCAAACCAGACGTGTGTCAGAGGTTTGCCCTTTATCGCCGCCTCCAGGCTATCCGCCGCGCGGCGGATCTCCGGACCTTCTGGCATGTTATTGTCCTTTCATGATTATTCTGCGCTGACAACAATGCCCTCTTCCGAGAACGCCGCCCGCAGGCGTCGTGCAAACTGGAGCGCATGCTCGCCGTCACCGTGTAAGCACACCGTATCAGCCTGAACGTTTGCCGTTGTACCCTCCGTTGAGGTTACTCGCCCGAAGCGCACCATCTCCAGCGTCTGCGCCAGCGCTTTACCTTCGTCGGTGATCAGCGCACCGGCCTGCGTACGCGGAACCAGGCTGCCGTCCGGCAGGTATCCCCGATCGGCAAACACTTCCTGCCGCGTAATCAGCCCCAGCCGTTCGCCGGCACGGATAAGCTCGCTGCCCGCCAGGCCCACCAGCACCAGACGCGGATTGCAGTCCCGTACCGCGCGGGCAATGGCGTCTGCCAGCGCCGGATCTTTCGCCGCCTGGTTATAGAGCATGCCGTGCGGCTTGACGTGACGCAACACGCCCTTCTCAGCGCGCACTATCGCCTCCAGGGCGCCGATCTGGTAGAGCATTTGCGCGTAAACCGTCTCAGGCGGCAGATCCATCGCCGTGCGACCAAAGTTTTCCCGGTCCGGAAAGCTGGGGTGAGCGCCTATCGCCACGCCGTTTTTCACGGCATTGCGCACGCTCGCCAGCATGGTCTGCGCATCGCCGGCATGAAACCCACAGGCGATGTTCACCGAGGAGACCAGCGTCATCAGCGCCGCATCGGCGCTGCTGCCCTCCCCCAGATCGGCGTTTAAATCAATCTTTACCATCGAGCCTCCACGCCAGCTGTTCGAGATAACGCTGCTGATCCTGACGGGCTTTCAGCGCCTCCTCCAGCGAACACTGCACAAAATGAATTGGCTGACCGAGAGGAATTTGCGCCAGATGGTAGCGATCCGCTTCGATAATGCAGGCAATACGCGGATATCCTCCCGTGGTTTGCGCATCGTTCATCAGTACGATAGGCTGGCCGTTGCCCGGCACCTGAATCACCCCCGGCAACAGACCATGGGAAAGCAGCTCCCGGTCAGTCGTGCGGGTCAGCGGCTGGCCCTGAAGCCGGTAACCCATGCGGTTACTCTGCGGGCTGATCTTCCATGGCGAGCGCCAGAAAGACTCTTTTGAGGCCTCATCGAACTCATGATATTCCGGCCCCGGCAGGGCGCGGATCAGGTTCCCCCACAACAGCTGCTTCACGCCCTGCGTGGTGGTGAAATGGCGCGCTGATGGCTTAATCGCCAGGCGATCGCCGTCGCGCAGCAGCCGTCCTTCATGTCCGCCCATTCCCGCTTTCTGGTCGGTGCTGGATGAGCCCAGCACCTCCGGCACGTCGATACCTCCCGCCACCGCAAGATAGCTGCGCACGCCGTGCAGAGGACGCTTGAGCGTCAGACGCTGTCCGGCTTTCGCCCGCAGGCGCCAGCCGGTCCACACCGCTTTGCCGTCCAGCGTCGCGTCACAGCCCGCGCCGGTTAAGGCAAACCAGGTTTCCTGACCAAACTCAATCACGCACTGACCCAGCGTAATTTCTAACGCCGCCGTGCTGCCGGCGTTGCCTACCAGCAGGTTGGCAATCTCCAGCGAGGGACGATCAAGCGCACCGCAGTAGCTCACGCCCGACTGACGCAGCCCAAAGCGCCCGGCATCCTGTACCGAGGTGTAAAGCCCTGCGCGAATAAGCGTTAACATATCCCCTCCTTTTGCGGGATAAAGCGCAGGGTATCCCCCGGACGCAGGAGTATGGGCGCGTCCTGGCCTGGTTCAAATAACGGCGTGGACGTGTGCCCGATAAGCTGCCAGCCTCCCGGCGAGGCGAGCGGATAAATTCCCGTTTGCTCACCACCAATCGCCACGCTGCCCGCCGGTACGCTCAGGCGTGGCTCAGCCCGGCGCGGCGTATGCAACTGGGGCGATAACCCGCCCAGATAGGGGAAACCCGGCTGAAATCCCAAAAACCAGACAACATAGTCGACTGAGCTATGCAGCTCCACAACCTGCTTCTCCGTTAATCCACAGTGTTCGGCCACCACACCAAGGTCGGGGCCTCCCTTGCCGCCATAGACAACCGGGATCTCAATCGTCCGCGATTCCGGCTCCAGCGCCTCGCTCTCCTCCCACCAGCGTTGCAGACGCTCAATGGCATCCAGCGCCCCCGTGTGCGGATCACGCAGCACCACGGTGATATTATTCATACCCGGAATAGCTTCAACCACGCCAGGTAGCTCGGGCAGTCGTTGAGCCAGACGCCAGATACGCTTTTGCGTGGCAAGCGTCACCGGAGGCTCAAGTTCCAGAACCACTGCGGTTTCACCCAGAAGATAACAACGCGCTCGCTGCACTTAACTACCTCTCATCAGGCCGGATTAGGGATATCAATAAACGTCACATCCAGATCGGTATTTTCCGTCAGCCACTCGCTGAGGGCGCGGATGCCGCCACGCTCGGTGGCGTGATGGCCTGCCGCGTAAAAATGCAGGCCTTGTTCACGGGCAGAGTGAATGGTCTGCTCGGAAACCTCGCCGGTAATGAAGGCGTCGACACCGAAACGCGCCGCGCTATCAATAAAGCCCTGGCCGCCGCCGGTGCACCATGCCACGCGCTTCACGGTATCCGGCCCGGTGTCGCCGCACCACAGCGGACGACGCCCCAGGCGTGCTTCGATCCACGATGCCAGCTCCAGACCCGGCACCGGCATCGACAGTTCACCCCACGGCACCAGGGGTTCAATTTCGCCCATCACGGTTATCCCCAGCAGCTGCGCAAGCTGAACGTTATTCCCCAGTTCAGGATGCGCATCGAGCGGCAGGTGATAGCCGTACAGGTTGATGTCATTCGCCAGCAGCGTTTTGAGACGGTTGCGCTTCATGCCGCGAATAATCGGTGATTCGTTTTTCCAGAAATAACCGTGATGGACAATCACCGCGTCGGCTTCCTGACGCACCGCCTCATCCAGCAGCGCCTGGCTTGCCGTTACGCCGGTGATGATTTTTTGCACCGTCTCGCGACCCTCCACCTGTAAGCCATTCGGACCGTAGTCGCTAAACGAGGCGGTGTTGAGTTTTTCGTTAATCAGGCGTTCCAGTTCACTGTTTTTCATCATCATTCTCTCAAACTTTTCGGGCTGCTTCATACGCCGCCAGCGTGGCGACGCGCGCCTGTTTATGGTCGACAATGGGACGGGGATAGTTCAGGGTAACACGCTGTTTATCCGCCCATGCCCAGGGTTCATGAATGGCTTTGGCGGGGACATCCTTAAGTTCAGGCAGCCAGCGACGGATAAACTCGCCGTCGACGTCAAATCGTTGTCCCTGCGTGGTCGGATTAAAGATCCGAAAATAGGGAGCCGCATCCGTGCCGGTGGAGGCCGCCCACTGCCAGCCGCCGTTATTTGCCGCCAGATCGCCATCGATCAGCTGAGAGATAAAATAACGCTCTCCGGTTCGCCAGTCGATAAGCAGATCCTTTACCAGGAAGCTGGCGGTAATCATACGCAGACGGTTATGCATCCACCCGGTTTCATTGAGCTGCCGCATAGCCGCATCAACAATCGGGAAGCCGGTGAGCCCACGCTGCCATGCCTTCAGCAGCTTATCATTCGACTGCCACTGTACCTTATCGGTCCAACGAATGAAGGGGCGATGTTTACATAAATCAGGATGATACGTCATCAGATGGCGATAAAACTCACGCCAGATCAGTTCGTTCAGCCACACTGCGCCCGCCCCCCCGTCTACCGCCTGAGGCTGTTCCGCCAGTAGCCGATGTAAACACTGGCGCGGGGAGAGCGCGCCCAGCGCTAAACAGGCCGACAGGCGGCTGGTGCCTTCAATCGCTGGAAAATCCCGCCGCGCCTCGTAATCCGCCGCCCCCTGCGCGCAGAACTGACGCAACCGGGCGATAGCCGCTTTCTCGCTGGCGGGGAATACTGTTTCATCAAACGACTGCTGGGGATAATTCAGCCTGATGTCCTGCAGATCCGTTATCGTTTCCCCTCTTATGGCCGGGGCGGGAACGCATTCTGGCAGCCCCTCTTTCAGGCGTTTGATAAAAGCATTTTTAAACGGCGTGAAAACTTTATACATTTCGTGACTGCCGGTCATCGCGCTGCCCGGTGCGAGCATCACGCTGTCATCAAAGCCTTCACAGACCACGCCCGTAAGGTTTTTCTCCAGCTGACGATCCCGCTGCTGCTCGTTAAATTCATACTGGTAGTTGTAAAAAAGACGCGTTACCGCGTGCTGCTTACAGATTGCCTGCACCATCTCAAGCTGTGCGGCAAAATCATGGGCCTCTTTATAGATCAGCGGAATGCCTTTTTCGGCCAGTGAATGTTGCAGGTCATTCAGATACGCGCTGAGTAATGCCGCTTGCCGGGGCGCCATGTCATGCTGCCGCCACTGTTCAGGCGTGGCGATAAACAGGGCCAGCACATTCGCGTCTTTAGCGCGGCAGGCGGCCGCGAGAGCGAAGTTGTCGTGAATGCGTAAATCCGCGCGAAACCAAACCAGATGGGTGGGCATAAAACTCCAGGCAATTGTCCATTATGTCCGTAAGGGCATGCCGTAAAAGGAAAAAGGCACGCATTGAACTACTTTGCCATGAAGTGTAGACGGGATGAAATAAAAAAGGCCGCCCGAGGCGGCCTTAACGCTACTTGTCCTGCGCTATCGGGGTAAAGGCAATAAACACATCCGGTTTATCACTCTTTACAACGAGTGCGCTGGCGACAATGAACGCGATGCATAAATAGCGTTTCACTATGCGGTCCCTGCTGCTAACCGCTCCACCTATCACCACCGGTGATAAATCGGTGGACACAAGCCCGGGTAGGCGGGCTGCTTTACGGCTATGGATACACCTTTCCCAGGACCGATGCCCATTTGCGAGATGGCGGAAAGGGACGTGGCATCATAATTAACACCAACGCCAAAAGTAAGTTATTTCAGTAAAATTAGGAATTTATAAAGGTGAAGTGGATTGCGAACTTTTTAAAGAAGGGTATGATAAAAATCCCGGGTAGGGGCTGCAAGATTACCCAACGGACCGCGAATCCCGAGGGACAAAAAAACCGCCACTTTGCTGTAGGCGGTTTTTTTATGGCTACGATGTCACACCGTATCAGTAGAAATCGCAGGTTGCTTTCTCGGCCTGATCCATCCACACCGGCTTTTCGCTGGTTTTCGCCCAGACGCGGTGCAAATAGCTGTAAAAACGTGCGCGATCTTTCCAGAACAGCATCACCGGCAGGGCCAGCACGCCAGCCACTACGGCGAAAGTGCGACGCATGAACACGATATGAGCCGGATACTCTTTATAAAGATCCATATTTTTCTCCCCTGTAGTTGGCCGGAAACCGTCTCCGGAAAATGTGAAATCTGTGACCTGGTTAAAATAATACCGCTTTGTTTGTAATTTTACTACTCATCCGACCACTTATTTTCATCCATTTCGTGAATATTTACATTCAAGCCTGTAATTAAGTTACAAAAAAGTTAACAATTTACTTAACAATAGTTAAATTGTGGTCTTTCCCATTTTTATACTTTTTTTACACCTGCCCTTCTGATTTTTGCGAAATCTTTGCGCCACAAATCCTACCGTTTGTACAACAACAAAAGTCACCCGGAGGTGGAGTGTGAGTGCAGGTCTGATTGCCGGCATCGTGCTGGTGTTCCTGTTATTGGGTTATCTGATTTATGCCCTGATTAATGCGGAGGCATTCTGATGGCTGCTCAGGCGTTTTTGCTTATTGCCAGCTTTTTACTGCTGCTGCTTGTGCTCGCCAGGCCGCTGGGAACAGCGCTGGCACGGCTGATAAACAACGTGCCACTGCCGGGTACGCGAAAAATTGAAAACGTGCTCTGGCGCATTTCAGGTATCAGCGACCGGGAAATGAGCTGGGGCCAGTACCTGATGGCGATACTGCTTCTGAATATCGTGGGGCTTATTGCCCTCTTTACGCTGCTCATGCTCCAGGGCAATTTGCCGTTGAATCCGCAGCAGTTACCAGGTTTATCCTGGCATCTGGCGCTGAACACGGCGGTCAGCTTTGTCACCAATACCAACTGGCAGTCTTACGCCGGTGAAACCACGCTCAGCTACTTCAGCCAGATGGCCGGGTTAACCGTGCAAAACTTTCTGTCTGCAGCCAGCGGTATCGCGGTGATCTTCGCCCTGACGCGCGCGTTTGCCCGCCAGAATGTCAGCACGCTCGGCAACGCGTGGGTTGATGTCACGCGCATCACCCTTTGGATCCTGGTGCCTGTTGCGCTGATTATTGCCCTGTTCTTTATACAGCAAGGCACTCTGCAAAACCTGCAGCCTTATACCCCTTACACCTCGCTTGAAGGGGGCAGGGAACTCCTGCCAATGGGGCCAGTGGCGTCGCAGGAAGCAATCAAGATGCTGGGCACCAACGGGGGCGGCTTCTTCAACGCCAACTCATCGCATCCGTTTGAAAACCCAACGGCATTAACCAATTTTGTACAGATGCTGGCGATATTCCTGATCCCCGCCGCGCTCTGCTTCGCCTTTGGCGATGTGGTTAACGATCGCCGCCAGGGCCGTACGCTGCTGTGGGCCATGTCGTTAATCTTCGTGGTCTGCGTAGCACTGGTGATGTGGGCCGAATGGAACGGCAACAGCCACTTCATGCAGCTGGGGGCTAACAGCAATATCAACCTGGAAGGCAAAGAGAGCCGCTTCGGCATTCTTGCCAGCAGCCTCTATGCGGTGGTCACCACGGCGGCCTCCTGCGGGGCGGTGAACGCCATGCACGACTCTTTCACCGCGCTTGGCGGCATGATCCCGATGTGGCTGATGCAGATTGGCGAGGTAGTCTTCGGTGGGGTCGGTTCGGGGCTGTACGGCATGCTGTTGTTCGTTCTGCTCGCCGTGTTTATCGCCGGGCTGATGATCGGCCGCACGCCGGAATATCTCGGCAAAAAAATCGACGTCCGCGAAATGAAATTAACCGCGCTGGCAATCCTGGTCACCCCCACCCTTGTGCTGCTCGGTACCGCCCTGGCGCTGATGACCGACGCCGGGCGCAGCGGCATCTTTAACCCGGGCATTCACGGCTTTAGCGAAGTGCTTTACGCCGTTTCGTCTGCCGCAAACAACAACGGCAGCGCCTTTGCAGGGTTAAGTGCCAACTCACCGTTCTGGAACTGTCTGCTGGCGTTCTGCATGTTCTTCGGTCGTTTCGGCGTGATTATTCCCGTCATGGCGATCGCCGGAACACTGGTGAATAAGAAGATCCAGCCGACCACTACCGGTACGTTACCGACTCACGGCGCGCTGTTCGTCGGCCTGCTGATTGGCACCGTTCTGCTGGTAGGTGCCTTGACCTTTATCCCCGCCCTCGCGTTAGGCCCGGTTGCGGAATATCTCTCTTTACGCTGATTTTGCGGAGAATTTGTCATGAGTCGTAAACAACTGGCCCTGCTCGAACCAACCTTAGTTCGTCAGGCCCTCATGGATGCGGTAAAAAAACTGAGCCCGCGCGTGCAGTGGCACAACCCGGTGATGTTTATTGTCTGGACTGGAAGTTTACTCACCACCGCATTGGCGATTGCCATGGGAACGGGACACCTTTCAGGAAATGCAACCTTTACCGGCGCCATCAGCCTGTGGCTGTGGTTTACCGTGCTGTTCGCCAACTTTGCCGAAGCGCTGGCGGAAGGCCGCAGTAAGGCGCAGGCCAACAGTCTGAAAGGGGTCAAAAAAACCGCCTTTGCGCGCAAATTACGCGAACCTAAATACGGCGCGCAGATGGTCCACGTTCCGGCGGATGAACTGCGCAAAGGTGACGTGGTGCTGGTGGAAGCCGGGGACATCATCCCCTGCGACGGGGAGGTAATTGAGGGCGGCGCGTCGGTAGACGAAAGCGCTATTACCGGGGAATCCGCGCCCGTGATCCGTGAGTCGGGCGGAGATTTCGCCTCAGTTACCGGCGGAACGCGCATTCTTTCCGACTGGCTGGTGATCCAGTGCAGCGTTAACCCGGGCGAAACCTTTCTCGACCGGATGATCGCCATGGTGGAAGGCGCACAGCGTCGTAAAACGCCGAACGAGATCGCCCTGACCATTCTGCTGGTGGCGCTCACCATTGTGTTCCTGCTGGCAACGGCGACCCTGTGGCCCTTCTCCGCCTACGGCGGTACAGCGGTCAGCATCACCGTACTGATCGCCCTGCTGGTCTGTCTGATCCCCACCACTATCGGCGGCCTGCTTTCCGCGATTGGCGTGGCGGGGATGAGCCGTATGCTGGGCGCGAACGTCATCGCCACCAGCGGACGCGCCGTTGAAGCGGCGGGTGACGTAGACGTACTGCTGCTGGATAAAACCGGGACCATCACCCTGGGTAATCGTCAGGCCTCTGACTTTTTACCTGCTCCCGGCGTGGATGAAAAAACGCTGGCCGACGCGGCGCAGCTTTCTTCGCTGGCCGATGAGACGCCGGAAGGTCGCAGTATCGTGATCCTCGCCAAGCAGCGCTTTAACCTGCGCCAGCGCGACGTACAAAGCCTGCACGCCACGTTCGTGCCCTTCACGGCGCAAACACGGATGAGTGGAATTAACATTCAGGACCGAATGATCCGTAAAGGCTCCGTTGATGCCATCCGCCGTCATATTGAAGCCAATAATGGACATTTCCCTCCGGAAGTCGACCATCTGGTGGAAAGCGTGGCGCGTCAGGGGGCAACCCCGCTGGTGGTGGCGGAAGGTGCAAGCGTTCTGGGGGTTATCGCCCTGAAGGATATCGTTAAAGGCGGTATAAAAGAGCGTTTCGCCCAGATGCGTAAGATGGGCATTAAAACGGTGATGATCACCGGGGATAACCGTCTGACTGCGGCGGCCATTGCCGCCGAAGCGGGCGTGGATGATTTCCTTTCCGAAGCGACACCGGAAGCGAAGCTGGCACTCATTCGCCAGTATCAGGCGGAAGGTCGTCTGGTGGCGATGACCGGCGACGGCACCAACGACGCCCCGGCGCTGGCGCAGGCCGACGTGGCGGTGGCGATGAACTCCGGTACCCAGGCGGCAAAAGAGGCGGGCAACATGGTGGATCTCGACTCGAACCCGACCAAGCTGATCGAAGTGGTGCATATCGGGAAGCAGATGCTGATGACGCGCGGCTCGCTGACCACGTTCAGTATCGCCAACGACGTGGCGAAGTATTTCGCCATTATCCCGGCGGCCTTTGCGGCAACCTATCCGCAGCTGAATGCCCTGAATGTGATGCACCTGCACTCTCCAGCCTCGGCCATTTTGAGCGCGGTGATCTTCAACGCGCTGATTATTGTCTTTCTTATTCCTCTGGCGCTGAAAGGGGTGAGCTATAAGCCACTGACGGCCGCCGCCATGCTGCGCCGTAACCTTTGGATTTACGGTCTGGGTGGGCTGGTGGTGCCCTTTATTGGGATCAAGGTTATCGACATGTTGTTAATGCTGTTCGGGCTGGTTTAAAAGGTGAATCTCATGACGATGTTACGTCCCGCTATACTGTTGTTTATTCTGCTGTCTCTGATTACCGGCGGGCTTTACCCGCTGATGACAACCGCGCTGGGCCAGTGGTGGTTTGAGGACCAGGCCAACGGCTCGCTGATTATCCAGAACGGTGAAAACCGTGGCTCGCGTCTGATTGGGCAAAACTATACGGACCCGCGCTACTTCCAGGGACGCCCTTCCGCCACTGCGGAAAGCCCGTATAATCCAATGGCCTCCGGCGGCAGCAATCTGGCTGGCAGTAATCCTGACCTGGACAAAGCCGTTGCTGAACGCGTTGCCGCCCTGCGCGCCGCGAATCCGCAGGCCAGCCGTGAGGTGCCGGTTGAGCTGGTCACCGCCTCCGCGAGCGGGCTGGATTACAGCCTGACGCCGGACGCAGCGGCGTGGCAGATCCCACGCGTGGCCGCCGCCCGTCAGCTGACCGTCGAGCAGGTGAGCCAGCTGGTTGCAGAACATACGCAAAAGCCGCTGGTCAGCTTCATCGGCATGCCGGTAGTGAACATTGTTGAGCTGAATCTGGCGCTGGATGCGCTAAGGAAGAACTAAATGACCGATGAGCCCATGCGCCCGGATCCGGACAGGCTGCTTGAACAAACGGCTGAAGCCCACCGCGGCAAGCTGAAAATTTTCTTCGGCGCCTGCGCGGGCGTCGGGAAAACCTTCGCCATGCTGACGGAAGCCCAGCGGCTTCGGGCGCAGGGGCTTGATATTCTCATCGGCGTGGTGGAAACCCACGGTCGCAAAGAGACGGCTGCGCTGCTGACGGGGCTGGCGACGCAGCCGCCCCAGCGTATCAGCCATCGCGGGCGGCTGGTCACGGAGTTTGATCTTGATGCCGCCCTCGCCCGCCGCCCCGCGCTGATCCTGATGGACGAACTTGCGCACAGCAACGCGCCTGGCTCACGCCACCCGAAGCGCTGGCAGGATGTTGAGGAGCTGCTTGAAGCCGGCATCGACGTCTTCACTACGGTGAATGTTCAGCATCTGGAAAGCCTGAACGACGTGGTGAGCGGCGTAACCGGTATCCAGGTGCGGGAAACCGTCCCCGATCCGTTTTTTGATTCTGCTGATGAAGTCGTACTGGTTGACCTGCCGCCGGACGATCTGCGCCAGCGCCTGCACGAAGGCAAGGTGTATATTGCCGGCCAGGCCGAACGCGCTATCGAACATTTTTTCCGCAAAGGAAACCTGATTGCCCTGCGCGAGCTGGCCCTGCGCCGCACCGCCGATCGCGTGGATGACCAGATGCGCGCCTGGCGGGACCTGCAGGGGCGGGAGCGCGTCTGGCACACGCGTGACGCCATTCTGTTATGCATTGGTCACGGCAGCGGCAATGAAAAACTGGTCCGCACCGCCGCCCGGCTTGCGGCGAAGTTTGGCAGCGTCTGGCACGCGGTGTATGTCGAAACGCCACAGCTTCACGGCCTGCCGGAAAATCAGCGTCGCGCCATTTTGAGCGCGCTGCGGCTGGCGCAGGAGCTGGGTGCCGAAACCGCAACCCTGTCCGATCCGCAGGAAGATAAAGCCATTCTGCGCTACGCGCGCGAGCATAACCTGGGCAAGATTGTCATTGGACGTCGCCAGCATCGCCGCTGGTTTAACCGCGAATCTTTTGCCGACAGGCTGGCACGCCGCGCGCCGGATCTGGATTTAGTCATCGTCGCGCTGGATGACAAGCCCGCCCCCCTGCCCGGCCGTACGCCGGACGCACGCACCTTTGGCGATAAATGGCGCGTCCAGATCCGGGGCTGCCTGGTGGCCGTGGTCCTTTGCGCCCTGATTACGGTGATTGCCAGCCAGTGGCTAATCGCCTTCGATGCCGCCAATCTGGTCATGATTTATCTGCTGGGCGTCGTTGTGGTCGCGCTCTTTTATGGCCGCTGGCCGTCGGTGCTGGCAACGGTGATCAACGTCATCAGCTTCGATCTCTTTTTTATCGCTCCGCGCGGGACGCTTGCTGTCTCGGACGTGCAGTACATTCTGACCTTTGCCGTGATGCTTACCGTCGGGCTGGTGATCGGGAATCTGACGGCAGGCGTGCGCTACCAGGCACGCATTGCCCGCTATCGCGAGCAGCGCACCCGCCATCTGTATGAGATGTCAAAATCGCTGGCGGTCGGTCGCACGCAGCAGGATATCGTCCAGACCAGCGAGCAGTTTATCCGTTCGACCTTTCACGCCAGTAACCTGATTTTGCTCCCCGACGAGCAGGGGCGCCTTCGCCCGCTGACCTCCCCTTCGGGGATGACGCCCTGGGATGAAGCGATTGCCCGCTGGAGCTTTGATAAGGGTTTACCTGCCGGTGCCGGCACCGACACTCTGCCCGGGGTGCCTTACCAGATCCTGCCGCTGCGCAGCGCGGATAAAAATCACGGGCTGGTCATCGTCGAGCCGTCTAACCTGCGTCAGCTGATGATCCCCGAGCAGCAGCGCCTGCTGGAAACCTTCACCCTGCTGGTCGCCAGCGCCCTTGAACGGCTGGCGCTCACCGCCAGCGAAGAGCAGGCGCGGCTGGCAAGCGAGCGCGAAAGTATTCGCAATTCGCTGCTGGCAGCGCTGTCTCACGATTTGCGCACCCCGCTTACCGTGCTGTTTGGTCAGTCCGAAATTCTGACGCTGGATCTGGCGGCGGAAGGATCAAAACATGCGATGCAGGCCAGCGAAATTCGTCAGCACGTGCTAAATACCACGCGTCTGGTGAACAACCTGCTGGACATGGCGCGCATTCAGTCCGGCGGGTTTAACCTAAAAAAAGAGTGGCTCACCCTTGAGGAGGTTGTCGGCAGTGCGCTGAAGATGCTGGAGCCGGGTCTCGGCGGGCGCCATATCGAGCTGGACATGCCGGAACCCCTGACGTTAATCCATGTGGATGGCCCGCTGTTTGAGCGCGTGCTGATTAATCTTCTGGAAAATGCCGCTAAATACGCCGGGGCAAAGGCCCGGCTGGGGATTGCTGCCAGGGTGGATAAACGTGTGCTGCGGCTCGATGTCTGGGATACCGGGCCGGGTATTCCGGCCGGCCAGGAGCGCGCCATATTCGAAAAATTTGCGCGCGGTAATAAGGAATCTGCCATTCCGGGCGTTGGGCTGGGGCTGGCGATCTGCCAGGCGATTGTTGACGTGCATGGCGGCACCATTTCCGCAGAGAACCGCCCGGAAGGTGGGGCACGCTTTTGTGTTACACTTCCTCTTGAAACCCCACCAGAACTTGATGAATTACCAGAGGATTTGTGATTAACGTTCTGATTGTTGAAGATGAGCTCGCTATCAGCCGATTTCTGCGTACCGCGCTGGAAGGCGACGGTTTGCGCGTTCATGAAGCCGGTACGCTTCAACGGGGGTTAATTGAAGCCGCCACCCGCAAGCCAGATCTGGTGATCCTGGATCTGGGACTTCCGGATGGCGATGGCATCGATTTTATTCGTGAGGTGCGTCAGTGGAGCCAGATGCCCATTCTAGTGCTCTCTGCCCGCACCGAAGAGACGGATAAAATCGCCGCGCTGGATGCCGGAGCGGATGATTATCTGATCAAACCGTTTGGCATTGGCGAGTTACAGGCCCGGCTTCGTGTGGCGCTGCGTCGACACAGTGCCACCACTCCTTCTGAACCGGTGTACGTCTTTGGCGATATCCGCGTCGATCTTGCCGCCCGCCGCATCGTGCGAGGGGAAGAAGAGATCCACCTTACGCCTATCGAGTTTCGTCTGCTGGCCGTGTTGCTCAGTAACCACGGAAAAGTGTTAACGCAGCGACAGCTGTTAAGCCAGGTCTGGGGACCGAATGCTGTCGAACATAGTCACTATTTACGCATTTATATGGGACACCTTCGCCAGAAACTTGAAGCCGATCCCGCGCGTCCTCGTCATTTATTAACAGAAACCGGTATCGGATATCGGTTTATGATCTGAATAAGTATTCACTTTAATTTTAAATAAAGAACACACCAGCCTGAATATAGCCATGAAAATAACGATGAGTTTATTTTCATAGCTATATCCGCCCTCTTTAAACACAATTAGAACACCAATTTAACACCAAACCAACAAAACAGCATTTTGATCTGTGTTATTCACTCATAACGACTAATTATCTCTGAAATGATCGGTTATTGGTGATCTGTTTCACAGTTAATCCCTTTTTCCTGGATAAAATGACCGTGCTTTCAATTACTGAAAGGAAAATGAACATGGAAAACAATAATCGTTTAATGCCCCATATAAGGCGGACAACACATATCATGATGTTTGCCCACCGAAACTGTTTTGACTTTCATCTCTTTAACGCCCGGTAGTCCTTCGACTTCTGGCGCATCTGCTTACAGGTTATCCTGAAAAACGCTATTTTACAGGCTGTTGCCTGTGAACACCTGCGCTCATTCCTTGTGATTCAGATTCTCCGCAACCGGGCGGACTGAATTCTACTCAGCAAAAAAGCAATTAACTGATTTCGTATCAGCGGACACGCTTTGCTTTCTTTTCCGGAAAAAATCGATTTCTTTACCGCAAGAAGTCGAGGGACCCATATTGCCTGAAATAAAGAGATAAAGATGAAAACGTTAAAAATTGCCGTCAGCCGTGCCTGCCCTGAATGCTTTACCACTTCGCGCGAGATCGTGGATATCACCGCATCGGATTATATTGATGTGGCAGCCGTGGTTCTGGCCGTCAGTGATATTTTCAATGGCGCCATAGAAGAAATAGAAGCCACGGGATTCGGTATTCCGGTGTTTATTGCCACGCATAAAGAAGAAAGGGTTCCGGCTGAATTTTTGTCGCGTATTCACGGCGTTTTTGAGTACTCCGACACCAGCAATGCGTACTACGGACGCCAGCTTGAAGCGGCTGCGCAGAAGTACGAAACCCAGCTCCGTCCGCCGTTCTTCCGCGCGCTGGTCGATTACGTCCAGCAGGGGAACAGCGCGTTTGACTGCCCCGGACATCAGGGAGGCCAGTTCTTCCGCCGCCATCCGGCCGGAAACCAGTTTGTCGATTTCTTTGGCGAAACGCTTTTCCGCGCCGATCTGTGCAATGCCGACGTGGCAATGGGCGATCTGCTGATCCATGAAGGTGCGCCATGCATCGCCCAACAGCATGCGGCAAAAGTCTTTAATGCGGATAAAACCTACTTCGTGCTGAACGGCACCTCCTCTTCCAATAAGGTGGTGCTCAATGCCCTGCTCACGCCAGGCGATCTGGTGCTGTTCGATCGCAATAACCATAAATCTAATCACCACGGAGCACTGTTACAGGCGGGAGCGACGCCGGTGTATCTGGAAACAGCGCGCAACCCGTACGGGTTTATCGGCGGTATTGACGCACACTGTTTCGACGAGAGTTACCTGCGGGAACTGGTGTCAGAGGTCGCGCCTGGTCGCGCGCGGGATGAACGTCCCTTCCGTCTGGCGGTGATCCAGCTGGGCACCTACGACGGTACCATTTATAACGCCCGTCAGGTGGTGGATAAGATTGGTCACCTGTGCGATTACATCCTGTTTGACTCCGCCTGGGTGGGTTACGAGCAGTTTATCCCGATGATGGCCGACTGCTCGCCGTTGCTGCTGGAGCTGAACGAAAACGATCCGGGCATTCTGGTGACCCAGTCGGTGCATAAGCAGCAGGCGGGCTTCTCGCAAACCTCGCAAATCCATAAGAAGGACAGCCACATAAAAGGCCAGCCGCGCTATGTCCCGCATAAGCGCCTCAACAACGCCTTTATGATGCACGCCTCCACCAGCCCGTTTTATCCGCTGTTTGCCGCCCTGGATATCAACGCCCGCATGCACGAGGGGCAAAGTGGGCGCAACATGTGGATGGACTGCGTGGTGACGGGTATCGAAGCGCGAAAACTGATCCTTCAGAACTGTCAGTTTATTCGCCCGTTCGTGCCGGAGACGGTGGATGGCCGTCCGTGGGAAAGCTGGGATACGGCGGAGATCGCCACCGATCTGCGCTTCTTCCATTTCGTTCCGGGCGAACGCTGGCACGCCTTTGAGGGATATGCCGAGCATCAGTATTTTATTGATCCCTGCAAACTGCTGCTGACCACGCCAGGCATCAACGCCCGCACCGGCGAG
The DNA here is from genome assembly GCF_049236925.1 of Enterobacter cloacae complex sp. SYL003. NCBI lineage: Bacteria > Pseudomonadati > Pseudomonadota > Gammaproteobacteria > Enterobacterales > Enterobacteriaceae > Enterobacter > Enterobacter cloacae complex sp. SYL003. The sequence continues at coordinate 118,320 of NZ_JBMKJK010000010.1, read as the reverse complement.
TATGATGATTTCGGCGTGCCCGCCACCATCCTCGCCAACTTCCTGCGTGAAAACGGCATCGTGCCGGAAAAATGCGACCTCAATTCCATTCTGTTCCTGCTCACCCCGGCGGAGGACATGGGCAAATTGCAGCAGCTCGTCGCCCAGCTGGTGCGCTTCGAAAAACTGCTCCAGAGCGATGTGCCGCTGAAAGAGGTTCTGCCCTCTCTTTATAAGCAACATCCGGAACGTTATGCGGATTATTCCCTGCGTCAGATTTGTCAGGAGATGCACGACCTCTACGCCCGCCATAACGTGAAGCAGTTGCAGAAAGAGATGTTCCGCAAGTCTCACTTCCCGCGCGTCATGATGAACCCGCAGGAGGCGAACTATGCCTATCTGCGCGGTGAGGTCGAGCTGGTGTCACTGCGCAACGCGGAAGGCCGTATCGCCGCGGAAGGCGCGCTGCCTTACCCACCGGGGGTGTTGTGCGTGGTTCCGGGGGAAGTCTGGGGCGGTTCCGTGCTGCGCTATTTCGCCGCGCTGGAAGACGGGATCAATCTGCTGCCGGGCTTTGCGCCGGAGTTACAGGGGGTTTACGTCGAGGAGTGTGACGGGCGCAAACAGGTGCGCTGCTACGTCATTAAACAACCCGCCGTTCAGCCGTCTCTGCTGAAAGGAGAAAAATTATGAGTAAGTCCAACAAGATGGGCGTGGTACAACTCACTATCCTCACCATGGTGAATATGATGGGGTCCGGGATCATCATGCTGCCCACCAAGCTCGCTGAAGTGGGGACGATTTCGATTATCTCCTGGCTGGTAACGGCAGTCGGCTCAATGGCGCTGGCGTGGGCGTTTGCCAAGTGCGGGATGTTCAGCCGTAAGTCTGGCGGCATGGGCGGCTATGCCGAATATGCGTTTGGCAAGTCGGGCAACTTTATGGCCAACTACACCTACGGCGTGTCGCTGCTGATCGCCAACGTGGCGATTGCCATTTCCGCTGTCGGTTACGGTACGGAGCTGTTTGGCGCGACGCTGACCCCGGTGCAGATTGGGCTGGCGACCATCGGCGTGCTGTGGATCTGCACCGTCGCCAACTTTGGCGGCGCGCGCATCACCGGACAACTCAGCAGCATCACCGTCTGGGGCGTGATCATTCCGGTTGTCGGTCTGTGCATCATCGGCTGGTTCTGGTTTAGCCCGACGCTGTACGCCAATTCCTGGAACCCGCATCACGTACCGTTCTTCACCGCCGTGGGATCATCCATCGCCATGACGCTATGGGCTTTCCTCGGTCTCGAGTCAGCCTGTGCGAATGCGGAAGTGGTGGAAAACCCGGAAAAGAACGTGCCGATCGCGGTACTCGGCGGGACGCTGGGGGCGGCGGTGATCTATATCGTCTCAACCAACGTGATTGCGGGAATTGTGCCCAACATGGATCTCGCTAACTCCACGGCGCCGTTCGGGCTGGCGTTTGCGCAGATGTTTACGCCGGAGGTAGGGAAAGTGATCATGGGACTGATGGTAATGTCCTGCTGCGGCTCGCTGCTGGGCTGGCAGTTCACCATCGCCCAGGTATTCAAATCCTCCGCTGACGAAGGTTATTTCCCGAAAATCTTCTCCCGCGTCACCAAAGCGGATGCGCCGGTACAGGGTATGCTGGCGATTGTGATTTTCCAGAGCGGTTTGTCGCTGATGACCATCAGCCCGTCACTGAACAGCCAGTTTAATGTACTGGTCAACCTGGCGGTGGTGACGAACATCATTCCGTACATTCTGTCGATGGCGGCACTGGTGATTATTCAGAAGGTGGCGAAGGTGGATCCACGCAAAGCCCGGGCGGCCAATATCGTGGCGCTGATTGGGGCGATTTACAGCTTCTATGCGCTCTACTCGTCCGGTCAGGAGGCGATGCTGTATGGCGCGATGGTGACCTTTATGGGCTGGACGCTGTACGGTCTGGTGTCACCACGGTTTGAACTGAAGAATAAGCATAGTTAAAAAAGAAGCCCGGTGGCGCTAACGCTTACCGGGCCTACGAGATCAATGTTTTCTCCCTCTCCCTGTGGGAGAGGGCCGGGGTGAGGGCATCAGCCCGCACCAGACACCATTTACGCGTTTTTCAGCACTTCGCTGACAATCTCTACCGCTTCTTTCTCAATCTGCTGGCGGTGCTCAGCGCCGAGGAAGCTTTCGCAATAGATTTTGTACGCATCTTCCGTACCGGATGGACGCGCGGCGAACCAGCCGTTTTCGGTCATCACTTTCAGGCCGCCGATGGATGCGCCGTTACCCGGTGCCGCCGTCAGACGCGCGGTGATCGGGTCACCTGCCAGGGTGCTTGCGCTGACCATCTCCGGAGAGAGTTTGGACAGAGCGGCTTTCTGAGCAGAGGTCGCGCCAGCCTGAATACGGTTATAGCTTGGCGCACCAAAGCGTGCTGCCAGGTCGTTGTAATGTTCCTGCGGGTTCTTACCGGTAACCGCGGTGATTTCCGCCGCCAGCAGGCACATTATGATGCCGTCTTTATCGGTTGACCATGGGGTGCCGTCGAAGCGCAGGAAGGATGCCCCCGCGCTCTCTTCACCACCAAAGCCGAAGCTGCCGTCGTGCAGACCGTCAACAAACCACTTGAAGCCCACCGGCACTTCCACCAGCTTGCGGCCCAGCGCATCGACCACACGGTCAATCATGGCGGAAGAGACCAGCGTTTTACCCACCGCAACCTCTTTGCCCCACTGCGGACGATGCTGGAAGAGATAGTTAATCGCAACAGCCAGGTAGTGGTTCGGGTTCATCAGCCCAGCGGGGGTGACGATACCGTGACGGTCGTAGTCCGGGTCGTTGGCAAACGCCAGGTCGAACTTGTCGCGCAGCGCCAGCAGGCCCGCCATCGCGCATTCGGAGGAGCAGTCCATACGGATCGCGCCGTCTTTGTCCAGGTGCATAAAGCGGAAGGTCTGATCGACGTGATCGTTCACGATGGTCAGATCCAGCTTGTAGTGCTCGGCAATGCGTTTCCAGTATTCAATACCGGAGCCGCCCAGCGGATCCACGCCCAGCTTCAGACCGGCTTTCTGGATAGCGGCCATATCGACGATATCCGCCAGCCCTTCCACGAACGGCTGCACCAGATCCTGCTCTTTCACGTGGCCGGACGCCATGGCTTCATCCAGAGAGATGCGCTTCACGCCGTTCAGACCGTTAGCCAGTAACGCGTTGGCGCGATCTTCCACCACTTTCGTGACGTTGGTATCCGCCGGGCCACCGTTAGGTGGGTTGTACTTGATGCCGCCATCTTCCGGTGGGTTGTGGGACGGGGTGATCACAATACCGTCCGCCTGCGCGCCACCTTTTTTGTTATGTACCAGAATAGCGTTAGAAACCGCAGGCGTTGGCGTGAAACCGTTGTTCTCCTGAACAATCACGTCTACGCCGTTTGCCGCCAGTACTTCCAGCACGGAGATAAAGGCAGGTTCAGACAGGGCGTGGGTATCTTTCCCAACATAGCACGGACCGGTGACGCCATTTTTGGCGCGCTCTTCCGCGATGGCCTGAGCAATGGCCAGAATGTGCGGTTCGTTAAAGCTATGGCGCGCCGCGCTGCCGCGGTGGCCAGATGTACCAAACTTCACTGCGTGTTCTGCGTTGCCCACCACCGGCTTCAGCACGTAGTACTGCGCGGTCAGTTGAGCGACGTTAATCAAATCGCGTTGTTGTGCAGGTTGTCCTGCACGGCTGTGATTTGCCATTGCCTGGTCCTTCTGATGCAAGGGTTAAATTGTACCGCAAACCTTTTCGATCAATTCCGCCGGGAACTGCATGGACTGCATGATATGTTCGATCATGCTGCACTTGCGGCCCGTATTGGTATTGGTGATCACCCAGTATGGCGTACCGGGAACATGTTTGGGTTTGGTTTGGTTGCCATTTTGCAGCAGGGTCTGCTCGTCACCTGCGAAGTAAACGCGCGTGCGACCGTGCAGCGACTCTGTCGCTTCTGCAAATGCGTTGTTATCCAGTGAGTAAAGTGTAGACAGCACCAGCATAAAGCGGTTAACCGCCTTTTTCTGCTCTGCATATTCATCGGACAGCAGCAGCTCGCGCATCGCGCGCACTTTGTCTTTTGCCGGCATGACGGCAGGTTTTACTTGTGCAACAACGCTCGGCTGAGACACGACATCTTTAGTGACAGGAGTGGGCTGTGAGGCGGCGGAAATTTTAAGCATGCGCCGTAAAATGTCGGACGCGCTCTCCCCAATATGCCGCGTCTGGCTGGCAATATACTGATAGAGTTCGTCATCAACTTCGATTGTTTTCATCTTAATCCAGTGCGATATCTTATCTGAATACAAGTCGTTGAGATTATAAGGTCTAATCCCAACAGCGGATAGCGTCAAACCAGGTTGGCGGCAAAAGTCAGATTAAACTGGATCCTTGCCCCCGGGCGGCAGAATGGTCAACATGATACCCTAACCTGACAAACCTAAAAAAAGAACTTTGCCATGAAATTGAATACCCGAGCGCAAACTGCACAATCGCCGAACAATAATTCTCCCATCGTACTGGTTCACGGCCTGTTTGGTAGTCTGGATAACCTGGGCGTGCTGGCGCGCGATTTAGCGACCGATCACAAGATCCTCCAGGTTGATATGCGCAATCACGGTCTTTCAGGACGCTCGGAGGAGATGACCTACGCAGCCATGGCGCAGGATCTGCGGGACACCCTCGATGCGAATAATATCCAGAAAGCGACGCTCATCGGGCATTCAATGGGCGGTAAAGCGGTGATGGCGCTTACAGCGCTGGCCCCTGAGCGAATTTCCGGTCTGGTGGTCATTGACGTTGCGCCCGTCAATTACGACGTTCGCCGTCACGATGAGATTTTCGCTGCGATCAATGCCGTGACAGAGTCAGGCGTCTCCACACGCCAGCAGGCGGCAGCCGTTATGCGCGAGCATCTCGATGAAGAAGGCGTGGTCCAGTTCCTGCTGAAATCCTTTGTTGACGGACAATGGCGCTTTAACGTCCCGGTACTGTGGGATCAGTATTCGCATATTGTGGGGTGGGAAAATGTCCCCGCCTGGCCGCACCCTACCCTCTTTATTCGCGGCGGCAACTCCCCTTACGTCACTGACGCGTACCGTGACACGCTGCTGGCGCAATTTCCGCAGGCTCGCGCTCACGTCATCGCCGGTGCCGGGCACTGGGTCCACGCGGAAAAACCGGATGCGGTCCTGCGCGCCATTCGCCGCTATCTTACTGATACAGCGAATTGATTAAAAAGCCAGCGACCGGAAGACGACGGGCTTCCAGTCGTTGGCGTGTGGATTTGGGTGATGTATGATGGCGCGCTTATCGCCCGGGCATTAGCAGGGCGGCGTGTTTCCCCCGAAGTCTCAGAATCATGGCCAAAGAACAAACGGACCGTACGACACTAGATCTGTTCGCGAATGAGCGTCGACCGGGACGACCGAAAACGAATCCGCTTTCGCGCGATGAACAGCTGCGTATCAATAAACGCAACCAGCTTAAACGCGATAAAAATCGTGGGCTTAAGCGTGTCGAACTCAAGCTGAATGCCGATGCCGTCGATGCGCTTAACGAGTTAGCTGACGCGCGCAACATCAGCCGCAGCGAACTGATCGAAGAGATGCTGATCGCCCAGCTTGAGACGTTACGCGGCAAGGCGTGAGTCAGAAAATCCCCAATATTACCTTTTTCATGTAGCACAGAGTGCAGTCCTGCGTGATAGCTGTTTCCGCAGGGTTGCCTGTTCTGCTATTATTGCCCTTATCCGTGGACAATTTGCGCCACCATACCATTAAGTTTCAAGAGGTTATTTTACTCATGGCAATCATCGGCATTTTCTTTGGCAGTGATACCGGCAATACTGAAAATATCGCAAAAAACATTCAAAAACAGCTCGGTAAAGACGTTGCTGATGTGCATGACATCGCCAAGAGCAGCAAAGAAGATCTCGAGGGCTATGACATCCTGCTGCTGGGCATTCCGACCTGGTACTACGGTGAAGCACAGTGTGACTGGGACGATTTCTTCCCGACGCTGGAAGAAGTCGACTTCAACGGCAAGCTGGTTGCCCTGTTTGGCTGTGGCGATCAGGAAGACTACGCTGAGTATTTCTGTGATGCGCTGGGCACTATTCGCGACATCATTGAGCCGCGCGGTGCGGCGATCGTTGGTCACTGGCCAACAGCGGGTTACCACTTCGAAGCTTCCAAAGGTCTGGCAGATGACGATCACTTCGTTGGCCTTGCCATTGATGAAGACCGCCAGCCAGAGCTGACCGCAGAGCGTGTAGAAAAATGGGTTAAGCAGGTTCGTGAAGAACTGAACCTGGACGATATCCTTAACGCCTGATATCCCTGCGGCGCAACTCCGGTTGCGCCCGTTGTCCAGGTAAAACCGATTAAATTAATTGCTACAAACTTTTAACTTTTTCGTCCAGACCTGTACAATATCCCCCTGGTAAAAAGTGGGTGCCATCGAACAAGTTTGTTGGTGATACCACGTTTTTATAAGCATACTTTGCTTGAGACTTGCAGTTTTCATTTAGCCATGGCAGTTCTATAATGAGACGCATTATCCCAAGTGCATTTTCTGTCACTTCTTCTTTTGAAGTGAATCGTTTAGCAACAGGACAGATTCCGCATGACTGACAACAATACCGCATTAAAGAAAGCTGGCCTGAAAGTAACGCTTCCTCGGTTAAAAATCCTTGAAGTGCTTCAGGGGCCAGACAATCACCATGTCAGTGCGGAAGACCTTTATAAGCGTCTTATCGATATGGGTGAAGAGATTGGGCTGGCAACCGTCTATCGTGTGCTGAACCAGTTTGATGACGCGGGCATTGTTACTCGTCATAATTTCGAAGGCGGTAAATCCGTGTTCGAGCTGACTCAGCAGCACCACCACGATCACCTGATCTGCCTCGACTGTGGCAAGGTCATTGAATTTAGCGATGATTCCATTGAATCACGCCAGCGTGAAATCGCCGCCCGTCATGGCATCCGCCTGACCAACCACAGCCTGTACCTGTACGGTCACTGTGCTGAAGGGGATTGCCGCGAAAATGAACATGCGCACGACGCAAAATAAGTCAGTGTTCATACTCTGAGCCAGCCGTGAGGTTGGCTTTTTTTTGCCTGGAAAAAGCCCGGTAAGCGCAGCGCCACCGGGCGTAAAGCAACTTATTTATTGTTATTGCGAATCTCGTCCCAAATCTTATCGCAACGCTTCGCCACTTCCTGATCGTTACCGGTTTTACGCGCCTGAATACAGGCCTGGTAATCCATCACGCGAACGTTTTCCTGCGTGGCGAATTGCTTATGGGCTTTGTCTTTTTTTAGCTCGTTCAGCACGCTTTGACAGGCTTCAATCTTCTCAGGTGAACCTTGTGCGGTATTGATGCACGCGCTGTAGGCCTCTTTAAGACGGGAGTCTTCTTTCGGCGCCTGATCCTGCGCGCACGCCACCAGCCCGAATGCCAGCAGCGCAACGATTACCCTTTTTTTCATCATGTTCAGTCTCCATAACGGCGGGACACAGCCCGCCGCAGCATTCATCAGAAGATGGTAAATGGCGCAATGACCATAAATTTCACGTCGCGCTCATCCTGGAAGATGTTGCCGTAACCGCCCGCGTAGCTCGGGATATCGGAGTGGTTGTCATACTGGGTGAAGTGCAGTTTGAACATCGTGCCTTTCGCACGCCCCTCCTGCAGGGTGTAAATCGCATCCAGACTGTATGAAGACTCTTTCAGACGGTAGTTCGGATCGTAGTAGGCGTCTGGCGTAGCCATATCCGCTGGCTTCGCGTCCCAGGCGTACGCGTAGGACGCACCCACTGCCCAGCCAGGCAGGTTCCAGTTCTTCAGGTCATACATTGCGCCGAAGAAGACCGCTTTTTCACCGTCGGCGTTGAAGTCAGAGCGGTTATCCCACCAGATATCCAGACGACCATTGGAAGAGGCGTAGGTTGGCGTCATACGTTGCAGGAAGTAGCCCTGCTGCCCTTCTGCCTTCACCCATGTACCCTCCAGACGCAAATCAACCTGACCCACTTTGTAGCCGAAGGTCAGCGCCTGTAACCACGCGGTGCCGTCATAAATATCATTTACGCTGCCATCGCTGACCTTGTCGCGCGTACCGTAGAACTGATAGCTGGTGCTCAGCGGGCTACCTGCGATATCAAATTTGTAGCTGGCTTTAGCAAAGTACTGATCGATATAGCCTTCAGCCTGACCAAAAGCCGCTTCCAGCACCAGATCGTTTTTGAAGTCGTACTTCGCCCCCAGCGAGTGGAGATAATCAACTTTGGTTTTTTTATCGTTTTGATAGAACTTGTCCATCTCAATGTGCCACGGCGCTTTGTACTCGTTGGTCCACATATAGGAGAAGCTCAACGCCCCCGCATCGCCGTAGTCAAAATTAGCACCGGCTTCCGCGCCCTGATAGGTACCTGGCATAAAGCTCCAGTGCGGCGCTAACAGCGTCTGACCGGTTGGCTGGATATAACCACCACGCGCCCAGACCGGGCCATATTTGAATTTTGCAGCCGCTTTATACAGGCTGATTCCGCTTTTATCGCCGGACCAGTCTTCGTCGTAAGCTTTATTGCTGGAGGAGAACGCAATTTCGTTCGGATGGCCGCTGTCGCCATTTTCGGCCATTTCAATTGCGGTGAACGCTGCAATATCGATCCCGAACATATCGGCGGCATATCCCGACTGGAAATCCAGGTTGGCGTTCCAGGTCGAGTGAGAAAGGTTAGTTTTGTATTTATCTTCAGTGACGTCTTTACGGTCACGCTCACGTTGCCAGTAATAAATACCGCCCGTAAGGGTGGAATCTTCAATGAAACCTGCTGCTTTTGCCTCTGGCGCAACCACCAGGCCCGACATTGCTGTCACACCGGCGATAGCCAGCGCCAGCGCACTACGTTTGCCACTGAACGTACGCATAGATTATTCCTCTTTGACGAATTAAAACGCCTTAAACGGCGAAAAACAGAAAAGACCAAATGGTCAGGGGTAGTCAGAAATACCCTCGAATTAACTACCGTCTTTAGGTTATTTTTCGCGACGCGAATTATCAATGCTTTTAATCAGGCAAAAGTCAGGATTATGACGAAGAGCACATATTTCGTAGTGCCTTGTAACATTTACCGTGAAGCGAGTACTGGCGGGGGAATACGCTAATTTTCAGTAAGTAACATTGAGATTGAGAATATATTTTTCAGCGTTTCAGTTTTTGGAAAACAACAAACTTTTTTTAAATAAAATAAGTAGCACCACATTGACCTGGAATGTTGGCTTTAAAAGATTATCCCGATGCTTAACGACATGATCGTTAAATAAAAAAACGCCGCATTACGCGGCGTTTGTTTCTCATTGACCAGAGCAGCGTTATTATTCGCCGATCTTAGTCCAGGTATCACGCAGACCCACGGTACGGTTAAATACCGGTTTTTCTGCCGTGCTGTAACGACTGTCCAGGCAGAAATAACCCTCACGTTCGAACTGGAACGCTTTACCGGCTTCAGCGACTTTCAGAGACGGCTCGGCATACCCCTGCTTGATAATCAGCGACTCAGGGTTAATAACCGCCAGGAAGTCTTCCGCTGCGCCTGGGTTAGGCACGCTGAACAGACGGTCGTAGAGACGGATCTCAACCGGCAGCGCATGCTGCGCGCTCACCCAGTGGATTACACCTTTCACTTTACGGCCATCCGCCGGATCTTTGCTCAGCGTTTCTGCGTCGTACGTACAGAAGATGGTCGTGATGTTACCTTCCGCATCTTTCTCTACGCGCTCGGCTTTGATTACATAGGCGTTACGCAGACGTACTTCTTTGCCCAGCACCAGACGCTTGTACTGCTTGTTCGCTTCTTCGCGGAAGTCGGCACGATCGATCCAGATTTCACCGCTGAACGGCACGTCGCGGGTGCCCATTTCCGGTTTGTTCGGATGGTTAGGCATAGAGACCAGTTCGCTCCCGCCCTGCGGATAGTTTTCGATAACCAGTTTCACTGGATCGATCACCGCCATCGCGCGCGGCGCGTTTTCGTTCAGGTCTTCACGAATGCAGGATTCCAGAGACGCCATTTCGATGGTGTTGTCCTGCTTGGTGACGCCGATACGTTTGCAGAACTCACGAATGGAGGCGGAGGTGTAGCCACGACGACGCAGGCCAGAGATGGTCGGCATACGTGGGTCGTCCCAGCCTTCAACGTGCTTGTCAGTGACCAGCAGGTTCAGCTTACGCTTGGACATCACGGTGTATTCCAGGTTCAGACGAGAGAACTCGTACTGACGCGGATGCACAGGAATGGTGATGTTATCCAGCACCCAGTCGTACAGACGACGGTTGTCCTGGAATTCCAGCGTGCACAGAGAGTGCGTAATGCCTTCCAGCGCATCGCTGATGCAGTGGGTGAAGTCATACATCGGGTAGATGCACCACTTGTTACCGGTCTGGTGGTGTTCTGCGAACTTAATGCGGTACAGCACCGGATCGCGCATCACGATGAACGGAGACGCCATATCGATTTTGGCACGCAGACACGCTTTACCTTCTTCAAAGCCACCGGCACGCATTTTTTCAAACAGCGCCAGGTTCTCTTCCACGCTACGATCGCGGAACGGACTGTTCTTACCGGGCTGAGTCAGCGTACCGCGGTATTCACGGATTTCGTCAGCAGAGAGCTCGTCGACGTATGCCAGACCCTTGTTAATCAGTTCAACCGCATAGGCATACAGCTGATCGAAATAGTCTGAGGAGTAGCAGATATCGCCAGACCAGTTGAAGCCCAGCCATTGCACGTCGTTTTTAATCGACTCAACGTATTCGATGTCTTCTTTTACTGGGTTGGTGTCATCGAAACGCAGGTTGCACTGCCCCTGGTAGTCTTGCGCAATACCAAAGTTCAGGCAGATCGATTTGGCGTGACCAATGTGCAGGTAGCCATTTGGCTCCGGCGGGAAACGCGTGTGGACTGTGGTGTGCTTACCACTGGCCAGATCTTCATCGATGATCTGACGAATAAAGTTACTCGGGCGGGCTTCTGCCTCACTCATCGTGGATTCCTCAAAGCGTAAACAACGTATAACGGCATATGATCTTATAAGCCGGACGTAGTGACAACCCTTAAAACGTCCCGGAAGAAAATAATGGGGGCAATTGCTGCAAAAAAAAGCGGCGGAGGATATCCCCCGCCGCTAAAGGCATAACTCTACTCAGGAGCGATTACTTGCCTTTAATCTCATACAGTGGCGTTTGGCCTGCAACTACCTGCCCCTGCGCCTGGATCACCAGACCGCTGAAGTCGTCGATGTTGCTGCACACTACCGGGCTTATCATGGAGCGCGCGTTGGCGTTCAGGAACTCCAGATCCATTTCCAGAATCGGCTGGCCTGCCGCCACTTCAGCGCCCTCTTCCACCAGGCGAGTAAAGCCCTGACCGTTCAGCGCAACGGTATCGATACCCATATGGACAACGATCTCCGCGCCTTTTTCCGTTTCAAGGCAGAACGCGTGGTTGGTGTTGAAGATTTTCACGATAGTACCGGCTGCCGGAGAGACCACGGTTTTGTCCGTTGGTTTCACCGCCACGCCATCACCGACCGCTTTGCTGGCAAACGCTTCGTCAGGCACCTGCTCAAGCGCAACAACGCCACCTGTCACCGGAGAAACCAGCGCAGCGATGGTCACCGCATTTGGCACAGCCTGCGGTTTTGCAACCGGCGCGTCAGCCACTGGCGCGTTATCCGTTGAGGCGGCAGCGACCGGCCCACGGGCAACCACTTTTTTCATTTCATCGCCGATAGATTCGGCTTTCGCACCCACGATAACCTGGATGGTTTGTTTGTTCAGCTTCACCACACCAGACGCACCAAGGCGTTTGCACATTGCATCGCTCACGCGTGCGGAGTCGCCCACGGTCAGACGCAGACGGGTAATACAGGCATCGATCGCTTTCAGGTTGTCGGTGCCACCCACAGCGGCAATATAGCTGGTTGCCAGCTGGGTTAAACCCTCTTCGGTATTGCTGTTGGCTTCACTGGTCACAACATCATCTTTCGTATCTTCGCGGCCCGGCGTCTTCAGGTTAAACATACGAATAACCGCGCTGAACAGAACGAAGTAGATAACGAAGAAGATCAGGCCCATCACCACCAGCATCCAGACGTTGCTGCTTGCCGCTGGCAGGTTGTACATCAACACATAGTCGATAGCGCCTGCGGAGAAGGAGAAGCCTGCATGGATACCCAGAAGGGTGGCAACGAACAGGCTGATACCGGTCAGGATCGCGTGCATCAGATACAGCAGCGGAGCCAGGAACATGAACAGGAATTCCAGCGGCTCGGTCACGCCGGTCAGGAAGGCGGTGATCGCAACGGACAGCAGCATCCCGCCAACCATTGGGCGACGCGCTTTCGGCGCAGCCAGGTACATTGCCAGCGCGGCGCCAGGCAGACCAAACATCATGATTGGGAAGAAGCCGGACATGAACATGCCCGCGGTGCCGTCGCCTGCGTAGAAGCGGTTGATATCACCGTGGAATACCGCGCCAGCCGCGTTGGTGAACTCACCAATCTGGAACCAGGCGATGGTGTTCAGTACCTGATGCAGACCGGTGGGGATCAGCAGACGGTTAATGAAACCGAAGATGCCCGCGCCCATTGCGCCCGCAGATACGATCCACTCGCCACCCGCATGGATAGCATGCTGAACCGGTGGCCAAACGTAGCCAAAGATGGCGGCGAGGATCAGACAGAAAAAGCCCGTCGCAATCGGCACAAAACGTTTACCGCCGAAGAAGCTCAGGAAGTCAGGCAGTTTGATACCCGCCCAGCGGTTGTACACGGCGCCACCGACCAGACCGGTAATGATACCCGCCAGTACACCCATGTTGATTTCCGGGTTGATGGTTACCATCGCTTTCGTGAGGATGAAGTAACCTACCGCCCCTGCCAGTGCCGCAGCACCGGCGCTGTCTTTTGACCAGCTTGACGCCACGCCGATGGCGAAAATCAGCGCAAGGTTGTCAAAAATGGCGCCGCCTGCCTGGGCAATAAACGGCACATTAAGAAGATCGGGTTGCCCGAATCGCAGCAGCAATGCTGCAACCGGTAGCACGGCGATAGGGAGCTGCAAAGCCCTACCGAGGCGCTGGAAAAAACCTAAAATATTCATCCTATTCCCCCTACGAGACCCTTTGTTAAGACTCGCGCATAAACTATGTTTTTATTGTGTCACGAACGATAGATACTGTTGATGATTCACTGGCAGTGTGAGTGTGTGAAAAATTAATTCGTATCGCAAATTAAACACCTATTTTTTGTGATTATTGTCACCAAATATCGTATTAAACCCTCCCTTTCACTGGCTAACCACGAAAACTTATTTTATCATTCAAAAAATCAAGACGGATTGATCCGGCCTGAAAGGTTCCAGGTTACGCTTAGTTCAGGTTGCACTAATCATCCGCCCACTTTTACTTAAACTTTAGAGGTGAATAATGAGACTGATTCCCCTGGCAACAGCTGAACAAGTCGGAAAATGGGCTGCTCGTCATATCGTTAACCGCATCAACGCGTTCAAACCAACAGCCGATCGTCCTTTCGTACTCGGTCTTCCAACCGGTGGTACTCCCCTGACCGCGTATAAGGCTTTGGTTGAAATGCACAAAGCGGGCCAGGTTAGCTTTAAACATGTTGTGACCTTCAACATGGACGAATATGTCGGCCTGCCAAAGGAACATCCGGAAAGTTACCACAGCTTTATGCACCGTAATTTCTTCGATCACGTTGATATTCCGGCTGAAAACATTAACCTGCTGAATGGAAACGCGCCTGATATTGACGCAGAATGCCGTCAGTATGAAGAAAAAATCCGTTCTTACGGTAAAATCCACCTGTTTATGGGCGGCGTAGGCAACGATGGTCATATCGCGTTCAACGAACCGGCATCTTCACTGGCTTCCCGTACCCGTATTAAAACGTTGACCCATGACACGCGTGTGGCTAACTCCCGCTTCTTTGACGGCGACGTCAATCAGGTGCCTAAATACGCGCTGACCGTGGGTGTGGGTACACTGCTGGATGCCGAAGAAGTGATGATTCTGGTGCTGGGCGCAGTGAAAGCGCAAGCGCTTCAGGCTGCCGTTGAAGGCAACGTGAACCATATGTGGACGATCAGCTGCTTACAGTTGCATCCAAAAGCGGTTGTCGTGTGTGACGAACCGTCCACCATGGAGCTGAAAGTGAAAACGCTGAAATACTTCAACGAGCTGGAAGCTGAGAACATTAAAGGTCTGTAATTGAATAACCGCCTCTTTTATCAGGGGCGGTCGCTTTTTTAACCGGGGGTCGTTATGTACGCTTTAACCCACGGTCGGATTTATACCGGCCATGAAATTCTGGATGACCATGCGATTGTAATCGCCAATGGCCTGATTGAACGTGTTTGCCCGCTGGCGGAACTGCCGCCGGAGATCGAACAACGTTCCCTCAATGGAGCAGTAATCTCCCCCGGTTTCATCGACGTACAGCTTAACGGCTGCGGCGGTGTCCAGTTTAACGATACCGCAGAGGCGGTAACGGTTGAAACGCTGGAAATCATGCAAAACGCCAACGAGAAATCGGGCTGCACCAGCTATCTGCCAACGCTGATTACCAGCAGCGATGACCTGATGAAACAGGGTATCCGCGTCATGCGCGAATACCTGGCAAAACATCCGAATCAGGCGCTGGGTCTGCACCTGGAAGGACCATGGCTGAATATGGTCAAGAAAGGCACCCATAACCCGAACTACGTGCGCAAACCGGATGCCGAGCTGGTGGATTACATGTGCGCCAATGCCGATGTGATCACTAAAGTGACGCTGGCACCGGAAATGACCGGCACGGACGTTATCAGCAAACTGGCCGCCGCCGGGATTGTGGTATCTGCGGGCCATTCGAACGCGACGCTTAAAGAGGCGAAGGCCGGTTTCCGCGCAGGTATTACATTTGCCACACACCTTTATAACGCGATGCCGTATATTACCGGTCGCGAACCGGGACTGGTTGGCGCAATTCTGGATGAACCAGACGTCTACTGCGGCATTATCGCCGACGGCTTGCATGTCGATTACACCAACATCCGCAACGCCAAGCGCCTTAAAGGCGACAAGCTCTGCCTGGTCACGGATGCTACCGCTCCGGCAGGAGCGAATATTGACCAGTTCATTTTTGCTGGTAAAACAATATACTACCGGAATGGACTGTGTGTGGATGAGAACGGCACGCTGAGCGGTTCTTCTCTGACGATGATCGAAGGGGTACGTAACCTCGTTGAACATTGCGGCATTGCGCTTGAGGAAGTGCTGCGCATGGCTACGCTTTATCCGGCGCGCGCTATTGGCGTCGATAAACAGCTCGGCGGTATTGCGCCAGGTATGGTTGCAAACCTGACGGCGTTCACACACGATTATAAAATTATTAAGACCATCGTTAATGGTAACGAGGTCGTCACTGAGTAAGTAAAAGTATGACACCAGGCGGACAAGCTCAAATCGGTAATGTCGATCTCGTTAAACAACTTAACAGCGCGGCAGTTTATCGCCTGATTGACCAGCACGGGCCAATCTCACGCATTCAGATAGCCGAACAAAGCCAGCTTGCTCCCGCCAGCGTGACAAAAATTACACGTCAGCTTATTGAGCGCGGCCTGATCAAAGAAGTGGATCAGCAGGCCTCCACCGGCGGCCGCCGCGCGATTTCCATCGTCACTGAAACCCGCAATTTTCAGGCCATTGGCGTTCGCTTAGGCCGTCATGACACCACGCTTACGCTCTACGATCTCAGCAGCAAGGCCATTGCCGAAGAGCACTACCCCCTTCCTGAGCGCACACAGGAGACGCTCGAACACGCGTTACTGAATACCATCGCGCAGTTTATCGAAAGCTGTCAGCGCAAGATCCGTGAACTCATCGCCATCTCGGTGATTTTACCCGGTCTGGTTGACCCGGAAAGCGGCGTTATTCGCTACATGCCGCATATTAAAGTAGAGAACTGGGGGCTGGTTGAGGCGCTGGAAAAACGCTTCAAGCTGACCTGCTTTGTTGGTCACGATATCCGCTCGCTGGCGCTGGCGGAGCACTACTTTGGTGCGAGCCAGGACTGCGAAGACTCTATTCTGGTGCGCGTTCACCGTGGTACAGGTGCGGGTATCATCTCGAATGGCCGCATTTTTATTGGTCGTAACGGTAACGTAGGCGAGATCGGTCATATCCAGGTGGAACCGCTTGGCGAGCGCTGCCACTGCGGTAACTTTGGCTGTCTTGAAACCGTTGCCGCCAATGCCGCCATTGAACATCGCGTCCGCCACCTGCTGGAGCAGGGTTATCAGAGCCGCGTCACGCTGGGCGACTGTAAGATCGGTGCCATCTGCAAAGCGGCAAACAAAGGCGATGCGCTGGCCTGCGAAGTGATCGAACAGGTAGGACGCCACCTGGGTAAGACCATCGCCATTGCCATCAACCTGTTTAATCCGCAAAAAGTGGTGATTGCCGGCGAGATCGTTGAAGCCGAAAAAGTATTACTGCCTGCCATTGAAGGCTGCATCAATACCCAGGCGCTGAAGGCATTTCGCCAGAATTTGCCGGTGGTGCGATCTACGCTCGATCACCGCTCGGCAATTGGCGCATTCGCCCTGGTAAAACGTGCCATGCTCAACGGGATCCTGCTGCAACATTTGCTGGAATCCTGATCGGACCTTATAGTAACGCCTTCTTTTTTTGATGTCGGATTGTCCATGACCATTAAGAATGTAATTTGTGATATCGACGGCGTGCTGATGCACGACAACGTTGCCGTGCCAGGTGCTGCGGAGTTTCTTCACCGCATCATCGACAAAGGAATGCCACTGGTTCTTCTCACGAACTACCCTTCACAGACTGGTCAGGATCTGGCAAATCGCTTTGCTACCGCGGGTGTCAACGTCCCGGACAGCGTGTTTTATACCTCTGCGATGGCGACCGCGGATTTTCTGAAGCGTCAGGAAGGCAAAAAAGCCTACGTGGTTGGCGAAGGCGCGCTGATCCACGAGCTGTATAAAGCGGGCTTCACCATCACCGACGTGAATCCGGACTTTGTCATCGTGGGCGAAACGCGCTCCTTTAACTGGGAGATGATGCATAAAGCAGCCTACTTTGTCGCCAATGGTGCACGTTTTATCGCCACTAACCCGGATACGCATGGTCGTGGTTTTTATCCCGCCTGCGGTGCGCTGTGCGCCGGTATCGAAAAAATCTCAGGCCGTAAGCCGTTTGTTGTCGGCAAACCGAGCCCGTGGATCATCCGCGCTGCACTGAATACGATGCAGGCACACTCAGAAGAAACCGTCATTGTTGGCGACAACCTGCGCACCGATATTTTGGCCGGCTTCCAGGCCGGGCTTGAAACCATCCTGGTGCTTTCTGGCGTTTCACAGCTTGATGACATTGATACGATGCCGTTCCGGCCAAGCTGGATTTACCCCTCTGTCGACGAAATCGACGTTATTTGATTCAGAACCACGCCTCAGGGCGTGGTTTTTCATTTCTGCTGCCTGAAAATATCACTTCATCTAACGAAATCAGCTCTTCATTGAGAAATCATCAATAGAATGGCTTAATGCATACTCTTTTTTTAAGATTCGGCAATTGCCATTGCACTTTTTACGTTTTCATCGGTAAAACGCTTGCGCCCCCTCCCCTTTTTGCGGCATTTTCATAAGCAAGCAACATCACAACGCAACAGGGTTAACGGAGAAGGTTATGTGTTCTATTTTTGGCGTACTGGATATTAAAACTGACGCGGGCGAACTGCGTAAAAAAGCACTCGAATTGTCCCGCCTGATGCGCCATCGCGGTCCGGACTGGTCAGGCGTATACGCCAGCGATAAAGCGATTCTGGCTCACGAACGTCTCTCCATTGTTGATGTCAACGCTGGCGCACAGCCGCTGTATAACGAGAAAAAAACGCACGCGCTGGCTGTTAACGGTGAAATTTACAACCATCAGGCGCTGCGCGCCGAGTACGGCGATCGCTACGCGTTTCAGACCGGCTCAGACTGCGAAGTGATCCTGGCGCTGTATCAGGAGAAAGGCCCGGAGTTCCTCGACGACCTGCAAGGTATGTTCGCCTTCGCGCTGTACGACAGCGAAAAAGACGCTTACCTGATTGGCCGCGACCATATTGGTATTATCCCGCTGTACATGGGACACGATGAACACGGTAACTTCTACGTTGCCTCAGAGATGAAAGCCCTGGTACCGGTGTGCCGCACCATCAAAGAGTTCCCGGCAGGTAGCTACCTGTGGAGTAAAGACGGCGAGATCCGCCCGTACTACCAGCGCGACTGGTTTGATTATGAGGCGGTGAAAAACAACGTGACGGACAAAGCCGAACTGCGTCAGGCACTAGAGGAGTCAGTGAAAAGCCACCTGATGTCAGACGTACCCTACGGCGTACTGCTCTCCGGCGGTCTGGACTCCTCCGTGATCTCCGCGATCACCAAGAAATTCGCCGCACGTCGCGTGGAAGATCAGGAGCGCTCTGAAGCCTGGTGGCCGCAGCTGCACTCCTTTGCCGTGGGTCTGGAAGGGGCACCTGACCTGAAAGCCGCCCAGGAAGTGGCGAACCATCTCGGCACGGTGCACCATGAAATTCACTTCACCGTACAGGAAGGTCTGGATGCGATCCGCGATGTGATCTATCACATTGAAACCTATGATGTGACCACCATTCGCGCCTCCACGCCGATGTATTTGATGTCGCGGAAGATCAAAGCGATGGGCATCAAGATGGTGCTCTCCGGCGAAGGTTCTGACGAAGTGTTTGGCGGTTATCTCTATTTCCACAAAGCACCGAACGCCAAAGAGCTGCATGAAGAAACGGTGCGTAAGCTACAGGCGCTGCACATGTTTGACTGCGCGCGCGCCAACAAAGCGATGTCCGCCTGGGGTGTGGAAGCCCGCGTGCCGTTCCTCGATAAGAAATTCCTCGATGTGGCGATGCGTATCAACCCGCAGGACAAAATGTGCGGCAACGGCAAAATGGAGAAACATATCCTGCGTGAATGTTTTGAATCCTACCTGCCGGCGAGCGTGGCGTGGCGTCAGAAAGAGCAGTTCTCGGATGGCGTGGGTTACAGCTGGATCGACACCCTGAAAGAGGTAGCGGCAAAACAGGTTTCTGATCAACAACTGGAAACTGCGAGCTTCCGCTTCCCGTACAACACGCCAGCCTCGAAAGAAGCGTATTTGTACCGTGAGATCTTTGAGGAGCTGTTCCCGGTTCCAAGTGCAGCCGAGTGCGTACCGGGTGGTCCATCGGTCGCCTGCTCTTCTGCTAAAGCCATTGAATGGGATGAATCCTTCAAAGCCATGAACGATCCGTCAGGACGCGCAGTGGGCGTTCACCAGTCTGCCTATAAATAATGTTCAGAGTATCATCAGGCCCTCCGGGGCCTGATTTTTTTGCCTCTCTTTTCCCCGCATAAAATCGATTAATAACCAATAATTGTCGAATATTCGGCCTCGCTGTTCGCAACCTAACCAAACAGTCACATTCCGGCTATTTTCATTGAAAAAGGTGTTGACGCTGCAAGGGTCTATACGCATAATGCGCCCCGCAACGCCGATAAGGTAACGCGAAAAAAAGATGGCTACGTAGCTCAGTTGGTTAGAGCACATCACTCATAATGATGGGGTCACAGGTTCGAATCCCGTCGTAGCCACCATCTTTTTTGCGGGAGTGGCGAAATTGGTAGACGCACCAGATTTAGGTTCTGGCGCCGCAAGGTGTGCGAGTTCAAGTCTCGCCTCCCGCACCATTCCCAGGTAAGCGTTGCACGGATGGGGTATCGCCAAGCGGTAAGGCACCGGTTTTTGATACCGGCATTCCCTGGTTCGAATCCAGGTACCCCAGCCATATTTCTTCGATCATGCGGTTCTCCGCGGTATTGGGGTATCGCCAAGCGGTAAGGCACCGGTTTTTGATACCGGCATTCCCTGGTTCGAATCCAGGTACCCCAGCCATCGAAGATTGCAGTACTGGCTACGTAGCTCAGTTGGTTAGAGCACATCACTCATAATGATGGGGTCACAGGTTCGAATCCCGTCGTAGCCACCATATTTATGTTATCGAATACGATTCGGTAAACTGAACATTGTTGGGGTATCGCCAAGCGGTAAGGCACCGGATTCTGATTCCGGCATTCCGAGGTTCGAATCCTCGTACCCCAGCCACTTTAAAGTCGTTAAGCAGTTTGTTTAACGCAATTGGGGTGTCGCCAAGCGGTAAGGCTCTGGTTTCTGATACCAGCATTCCGGGGTTCGAATCCCTGCACCCCAGCCACTTAAAACAAACAAGCCCGCTCTGCGGGCTTTTTTGTTTTTGTTGCTCAGAATAGTGCGGCCTGATGCCCTCACCCTAACCCTCTCCCACGGGGCTGAGGGATCCCCAGTAATTTTTTTATGCAGAAGCAATAAAGTTGCTTTCTAAATGACTGAGGGCTGTCAGCGATGCTCTGGTCCGGCTGTAAATCGCTGAGGCGTTTGCCTTCCGGCCGGGGCGAGGCGCAGGGATGCGCCGAGAGGGCGGCTTTACAGGGACGTTACCTCCGCCCGTACCCGATAAGCCGGAAGGAATAAGCCGAGGGCACCGCGAAGCGGGGATTTACCGCCGGGAGCCCGGGTCGCCAGGGTGGTGGCGACTGAGCCACCCTGGCACGTTCACCGGTCATGTCGTTACAAAGTAGCAAGGAACATAAAGTGAACGGAATGACCACCACCGCCGTATGTTCCCCTCACCCTCACCCTCTCCCCGGAGGGGCGAGGGGATTGCTCAGTGCTCGCATTAATATGTGGGGAACCCTCAGCCCACGGGGAGAGGGAATAAAGATTAGAGTCCGAGGGCGTATTTCAGTGCCTGACGCTTCAGACCACCGGCGCGCTCCGCCGCCATCAGTCCGATATTTCGCAATATCCGCACCGGACCCACGTCATTGCTGAACCCGGCATAGAACAGATCCATCCCCGACTGCATAATGAAGTTATCCGCCATACGGCGCGTCTGGTAGCGCTTCAGTACCTCATGGCTGGCCCAGGCTTCCGCGTGGGCGCGAGCGTTACCCAGCACATCCAGTAACGCATCGACGTCACGGTATCCCAGGTTAACCCCCTGCCCCGCCAGCGGATGAATGGTGTGCGCCGCGTCTCCCACCAGGACCAGCCCTTCACGGGCATACTGCAACGCATGGCGTCGCATCAGCGGGAATGCGCCAGCGGCAACCGGGGTCACGTTACCCAGACGGCGCGGGAAGTGCTGGCGGATTTCGCGCTGCAACTGATCCATGGACAGCCCCTGCAACTGTCGAATGCGCGCCGGCTTGTCGTACCACACCAGCGAAGCCCAGTTATCAAACAACGGTAAGAATGCATGCGGGCCGTTCGGCGTAAAATGCTGCCAGGTGCTTTCGCCCGGCGCGTTTTCTGACTGCACGGTGATCAGCATGCAGGACTGGTGATACTGCCAGGCATGGATCCCAATGCCTGCCATCTGCCTGACCTGCGAGTTCGCGCCATCCGCCCCCACCACCAGCTTTACGGCCAGCTCATCGTCGTTATCCAGCGTCAGGAGATATCCACCTTCATGACGATGCAGGGCTTTCAGCGAGTCCGGAACGCGCAGCGTCACCTTCGGGTGCACCTCCAGCGCCTGCCAGAGTGCCTGCTGGAGCACGTTGTTTTCCACCATATAGCCCAGGCGCGGCAGTTTCAGCTCGGCGGCGTCAAACGAGACGTGAGCATTTTCCCACTCCCAGGTTTCAAGACGGCTGTAAGGGTGCGCGCGCATCGCCAGCACCGCCTCCCAGACGCCCAGCCCGCGAAGCAGATCAACAGAGGACGCGCTGATGGCGGAAATACGCACGTCCGGTTGGCTGGCAGGATCGAATACCGGCGGAGCCGCCTGTTCAATAACGGTTACGTCAAATCCCTGCTGCGCCAGCCCCAGCGCCAGTGCGCCGCCGACCATACCGCCGCCAACAACGGCAACTTCGGTGTTCAGGAGTGTCATGGTCACTATTCCTTATTGGAGAATACCTTAAGTTTACCGGATTTTTGCGGCCCTGAGGTTGACAACCTTCATACTGGTCACAACCGCACCAAAGCATTACAATACGCGGCTTGCAATCCTGAGCTGAGCAAGTCGATGACTAAAAAACTCCATATAAAAACCTGGGGCTGTCAGATGAACGAATACGATTCATCGAAGATGGCCGATCTGCTGGATACCACCCACGGATACCAGCTGACTGAAAATGCGAAAGAAGCCGATGTGCTGCTGCTGAACACCTGTTCAATTCGTGAAAAAGCACAGGAAAAAGTCTTTCATGTGTTAGGCCGCTGGAAGCTTCTCAAACGGAAAAATCCGGACCTGATCATTGGCGTGGGTGGCTGCGTCGCATCGCAGGAAGGTAAGCTGATCCGCCAGAGAGCACCCTATGTGGATATCGTTTTTGGCCCTCAGACCCTTCACCGCCTGCCAGAGATGATTAATCAGGTTCGCGGCAGCCGTAGCCCGGTGGTTGACGTGAGTTTCCCGGAAATCGAGAAATTTGACCGTCTGCCAGAGCCGCGCGCTGATGGCCCGACCGCCTTCGTCTCCATCATGGAAGGCTGCAACAAATACTGTACTTACTGCGTGGTACCTTACACCCGCGGTGAAGAAGTGAGCCGCCCGGCAGACGATATCCTGTTTGAAATCGCGCAGCTTGCCGCGCAGGGCGTTCGCGAAGTGAACCTGCTGGGCCAGAACGTGAACGCCTGGCGCGGGGAAAACTACGACGGCACCACTGGCAGCTTTGCTGAACTGCTGCGTCTGGTGGCGGCGATTGACGGCATTGACCGCATTCGCTTTACCACCAGCCATCCGATGGAATTTACCGACGACATTATTGACGTCTATCGCGATACGCCAGAGCTGGTGAGCTTCCTGCACCTGCCGATCCAGTGCGGCTCTGACCGCGTGCTGAACCTGATGGGTCGTCCACATACGGTGCTGGAGTATAAGTCCACCATCCGCAAGCTGCGTGAAGCGCGCCCGGATATCCAGATTAGCTCCGACTTTATCGTCGGCTTCCCTGGCGAAACCGCTGATGACTTCGAGCGCACCATGAAGCTCATCGGCGAGGTGAATTTCGACGTCAGCTACAGCTTCATCTTCTCAGCACGCCCGGGCACCCCAGCGGCCGATATGGTTGACGATGTGCCGGAAGAAGAGAAAAAGCAGCGTCTGTATATTTTGCAGGAGCGTATCAACCAGCAGGCCAACGCCTGGAGCCGTCGTATGCTCGGCACTGTCCAGCGTATTCTGGTGGAAGGCACTTCCCGTAAGAGCATCATGGAACTGTCTGGTCGAACCGAAAATAACCGCGTGGTGAATTTTGAAGGCACCCCGGACATGATTGGTAAGTTTGTGGACGTCGAGATTATCGAAGTGCTCACGAACTCGCTGCGCGGGAAGGTGGTACGCACTGAGGACGAAATGGGTCTGCGTATTGCACAGACTCCGGAATCCGTTATCTCTCGCACCCGTAAAGTCAACGATTCTGGCGTAGGTATTTACCAGCCCTGATCCCTCTGGCCTGCCTGTCCGGCAGGCCTTGTATTTCCTCTCATCACCCCCAATATCTACCGCAACGCTTGCGCCTTTATTCTATGGCGTGAATAATTTCGGTAATGACCGTTTTATTACGCCGTGTGGCCACAGGTCAGTTAACCAAATAAAGAGGAACAGTTTGAACATAGATACGCGTGAAATTAGCCTTGAGCCCGCAGACAACGCTCGCCTGCTGAGCCTGTGCGGGCCGTTTGATGACAATATCAAACAACTGGAGCGACGTCTGGGTATCGAAATCAATCGTCGCGATAACCATTTCAAACTCACCGGACGCCCAATCTGCGTTAACGCCGCGGCAGATATTCTCCGCAGCCTGTATGTTGATACCGCCCCGATGCGCGGTGAGATCCAGGATATTGAACCTGAACAGATCCACCTGGCCATCAAAGAGGCGCGCGTGCTTGAGCAGAGCGCGGAGAGCGTGCCGGACTATGGCAAAGCCATCAACATCAAAACTAAACGCGGCGTGATTAAGCCTCGTACCCCGAACCAGGCGCAGTACATCGCCAATATTCTCGACCATGACATCACCTTCGGCGTGGGCCCGGCGGGTACGGGTAAAACCTATCTGGCCGTTGCTGCTGCGGTCGATGCACTTGAGCGTCAGGAGATCCGCCGTATCCTGCTGACCCGCCCTGCTGTAGAAGCCGGTGAGAAACTCGGCTTCCTGCCGGGCGATTTAAGTCAGAAAGTGGACCCCTACCTGCGCCCGCTGTACGACGCGCTGTTCGAAATGCTCGGCTTCGAGAAAGTTGAAAAGCTCATTGAACGTAACGTGATTGAAGTCGCCCCGCTGGCCTACATGCGTGGCCGTACGCTTAACGACGCGTTCATCATTCTGGATGAGAGCCAGAACACCACCATCGAACAGATGAAGATGTTCCTGACGCGTATCGGCTTTAACTCGAAAGCGGTTATCACCGGTGACGTGACCCAGATTGACCTGCCGCGCAACACCAAATCGGGTCTGCGTCACGCCATCGAAGTGCTGGCCGAGGTAGACGAAATCAGCTTTAACTTCTTCCACAGTGAAGATGTGGTACGCCACCCGGTGGTCGCGCGTATCGTTAACGCTTATGAGGCCTGGGAAGAGGCAGATCAGAAGCGCAGGGCCGAGCTGGCCGCAGAACGTAAGCGCGAAGCGCAGGAGCATGAACAGAAATGAGTCAGGTGATCCTCGATTTACAGCTGGCCTGTGAAGATAATTCCGGCATGCCAGAAGAGGCACAGTTTCAGAAATGGCTGGATGCCGTTATCCCCCAGTTTCAGGAAGAATCAGAGGTCACGATTCGCCTGGTGGATGAAGCAGAAAGCCATGAGCTCAACCTGACCTATCGCGGGAAAGATAAGCCGACCAATGTGCTCTCTTTCCCGTTCGAAGCCCCACCGGGCATTGAGATGCCGCTGCTGGGCGATCTGATCATCTGCCGTCAGGTGGTTGAGCAGGAAGCCAAAGAGCAGCAAAAGCCGCTGGAAGCGCACTGGGCACACATGGTGGTGCACGGTAGCCTGCATCTTCTGGGTTACGACCATATTGAAGATGACGAAGCGGAAGAGATGGAATCCCTCGAGACAGAGATAATGCTTGCTCTGGGCTATGAGGATCCGTACATTGCCGAGAAAGAATAGTCAGTCACTGACTACCATGCCGCCGCGCAGGGACATAGCGCGGCGGTTAACGTTGAACTAACAAGAGAACCCTTAACAAACGCCATGAGCGACGACAATTCACACAGTAGCGACACGACAACCACTAAAAAGGGATTTTTCTCCCTCATCCTGAACCAGCTTTTCCACGGCGAACCGAAAAACCGTGATGAACTGCTGGAGCTGATTCGTGATTCCGGGCAGAACGACCTTATCGACGAAGATACGCGCGAAATGCTCGAAGGGGTGATGGACATCGCCGACCAGCGCGTCCGCGACATCATGATTCCCCGCTCGCAGATGATTACCCTGAAACGCAACCAGACGCTGGACGAGTGCCTCGATGTGATTATCGAATCGGCTCACTCACGTTTCCCGGTCATCAGCGAAGACAAAGATCACATCGAAGGGATTTTGATGGCGAAAGATCTGCTGCCGTTTATGCGCAGCGATGCCGAAGCCTTCAGTATGGAAAAAGTGTTACGCCCGGCCGTGGTTGTGCCGGAAAGTAAGCGTGTGGATCGGATGCTGAAGGAGTTTCGCTCCCAGCGCTATCACATGGCGATTGTTATTGATGAATTTGGTGGCGTTTCCGGTCTGGTCACAATCGAAGACATCCTTGAGCTGATCGTGGGCGAAATCGAAGATGAGTATGACGAAGAAGAGGATATCGACTTCCGTCAGCTGAGCCGCCACACCTGGACCGTGCGCGCGCTGGCCTCCATTGAAGACTTCAATGACACCTTTGGCACCAGCTTCAGCGATGAAGAAGTGGACACCATTGGTGGTCTGGTGATGCAGGCCTTCGGCCATCTTCCGGCCCGCGGTGAAACCGTTGACATCGATGGTTACCAGTTCAAGGTCGCAATGGCTGACAGCCGACGTATTATTCAGGTTCATGTCAGAATGCCGGACGACTCACCGGTGCCAAAACTGGAAGATTAATGTAAATGGCATTTGCCCCACTCTTTGAACGCCAGCGCGTCCGTTTGCTGCTGGCGCTGTTACTCGGAGCCAGCGGTACGCTGGCTTTTTCTCCTTACGATATCTGGCCAGCCGCTATTCTCTCCCTGATGGGGCTACAGGGTCTTACCCTGAATCGTCGTCCGGTACAGGCCGCGGCCATAGGCTACTTCTGGGGGCTGGGGCTGTTTGGCTCTGGTATCAACTGGGTCTACGTCAGTATCGCGCAATTTGGCGGAATGCCGGGGCCGGTTAACGTCTTCCTGGTTGTGCTGCTCGCCGCCTATCTTTCGCTCTACACTGGCCTGTTCGCCGGTATTCTATCTCGTCTGTGGCCTAAAACGACCTGGCTGCGCGTCGCGATAGCGGCTCCCGTTGTCTGGCAAATCACCGAATTTCTGCGCGGCTGGGTACTGACCGGCTTCCCGTGGTTGCAGTTCGGCTATAGCCAGGTGGACGGCCCGCTGAAAGGTCTGGCTCCCGTCATGGGCGTGGAGGCGATTAACTTCCTGCTCATGGCGGTCAGCGGCCTGCTGGTGCTGGCTCTGGTGACACGTAACTGGAAGCCGCTGGTTGCCTCGTTAATCCTGTTTGCCCTGCCTTTCCCACTGCGTTATATCCAGTGGTTCACGCTGGAGCCCGCGCGCGCCACGCAGGTATCGTTGATACAGGGCGATATCCCGCAGTCATTGAAATGGGATGAGAATCAGCTGCTGAACACGCTGAAAATCTATGCCAACGCCACCGAAAAGGTGATGGGTAAATCGCAGCTCATCATCTGGCCTGAGTCTGCGATCCCGGATCTGGAGATCAATCAGCAGCCCTTCCTGAAGATGATGGACGATCTGCTGCGCGCGCGCGGCAGTACGCTGATTACCGGACTTGTGGATGCGCGTCTCAATCAGCAGAACCGCTATGACACGTACAACACGATCATTACGCTCGGTAAGGACAGCGAATACAGCTATACCTCCACCAATCGTTACAACAAAAATCACCTTGTACCGTTTGGCGAGTTTGTTCCGCTGGAGTCTATTCTGCGCCCACTGGCACCGTTCTTTGACCTGCCGATGTCCTCATTCAGCCGGGGCCCTTACGTTCAGCCGCAGCTGCATGCGCACGGGTTTGCCCTGACGGCCGCTATTTGCTACGAGATTATCCTCGGCGAGCAGGTGCGCGATAACTTCCGCCCGGACACCGACTATCTGCTGACCATCTCAAACGATGCGTGGTTCGGTAAATCGATCGGCCCGTGGCAGCACTTCCAGATGGCACGAATGCGTTCTCTGGAGCTGGCACGTCCGCTGTTGCGCAGCACCAATAACGGCATCACCGCCGTGATTGGCCCGCAGGGTGAAATCCAGGCCATGATCCCGCAGTTCACCCGTGAGGTGCTGACCACGAAAGTGACGCCAGCTACGGGCCTGACGCCTTATGCGCGCACCGGGAACTGGCCGCTGTGGATCCTGACCACGCTGTTCGGTTTTGCCGCCGTAGTGATGAGCCTGCGTCAGCGTCGTAGATAACCTGGCCTTCTGTTGCCGGGTGGCGGCTACGCCTTACCCGGCCTACTCTCCGGCGCAGCCGCCACCCGACAATTTCCTCCTAAAATTCAATTCTGGCACGCCTGTTGCTTTGTTTAATTACGCAAACGCTGTCTGGCTTAACGTGCAACCTTGTCGCACCAGCATGGATCTCCGGTAGCACCGAAACGGTGCAACGAGAGATTATTGCCTCTGAATGGTGCGGCGTGCTTCGCAAAAATAAACAATAACGCAGCAAAATCTTTACATTAAGCCAGACTAAATGTTAACAAGCTTGCATAACACTGCACTCGCATTGCGCGAGATATAACAACATCACAATGGGTATCAAAGCGTCACTGGCGCTGATAAGAAAGGAGTTGGGTATGCAATTACGTAAACTGGCCACAGCAATGCTGGTTATGGGAATGTCTGCGGGCATCGTTCACGCTGAAGACGCTCCGGCAGCAGGAAGCACTCTCGACAAGATTGCCAAAAACGGCGTGATCGTGGTCGGCCACCGTGAATCTTCTGTCCCGTTCTCTTACTACGACAACACGCAAAAAGTCGTGGGCTATTCACAGGATTACTCCAACGCCATCGTTGAAGCCGTGAAGAAAAAGCTGAACAAACCTGACCTGCAAGTGAAGCTGATCCCCATCACTTCACAGAACCGTATTCCTCTGCTGCAAAACGGCACATTTGATTTTGAATGTGGCTCAACCACCAACAACCTTGAGCGTCAGAAACAGGCCGCTTTCTCGGACACTATCTTCGTTGTAGGCACCCGCCTGCTGACGAAGAAAGGCGGCGATATCAAAGATTTTGCTGACCTGAAAGGCAAAGCGGTTGTCGTGACCTCCGGTACCACGTCCGAAGTGCTGCTGCACAAGCTGAACGACGAGAAGAAAATGGACATGCGCATCATCAGCGCGAAAGATCACGGCGACTCCTTCCGTACCCTGGAAAGCGGTCGTGCCGTTGCGTTTATGATGGATGACGCTCTGCTGGCAGGCGAGCGCGCCAAGGCGAAGAAACCAGACAACTGGGAAATCGTCGGGACTGCGCAGTCGAAAGAAGCTTACGGCTGTATGCTGCGTAAAGGCGATGAAGGCTTCAAAAAGCTGATCGATGACACCATCGCTCAGGCGCAAACCTCTGGCGAAGCGGCAAAATGGTTCGACAAATGGTTCAAGAACCCAATTCCACCAAAAAACCTGAACATGAACTTTGAACTGTCTGACGACATGAAAGCGCTGTTCAAATCACCAAACGACAAAGCTCTTAACTAACTAGAACGACAGGGGCGGGATCTCCTGCCCTCTCGATTGTCGGGAAGCATGGACAGACTATACGTTGAGTGGTCGTTCCCCACTCAGCGCAAAAATTGAGCTTCTCACCAATCTTCGAGGGTAGCGCTGCTACCCTCTTTTTTCTGGAGTTTACTATGTCAATTGACTGGAACTGGGGCATCTTTCTGCAACAAGCCCCGTTCGGCAACACCACCTATCTCGGCTGGCTGTGGAGCGGCTTTCAGGTTACCGTTGCGTTATCGATAACGGCGTGGATTATCGCGTTTCTTGTCGGTTCGCTGTTCGGTATTCTGCGTACCGTCCCTAACCGTTTTCTCTCTTCGATTGGCACGCTCTATGTGGAACTGTTCCGTAACGTTCCGCTGATCGTGCAGTTCTTTACCTGGTATCTGGTGATCCCGGAACTGCTGCCGGAAGATCTCGGCATGTGGTTCAAGGCCGAGCTGGATCCTAACGTACAATTCTTTGTCTCCTCCATGCTGTGTCTGGGACTGTTCACCGCTGCGCGCGTCTGCGAGCAGGTGCGTGCCGCCATACAGTCACTGCCACGCGGACAAAAGAATGCGGCACTGGCGATGGGCCTGACCCTGCCACAAGCCTACCGTTACGTACTGCTGCCTAACGCTTACCGCGTCATCGTTCCGCCGATGACCTCCGAGATGATGAACCTGGTAAAAAACTCGGCCATCGCCTCAACCATTGGTCTGGTAGATATGGCGGCGCAGGCGGGCAAACTGCTGGATTACTCCGCTCACGCATGGGAATCCTTCACGGCAATCACGCTCGCCTATGTTCTGATTAACGCTTTCATCATGCTGGTGATGAACCTGGTTGAACGCAAAGTACGCCTGCCGGGCAATCTGGGGGGCAAATAATGTACGAATTTGACTGGAGTTCCATTGTTCCCTCCATGCCTTATCTGCTGGATGGGCTGGCGATCACCTTAAAGATCACCGTAATCGCCATTATCGTCGGTATTGTCTGGGGCACCCTGCTGGCAGTGATGCGCCTGTCGAGCTTTAAGCCGCTCGCCTGGTTTGCTACGGCTTACGTTAACGTGTTCCGCTCCATTCCACTGGTCATGGTGCTGTTGTGGTTTTACCTGATTGTTCCCGGCTTTTTACAGAACGTGCTGGGACTGTCGCCGAAAACCGATATCCGCCTGATCTCTGCCATGGTGGCATTCTCTATGTTTGAAGCCGCCTACTACTCCGAGATCATCCGCGCAGGTATTCAGAGTATCTCGCGCGGGCAGTCCAGCGCTGCGCTGGCGCTCGGTATGACGCACTGGCAGTCCATGAAGCTCATTATTCTGCCGCAGGCGTTTCGCGCCATGGTTCCGCTGCTGCTGACGCAGGGCATCGTCCTGTTCCAGGATACCTCCCTGGTCTACGTGCTGAGCCTGGCAGACTTCTTCCGTACCGCCTCCACCATTGGCGAACGTGACGGAACGCAGGTTGAGATGATCCTCTTCGCGGGCGGGGTCTATTTTGTGATTAGTTTAAGCGCATCGCTGTTGGTCAGCTGGCTGAAGAAAAGGACCGTATAATGATTTCCCTGAAAAATGTTTCTAAATGGTATGGGCACTTTCAGGTGCTGACCGACTGCTCAACAGAAGTGAAAAAAGGCGATGTGGTGGTGGTATGTGGCCCGTCCGGCTCCGGTAAGTCGACGCTTATCAAAACCGTTAATGGGCTGGAACCTGTCCAGCAGGGCGAGATTGTCGTTAACGGCACCAAAGTGAATGACCGCAAAACCAACCTTGCCCAGCTTCGCTCCCACGTTGGGATGGTGTTCCAGCATTTTGAGCTGTTCCCTCACCTCTCCATCATTGAGAACCTGACGCTGGCGCAGGTGAAAGTGCTGAAGCGCGACAAAAAAGCGGCGCGTGAAAAGGGACTGAAGTTGCTGGAACGCGTCGGGCTGTCTGCACATGCGGATAAGTTCCCGGCGCAGCTTTCAGGTGGCCAACAGCAGCGCGTGGCAATCGCGCGTGCGCTGTGCATGGATCCGGTGGCGATGCTGTTTGATGAGCCGACGTCCGCGCTCGATCCTGAGATGATCAACGAAGTGCTGGACGTTATGGTGGAACTGGCGCACGAAGGGATGACCATGATGGTGGTGACGCACGAAATGGGCTTCGCCCGTAAAGTGGCCAACCGTGTGATCTTCATGGATGAAGGGAAAATTGTTGAAGACTCACCGAAAGAAGAGTTCTTCGCAAATCCTAAATCTGAACGTGCAAAAGACTTCCTCGCCAAAATCCTGCATTAATCTTTTTAGTGCGCAATCTGTGGATTGCGCACTGCTTCACGCTTTAGATCTCTTTTTCTATTCGGCGTCACATCGCAGCGTTAACCTTGTCACAAATAATGCTAAGAATGGAGAACGCCATGGCACAGCCTATTATTCTCGACTGCGATCCGGGTCATGATGACGCGATCGCACTCGTCCTTGCTCTTGCCTCCCCTGAACTGGACGTAAAAGCTGTCACCGCCTCTGCAGGGAACCAGACGCCGGATAAAACCCTGCGAAACGTGTTGCGCATGTTAACGCTGCTAAAACGCACCGATATTCCGGTCGCAGGTGGCGCCATTAAGCCGCTAATGCGCGAGCTGATCATTGCGGATAACGTTCACGGTGAAAGTGGGCTGGATGGCCCGGCGCTGCCGGAGCCGGGTTTCGCACCACAAAACTGTACTGCCGTCGAGCTCATGGCGAAAGTTCTGCGTGAAAGCGCAGAGCCCGTGACGCTGGTGGCGACCGGCCCGCAGACCAACGTAGCGCTGCTGCTGAACAGCCATCCTGAACTGCACAGCAATATCGCCCGTATCGTCATCATGGGCGGGGCAATAGGGCTGGGGAACTGGACGCCAGTCGCGGAGTTCAACATCTTTGTTGACCCGGAAGCCGCGGAAATCGTCTTCCAGTCGGGCCTGCCGATTGTGATGGCGGGGCTGGACGTTACCCACCGCGCACAAATTATGGCGCAGGACATCGAACGATTTCGTACTGTGGGTAACCCGGTTGCAACAACCGTGGCAGAGCTGCTCGATTTCTTTATGGAGTATCACAAAGCCGAGAAGTGGGGATTCCACGGCGCCCCGCTGCATGACCCATGCACCATCGCCTGGCTACTGAAGCCGGAAATGTTTACCACGGTCGAGCGTTGGGTTGGTGTGGAAACACAGGGGAAATATACCCAGGGAATGACGGTGGTGGACTATTACTCGCTGACGGGAAACAAGCCGAATACCACAGTGATGGTGGATATCGATCGGAAAGCGTTTGTGGATTTGCTGGCGGAGAGGCTGGCTTATTATTCTGCGGCCTGATGCCCTCTCCCACAGGGAGAGGGAGCAGACACTAAAAACGGCAACGACGTTGCCGTTTTGCTTTTACCTACGGCTCAAACGGCCGACGCTGGAACTGGTCGTGCCCGCATTTCGGACACAGCGACAGCACCTCCGGCGTATAAACGGCGATATGGTGGTGGCACTTCTCACACACAAGGTTCCCTAGCCCCACCACTTCGCCGCTGTGATAGACACCGTGGTGGTTTAAATCCTGGAACACCTCGCGCCACTCCAGTTGGGTTTTATCGGTAATATCCGCCAGCTCCTGCCACAGGCTCTCTTTAATTACCCGCATAAAAACACTGTCGGCGATTTCGTCCTGGCTCTCTTCATAGCTTCGCGCAAACTCTTCCAGGTCGCGGCGCACGGCGCGCGTCACCTCTTCCACTTCGGTTCGCGATAACTCACCCGTTTGCGTCACGCGTGCGCGTGCCTGTTCGACCAACGCGTCGATATCACGCTCGCCGTTACGCAGCCTTTCCGTCAGAGTCGCTACCAGTTCACGGTAAAATTGAGCAACCTTGTTCATCATTTTGCCTCCCGGGTAAGTAACTGTCTCTAATAATAGACCTTATTTCGTCGCCGCTTTGTCAGGTGAAGCACAGACCCGGTAAATTCCTGCAAAGTGCATTTGCGTGAAAGGCTGTTTTGACGCGGGCGTTTGGGCTATGCTATGCGGATCTGAATTACCACATCCATTGGCTACATTTGTAGCTGTATTGAACACAGGACCACTGGCTGCCATGCAAGAGCAATACCGCCCGGAAGAGATAGAATCAAAAGTCCAGCAACACTGGGACGAGAAGCGCACCTTTGAAGTAACCGAAGACGAGAGCAAAGAGAAGTATTACTGCCTGTCGATGCTTCCCTATCCTTCTGGTCGACTACACATGGGCCACGTGCGTAACTACACCATCGGTGACGTGATTGCACGCTACCAGCGTATGCTGGGCAAAAACGTACTTCAGCCTATCGGCTGGGATGCGTTCGGCCTGCCTGCTGAAGGCGCTGCGGTGAAAAACAACACGGCACCGGCTCCGTGGACGTACGACAACATCGCGTACATGAAAAACCAGCTGAAAATGCTGGGCTTTGGCTATGACTGGAGCCGCGAGCTGGCAACCTGTACCCCGGAATACTACCGCTGGGAGCAGAAGTTCTTCACCGAGCTGTATAAAAAAGGCCTGGTCTACAAGAAAACGTCCGCCGTTAACTGGTGCCCGAACGACCAGACCGTTCTCGCGAACGAGCAGGTTATCGATGGCTGCTGCTGGCGCTGCGACACCAAAGTTGAGCGTAAAGAGATCCCGCAGTGGTTTATCAAAATCACCGCCTACGCTGACGAACTGCTGAACGATCTGGATAATCTGGATCACTGGCCTGACACCGTTAAGACCATGCAGCGTAACTGGATCGGCCGTTCCGAAGGTGTGGAAATTACCTTTAACGTAGAAAACTACGACCAGACGCTGACCGTCTACACCACCCGTCCGGACACCTTCATGGGCGCGACCTACCTGGCCGTGGCCGCAGGTCACCCGCTGGCGCAAAAAGCGGCGAAAAACAATCCGGAGCTGGCGACCTTTATCGACGAATGCCGCAACACGAAAGTGGCCGAAGCCGACATGGCGACGATGGAGAAAAAAGGCGTTGATACCGGCTTCAAAGCGATCCACCCGCTGACGGGCGAAGCAATACCTGTCTGGGCCGCCAACTTCGTACTGATGGAATACGGCACAGGCGCCGTGATGGCCGTGCCGGGTCACGATCAGCGCGACTACGAATTTGCCACCAAATACGGCCTGACCATCAAGCCTGTTATTCTTGCTGCTGACGGCTCTGAACCCGATCTCTCTGAGCAAGCGCTGACTGAAAAAGGCACCCTGTTTAACTCCGGTGAGTTCAGCGGCCTGAGCTTCGAAGAGGGCTTCAACGCCATCGCCGACAAACTGGCCTCCCTGGGCGTGGGCGAGCGTAAAGTGAACTACCGTCTGCGCGACTGGGGCGTTTCCCGTCAGCGTTACTGGGGTGCGCCAATCCCAATGGTGACCCTGGAAGACGGCACCGTGATGCCAACGCCGGAAGATCAGCTGCCGGTGATCCTGCCGGAAGACGTGGTCATGGACGGCATCACCAGCCCGATCAAAGCCGATCCTGAGTGGGCAAAAACTACCGTCAACGGTCAGCCAGCGCTGCGTGAAACCGACACCTTTGACACCTTTATGGAATCCTCCTGGTACTATGCGCGCTACACCTGCCCGCAGTACAAAGAAGGCATGCTGGATTCCGATGCTGCAAACTACTGGCTGCCGGTAGATATCTATATCGGTGGCATTGAACACGCCATCATGCACCTGCTCTACTTCCGCTTCTTCCACAAACTGATGCGTGACGCAGGCCTGGTCAACTCCGACGAGCCGGCAAAACAGCTGCTGTGTCAGGGTATGGTGCTGGCAGATGCGTTCTACTACGTTGGCGCGAACGGTGAACGTAACTGGGTTTCTCCGGTTGATGCGATTGTGGAGCGCGACGAGAAAGGCCGTATCGTGAAGGCGAAAGACGCCGAAGGTCATGAACTGGTTTATACCGGCATGAGCAAGATGTCCAAGTCTAAAAATAACGGTATCGACCCGCAGGTGATGGTTGAGCGTTACGGCGCTGACACCGTGCGTCTGTTCATGATGTTCGCCTCCCCGGCAGATATGACGCTGGAATGGCAGGAATCCGGCGTTGAAGGGGCCAACCGCTTCCTGAAACGCGTCTGGAAACTGGTTTACGAGCACACCTCACAAGGTGATGCGCCAGCGCTGAACGTGGCTGCACTGAGCGAAGATCAGCAGGCGCTGCGTCGTGATGTTCATAAAACCATTGCGAAAGTCACCGATGATATTGGTCGTCGTCAGACCTTCAATACCGCAATTGCGGCTATTATGGAACTGATGAACAAGCTGGCAAAAGCCCCGCAGGACGGCGAGCAGGATCGCGCGTTAATGCGCGAAGCGCTGCTGGCGGTCGTTCGCATGCTGAACCCGTTCACGCCGCACGTTAGCTTCACCCTGTGGCAGGAGCTGAAAGGCGAAGGGGATATCGACAACGCGCCGTGGCCAGTGGCGGATGAATCCGCTATGGTGGAAAACACCACGCTGGTTGTGGTGCAGGTTAACGGTAAAGTGCGCGGTAAAATTACCGTCGCGGTCGACGCAACCGAAGAACAGGTTCGCGAGCGCGCAGGCCAGGAGCATCTGGTCGCGAAATACCTTGAGGGCGTTACCGTACGTAAAGTGATCTACGTACCCGGTAAACTGCTGAATCTGGTCGTTGGCTAAGCGCGGGAGGAAACGTGCGACACCTGGCAACAATACTCTTATCTCTGGCGGTGCTGGTCACCGCTGGCTGCGGCTGGCACCTGCGCAATACCACGGCAGTGCCTGCTCAGATGAAAACAATGATCTTCGACTCATCCGATCCGAATGGACCGCTGAGCCGGGCCATTCGTAACCAGCTGCGTTTGAACGATGTTGAGCTGATCGAGAAGGGAACCCTGCGTCAGGATGTTCCTTCGCTCCGCGTCCTGAAATCAACGCTGTCACAAGACACGGCATCGATCTTCCAGGATGGACGAACCGCGGAATATCAAATGGTGCTTACCGTTGATGCGGCCGTTTTAATGCCAGGTAAAGATATTTACCCTATCAATACCAAAGTCTACCGCTCGTTCTTCGATAACCCGCAGACGGCCCTGGCAAAAGACGCCGAACAGCAGATTATCATCAAGGAAATGTATGATAAGGCCGCGGAGCAACTGATCCGCAGACTGCCTGCCATTGCCGCGTCGACGAAAAAAGGCGCTGACGTTATCGAAACACCGGATGCCAGCACGCCGGATATGCCAACGTCGCTGGGTAACTGATGATCAGGTTGTATCCTGAACAACTCCGCGCGCAGCTCAACGAAGGGCTGCGCGCGGCCTATCTGCTACTCGGCAATGACCCCCTGTTACTTCAGGAAAGCCTTGATGCGGTTCGCCATGCGGCAGCCGCGCAGGGTTTCGATGAGCATCATACGTTCCAGATCGATAACAGTACCGACTGGAACGCTATCTTCTCGCTTTGTCAGGCCATGAGCCTGTTTGCCTCTCGTCAGACAATCCAGATCGTGCTGCCAGAGAATGGTCCTAACGCGGCCATCAATGAACAGCTGACCATGCTGGTGAGTTTATTACACGGCGATCTGCTGCTTATTGTACGCGGTAACAAGTTCACGAAAGCGCAGGAAAACGCGGCCTGGTTTACCCAGCTTGCCACCAATGCGGTACTGGTCACCTGCCAGACGCCAGAACAGGCGCATCTGCCAAAATGGGTTGCCGCGCGCGCAAAGCTGCACAATCTGCAACTGGATGATGCCGCCAGCCAGCTCCTTTGCTATTGCTATGAAGGCAACCTTCTGGCACTGGCGCAGGCGCTGGACAGGCTCGCCCTGCTGTGGCCCGATGGCAAGCTGACGCTACCGCGCGTGGAACAGGCGGTGAATGATGCCGCGCACTTTACTCCCTTCCACTGGGTTGATGCGCTGCTGTCGGCGAAAAGTAAGCGAGCCCTGCACATACTGCAACAGCTGCGCCTGGAAGGGAGTGAGCCGGTCATTCTGCTCCGCACGCTCCAGCGCGAATTACTGCTGCTGAACAACCTTAAACGTCAGTCGGCACATACGCCCCTGCGCGCCTTATTCGATAAACATCGCGTCTGGCAGAACCGTCGGGCGATGACCACGGAGGCGATAAACCGCCTGAGCCAGGAGCAGTTGCGTCAGGCAGTGCAACTTCTGATGCGCGCCGAACTGACGTTAAAACAGGACTACGGCCAGTCTGTCTGGGCGGAGCTGGAGAGCCTCTCTTTGCTGCTCTGCCATAAGGCGCTGGCAGACGTATTTATCGATGGGTGATATGCATTCTTTACAGGCAATGTATGGCGGGACCTTCGACCCGGTACACTATGGGCATCTTAAACCGGTAGAAATCCTCGCGAATTTGATTGGGTTGCAGCGGGTAATCATCATGCCCAACAATGTTCCTCCGCATCGTCCTCAGCCAGAAGCAACCAGCGAGCAGCGCAAAGCGATGCTCGCGCTGGCTATCGCAGATAAGCCTCTCTTCACGCTGGATGAGCGCGAATTGCGCAGGGATACCCCTTCCTGGACATCGCAAACGCTGCGGGAGTGGCGCGCTGAGCAGGGGCCCATGCAACCGCTGGCGTTTATCATCGGCCAGGATTCCTTGCTCAACTTTCCCAGCTGGTACCAGTACGAAACCATTCTGGAAAACAGTCATCTGCTGGTCTGCCGCCGTCCGGGCTACCCGTTGACCATGCGCGACGCGCAGCATCAGCAGTGGCTTGACGCGCATCTGACGGACAATATAGAAGACCTGCACAGTCTACCCGCCGGGAAAATTTACCTCGCTGAAACGCCGTGGTTTGATATTTCCGCGACCCTCATCCGCGAGCGTCTCCAGCAGGGTTTAGACTGTGACGATCTCCTGCCCTCGCCCGTGCTGGCCTATATCCACGCACACGGTTTGTATCAGAAAAGTACAGATGCCTGATCATCACCGGCGAAATTGTCTGTTAATGTTTATCCTGCCTTGACAGGCTAAGCCATACTGATATCCTCCGCTGCCAGACTTTCCCGCCGATCGCTGCTTTACAGAAATTGTTTTACAAAAATGGCGATGCAATCTCAGGCGGAGGGTGGGATGATACCCGCCTTCAAAAGCCGGGCGGTGACATTTGTCCCGCGACTGGCGTCAGTTCAGGTATACTGACTGGCCACGAATTCATAGTTGTACAATCTCATTCACCCAGGGGGAAAACTTGCAGGGTAAAGCACTCCAGGATTTTGTTATCGACAAAATTGATGACCTGAAAGGTCAGGACATCATCGCTATCGACGTTAAGGGTAAATCCAGCATCACCGACTGCATGATCATCTGCACCGGGACCTCAACTCGTCACGTTGTTTCGATTGCTGACCATGTTGTTCAGGAATCGCGCGCGGCAGGGCTGCTTCCGCTGGGCGTTGAAGGTGAAGCGACCGCTGACTGGGTGGTTGTCGATCTCGGCGATGTGATTGTCCACGTCATGCAGGAAGAGAGCCGTCGCCTGTATGAGCTGGAAAAACTCTGGGGTTAATGCGTGAAGTTGCAACTGGTCGCCGTCGGCACCAAAATGCCGGACTGGGTACAAACCGGTTTTACTGAGTATCTGCGTCGTTTCCCAAAAGATATGCCGTTCGAACTGGTGGAGATCCCAGCAGGAAAGCGCGGCAAGAACGCAGATATCAAACGTATTCTCGATAAAGAGGGAGAGCTGATGCTGGCTGCCGCAGGCAAAAACCGCATCGTGACCCTCGATATCCCGGGAAAACCCTGGGATACGCCGCAGCTGGCGCACGAACTGGAGCGCTGGAAGCAGGATGGTCGTGATGTCAGTCTGTTGATTGGCGGACCAGAGGGGTTATCTCCCGCCTGCAAAGCGGCAGCAGAACAAAGTTGGTCACTCTCGGCGCTGACGTTGCCCCACCCGCTTGTGCGGGTTCTCGTGGCAGAAAGTTTGTATCGCGCATGGAGCATCACTACCAACCACCCTTATCACCGCGAGTAATGACTGACCAGGGTAATTTAAGCAGCGGATGAAACTACAGAATTCTTTTCGCGACTATACGGCTGAGTCCGCGCTGTTTGTGCGCCGGGCGCTGGTCGCCTTTACGGGGATTTTGCTGCTTACCGGCGTGCTGATCGCCAACCTCTATAATCTGCAAATTGTCCGCTATACCGATTACCAGACCCGCTCAAACGAAAACCGTATCAAGCTGGTGCCCATCGCGCCCAGCCGCGGCATTATCTACGATCGTAACGGCACCCCGCTGGCGCTAAACCGCACCATCTACCAGATAGAGATGATGCCGGAGAAAGTGGATAACGTGCAGGATACGCTGAACGCGCTGAGAAGCGTTGTCGACCTGACTGATGACGACATCGCTGCGTTCAAAAAAGAGCGCGCACGTTCTCACCGCTTCACCTCTATTCCGGTAAAAACCAACCTGACGGAAGTGCAGGTCGCCCGTTTTGCCGTTAACCAGTACCGTTTCCCCGGTGTGGAAGTCAAAGGCTATAAACGTCGCTACTATCCTTACGGCTCCGCGCTGACGCATGTCATAGGCTACGTCTCCAAAATTAACGATAAAGACGTCGAACGCCTTGATAAAGACGGCAAGCTGGCTAACTACGCCGCAACCCATGATATTGGCAAGCTTGGGATTGAACGTTATTACGAAGATGTCCTGCACGGTCAGACCGGGTATGAAGAGGTTGAAGTTAACAACCGTGGCCGCGTGATCCGTCAGCTCAAAGAGGTTCCCCCACAGGCGGGACATGACGTTTATCTGACGCTCGACCTGAAGCTACAGCAGTATATCGAAACGCTGCTGGCGGGTAGCCGGGCCGCCGTAATCGTGACCGACCCGCGTACCGGCGGTATTCTGGCGATGGTTTCTATGCCAAGCTACGATCCGAACCTCTTCGTGGATGGCATCTCCAGCAAGGATTACTCCGGCCTGCTCAACGATCCAAACACCCCGCTGGTGAACCGCGCCACGCAGGGGGTTTATCCTCCAGCCTCAACGGTAAAACCGTATGTCGCCGTTTCTGCGCTGAGCGCGGGCGTCATTACCCGTAATACCAGTCTGTTTGACCCTGGCTGGTGGCAGTTACCTGGCTCTGAAAAACGCTACCGTGACTGGAAAAAATGGGGTCACGGCCATCTGAACGTGACCAAATCACTGGAGGAGTCGGCGGATACCTTCTTCTATCAGGTCGCCTACGACATGGGTATTGATCGTCTGTCTGAATGGATGAGCAAATTCGGCTACGGACATTACACCGGTATAGATTTGGCGGAAGAACGTTCCGGCAACATGCCAACCCGCGAATGGAAGCTGAAGCGCTTTAAAAAACCCTGGTATCAGGGTGATACCATTCCGGTGGGCATCGGCCAGGGCTACTGGACGGCAACGCCGCTGCAAATGAACAAGGCGATGATGATCCTCATCAACGATGGCGTTGTGAAAGTACCGCACCTGCTGCAAAGCACCGTAGAAGACGGCAAAAAAGTGCCATGGATACAGCCGCACGAGCCGCCGGTGGGTGACATTCATTCCGGGTACTGGGAAATCGCCAAAGACGGGATGTATGGCGTAGCCAACCGCCCTAACGGGACGGCGCACAAATATTTCGCTGGCGCACCGTATAAGGTTGCCGCGAAATCAGGTACGGCTCAGGTCTTCGGTCTGAAAGCGAATGAAACCTATAACGCACATAAAATTGCTGAACGTCTGCGTGACCACAAGCTCATGACGGCGTTTGCCCCTTATGATAACCCGCAAGTTGCGGTGGCGATGATTCTTGAGAACGGCGGCGCAGGCCCGGCGGTGGGTACCATCATGCGTCAAATCCTCGACCACATCATGCTGGGTGATAACAACACCGAACTGCCAGCTGAAAACCCGGCAGCCGCTGCGGCGGAGGACCAATAATCATGACGGATAATCCGAATAAAAAATCGCTGTGGGACAAGATCCACATCGACCCTGCCATGCTGCTGATCCTGCTGGCTCTGCTGGTGTACAGCGCCCTCGTTATCTGGAGCGCCAGCGGCCAGGATATCGGCATGATGGAGCGTAAAGTTGGCCAGATCGCCATGGGTCTGGTCATTATGGTGGTGATGGCGCAAATACCACCGCGCGTGTATGAGGGCTGGGCGCCCTATCTCTATATTTTCTGTATCATTTTGCTGGTGGCAGTAGATGCGTTCGGTGCTATCTCGAAGGGGGCGCAACGCTGGCTGGATCTGGGGATTGTCCGCTTCCAGCCGTCAGAAATCGCCAAAATCGCCGTTCCGCTGATGGTGGCGCGCTTCATTAACCGCGACGTCTGCCCGCCGTCGTTGAAGAATACCGCCATTGCGCTGGTGCTAATTTTCCTGCCGACGCTGCTCGTGGCCGCACAGCCTGACCTCGGTACCTCGATTCTCATCGCCCTCTCCGGCCTGTTCGTCCTGTTCCTGTCCGGCCTGAGCTGGCGTCTGATCGGCATCGCGGTGGTCCTGCTGGCTGCCTTTATTCCTATTCTCTGGTTCTTCCTGATGCATGATTACCAGCGCCAGCGCGTGATGATGCTGCTCGATCCCGAGACCGATCCGCTGGGCGCAGGCTATCATATTATTCAGTCGAAGATTGCGATTGGCTCCGGCGGCCTGCGCGGAAAAGGCTGGCTGCACGGGACACAGTCGCAGCTCGAATTTTTACCGGAACGCCACACCGACTTTATCTTTGCCGTTCTGGCTGAGGAGTTAGGGCTGGTTGGCATTCTGGTGCTGCTTGCACTCTACGTGCTGTTGATCATGCGTGGGCTCTACATTGCCGCACGCGCACAGACCACCTTTGGCCGAGTTATGGCGGGTGGATTAATGTTGATTTTGTTCGTTTATGTCTTCGTAAATATTGGTATGGTGAGTGGTATTCTGCCGGTTGTTGGCGTACCGCTGCCGCTGGTGAGTTACGGGGGCTCGGCACTGATCGTGTTGATGGCCGGGTTTGGTATCGTCATGTCGATCCATACCCACAGGAAAATGTTGTCCAAAAGCGTATAAAAATAAGGGGATCGCAATGCGTAAGCAGTGGCTGGGGATCTGCATCGCAGCAAGTTTACTTGCCGCCTGTACAAGTGATGATGGTCAGCAACAGGCAACCGTCGCGCCGCCGCAGCCTGCGGTCTGTAATGGCCCGATTGTTGAAATTAGCGGTGCCGATCCCGTTTATGAACCGCTGAACGCCAGCGTGAATCAGGATTATCAGCGCGACGGTAAAAGCTATAAAATCGTTCAGGATCCTTCCCGTTTCAGCCAGGCCGGCTTTGCTGCCATCTATGACGCTGAGCCAGGCAGCAATCTGACCGCGTCAGGTGAAACCTTCGATCCGATGCAGATCACGGCGGCACACCCGACACTGCCTATTCCAAGCTATGCGCGCATCACTAACCTGGCGAATGGCCGGATGATCGTGGTACGTATCAACGATCGTGGCCCTTACGGCAACGATCGCGTGATCTCCCTGTCACGCGCGGCAGCCGACCGTCTGAATACCTCAAATAATACAAAAGTGCGTATCGACCCGATTATCGTGGCGCAGGATGGTTCGCTGTCTGGCCCGGGCACGGCCTGTACCACGGTCGCGAAACAGACCTACGCCCTGCCCGCACGCCCGGATCTAAGCGGTGGTATGGGGGGCGCTTCAATGCCAGCAGAGCCCGCGCAGCCGCAGGGTGAAGTGCACGCCATCAGCAACGATACGCTACAAAGTGAAGATGCGACAGGCGCCCCGGTGAAAAGCAGTGGTTTCCTTGGTGCACCCACCACGTTAGCGCCGGGCGTGATTGAATCAAATGAACCTGCCCCAGCGCCTGCGCCCGTTGTTGCTGCACCCGCTACACAACCCGCCCCGGTGACCGCACCGGCTGCTACGCAGACTGCGGCGCCTGCGACGGCGAGCGGCAGCTACGTGGTTCAGGTTGGCGCCGTCAGCGATCGGGCCCGTGCAGAGCAGTATCAGCAGCGTTTAAGCCAGCAGTTTGGCGTGCCAGGCCGCGTTGAGCAAAACGGTGCGGTATGGCGTATCCAGATGGGTCCGTTTGCCAGCAAATCGCAGGCAGCGTCCCTGCAACAGCGTTTGCAGAGCGAGGCGCAGCTCCAGTCGTTTATCGCTGTTGCGAAGTAATTAATCGGTGGTATCCGAAATGTCAGTTTGTGTAAACCACGTTAACACTCTCATGATGAAAGTCGGATGCCTGCCCGTATAGCATTTGCTATAGTAAGGCACTTTTTTTAATTCCATCACGGATGTCGTAGTTCTGACCATGAAGACCACTTTTTCTGCTCGTTTTGTGCAGCGCATGGCGCTGACCACGGCCCTTTGCGCTGCTGCGTTCTCCGCAGCTCACGCGGATGACCTGAACATCAAGACCATGATCCCTGGCGTTCCGCAGATCGACGCGGAATCCTACATCCTGATTGATTACAACTCCGGCAAAGTTCTGGCAGAACAGAACGCCGATGCCCGCCGCGACCCGGCCAGCCTGACCAAAATGATGACCAGCTATGTTATCGGCCAGGCCATGAAAGCGGGTAAATTTAAAGAAACCGATCTGGTGACTATCGGTAACGATGCGTGGGCAACCGGCAACCCGGTGTTCAAAGGTTCATCGCTGATGTTCCTGAAGCCAGGCATGCAGGTTCCGGTCTCTCAACTTATCCGTGGCATCAACTTGCAGTCCGGTAACGACGCCTGCGTGGCAATGGCCGATTTTGCAGCGGGCAGCCAGGACGCGTTTGTGGGCCTGATGAACAGCTACGTCTCTGCGCTGGGCCTGAAAAACAGCCACTTCCAGACCGTTCACGGCCTGGACGCCGAAGGTCAGTACAGCTCCGCGCGTGACATGGCGCTGATCGGTCAGGCGCTGATCCGCGATGTGCC
Source organism: Enterobacter cloacae complex sp. SYL003 (assembly GCF_049236925.1). NCBI lineage: Bacteria > Pseudomonadati > Pseudomonadota > Gammaproteobacteria > Enterobacterales > Enterobacteriaceae > Enterobacter > Enterobacter cloacae complex sp. SYL003. The sequence goes on along the minus strand of NZ_JBMKJK010000010.1, from coordinate 74,223 downwards.
AAACGAGTACTCTATCTACAAAGAGAAAGAGTTCACCTTCAACGGTATTCGTCAGACCAACCGTAACGGCCTGCTGTGGGACAATAGCCTGAACGTCGACGGCATCAAAACTGGTCACACCGACAAAGCTGGCTATAACCTGGTGGCTTCTGCCACTGAAGGCCAGATGCGTCTGATCTCTGCCGTGATGGGGGGCCGCACGTTTAAAGGACGCGAAACGGAAAGTAAAAAACTGCTGACCTGGGGCTTCCGCTTCTTCGAAACCGTGAATCCGCTGAAAGCCGGTAAAGAATTTGCCTCTGAACCTGTCTGGTTTGGCGATAACGACCGTGCTTCCCTGGGTGTGGACAAAGATCTCTATCTGACGATCCCACGCGGTCGTATGAAAGATCTGAAAGCCAGCTACGTGCTGAATACCACCGAGCTGCACGCCCCGCTGCAAAAGAATCAGGTCGTGGGTACCATCAACTTCCAGCTGGATGGCAAAACCATCGATCAGCGCCCGCTGGTGGTGCTGGAGGAAATTCCTGAAGGCAATTTCTTCGGCAAAATCATTGATTACATTAAGCTGATGTTCCATCACTGGTTTGGTTAAAAATTGAACACTTGAAAGTGTGATTTTGATCCCCATATACTACGTATCAGTAAAACTCCCGCCCCGTGGCGGGAGTTATTATTTTTTATACACACGCCGGAGCTGACATGAAAACCAAACTTAACGAACTGCTTGAATTCCCTACCCCTTTTACTTACAAAGTAATGGGTCTGGCGAAACCTGAGCTGGTTGATCAGGTGGTTGAAGTGGTACAGCGCCATGCGCCGGGCGACTACTCTCCATCAGTCAAACCGAGCAGCAAAGGTAACTACCACTCGGTCTCAATCACCATCACTGCGACACACATTGAGCAGGTTGAGACGCTGTACGAAGAGCTCGGCAATATTGAAATTGTTCGTATGGTGCTGTAGTCCTTCTGCGGTTACCCGGTTTGCCGGGTAACCCACTTCCCCGCTGTGATATACTCCCCGTTACCTATTCTCCCTTGTCTTCGGAGACATCCTTTTGTACCAGGATAAAATTCTTGTCCGCCATCTTGGGCTACAGCCTTACGAGCCTGTCTCTCAGGCTATGCATGACTTTACCGACAGGCGCGATGACACCACGCCTGATGAAATCTGGCTGGTTGAACACCTGCCGGTGTTCACTCAAGGCCAGGCAGGAAAAGCCGAACATTTATTGATGACGGGCGATATCCCGGTGATCCAGAGCGATCGCGGTGGACAGGTGACCTACCACGGCCCGGGCCAGCAGGTGATGTATGTTCTGCTTAACCTGAAACGCAGAAAGCTGGGCGTGCGTGAGCTCGTGACCTTACTGGAGCAAACCGTGGTGAATACGCTGGCTGAGTACGATATTGACGCTCACCCTCGAGCCGATGCCCCGGGCGTTTATGTGGGAGAGATGAAGATCTGTTCGCTGGGGCTGCGTATCCGCAAAGGCTGCTCGTTCCACGGGCTGGCGCTGAATATCAATATGGATTTGGCCCCCTTCCAGCGCATCAACCCATGTGGGTATGCCGGTATGGAAATGACGCAAATGCGCCAGTGGGTCGATACCGCCACGCCTGACAATATCCGGCCCGTGCTTCTGAAGAACTTTTTAGCACTGCTTAACAATCCCACCTACGAATATATTGCTGCTTAACTTACCTTGGGCAGTGGCTCAATTATTTGACCAGCCACTGCTTAATTACCGCATTTACGCTTTACAATAAACCGCATATTCTATATTTTCGAGTCGCCCATATATTAGCGTCACATATTAATTAGAACCTTAATAGAACCATCACCGGGTTTCGTGTAACGTGCGTGACAATCACCCAACTGCTTGTTTTCGATAAATAATGGAAACTTACTAAACACTTTACGAATCTCTGCAAGCATAATAAATAAATTCAACTATCATTCATATTGTGAATGGATACGGAGTAAGAGCGTGGAGCCTACTAATTTACCAGCCAAACGCCTGAATGAAACCAGCGGCGAAGATAAGCCGCAAATTTTTCGGACTTTACGTAATATTGATCTCAATTTATTGACTATTTTTGAGGCGGTATATGTCCATAAAGGTATCGTTAATGCTGCGAAAATTCTTAATCTCACGCCCTCTGCTATTAGCCAGTCAATTCAAAAATTGCGCGCGATATTTCCCGATCCGTTATTTATTCGTAAAGGCCAGGGCGTAACCCCAACCGCGTACGCCACCCATCTGCACGAGTACATCAGCCAGGGTCTGGAATCAATACTGGGCGCGCTGGATCTCACCGGCAGTTACGATAAGCAACGAACTATCACCATAGGCACCTCTCCCTCAGTGGGCGTTCTGGTCATGCCAGCCATCTATCAGGCGGTGAAACAGCATGCGCCACAGTTGCTTATCCGCAACGTGCCCGTCACCGATCCGGAAACACAGCTGGCGCAATTCCAGACGGACCTGATCATCGACGGCAATAGCTTTACGGCCAGAGCGTTAGGGCATAACGTACTTTATACCGACACTCTGGCGCTCGTTTGTCGTCAGGCTCACCCTGCGTTGAGCGCACCTTTGACGCCAGAAAATTTGCGCCATTACGAACATGCGACATTTATGTCCGAAGGACAGGGTCAGGATCCGCTGCGACAACGTATTGACGAACTGTTCCCGGACCGTCCGATCAGCTTTAGCAGTTACAATATGTTTACCCTCGCGGCCCTGATTGGCAGCAGCGACTTGCTCTGTATCATGCCTGTGCGTCTCTTCACTTTGCTTCAAAAGTGCTGGCCACTGGAGAGCATTCCATTAAGTCAACTTACGACGGAATCTATTGAAATCTCACTGCATTACAACAAGCTAAGCCTGCGCGATCCGGTGCTGGAAAACGTCATCAATGTGATCCGCCAGACTTTTTGATCCGCCTTTCAGCGTAAGGCCCTGCCGCATGCGGGGCAAAAGGCACAAAACAACAACTATTTTACAAATTGGCGACCTGGCAGGCTGCTTTACCGCCCCTTTAAATGTTATACTGCCTGTCGTTCGTTCAAAAATAGTTGATAATTACAACATTCCCTTGAATTGAAACGCTTTCCTTCGATATTCGCAACTGGAACACGCACGCTATGAGTAAACCCATTGTGATGGAACGCGGTGTTAAATACCGCGATGCCGATAAAATGGCCCTTATCCCGGTTAAAAACGTGGCTACAGAGCGCGAGGCGCTGTTAAGAAAACCGGAATGGATGAAAATTAAACTTCCGGCTGACTCTTCGCGTATTCAGGGGATCAAAGCGGCGATGCGCAAAAATGGCCTCCACTCTGTCTGTGAAGAGGCCTCCTGCCCTAACCTTGCTGAATGTTTCAATCACGGTACCGCGACGTTTATGATTCTGGGTGCCATCTGCACCCGCCGCTGTCCGTTCTGTGACGTTGCCCATGGCCGTCCTGTTGCGCCTGACGCTAACGAACCGCAAAAACTGGCGCAGACCATTGCCGATATGGCGCTGCGTTATGTTGTTATCACCTCCGTTGACCGTGACGATCTGCGCGATGGCGGTGCTCAGCATTTCGCTGACTGCATTACCGCCATCCGCGAAAAAAGCCCGAACATTAAGATTGAGACGCTGGTGCCGGACTTCCGTGGCCGTATGGACCGCGCGCTCGATATCCTGACCGCGACGCCACCAGACGTGTTCAACCACAACCTGGAGAACGTACCGCGTATCTACCGTCAGGTGCGTCCAGGTGCAGATTACAACTGGTCGCTGAAGCTGCTGGAGCGCTTTAAAGAAGCCCATCCGCATATTCCTACCAAGTCTGGCCTGATGGTGGGACTGGGTGAAACCAACGCTGAGATCATTGAAGTGATGCGCGATCTGCGCCGCCACGGCGTCACCATGCTGACGCTGGGGCAGTACCTACAGCCAAGCCGTCACCACCTGCCTGTACAGCGTTACGTGAGTCCGGATGAGTTCGATGAAATGAAAGCCGAAGCGATGGCGATGGGCTTTACCCACGCTGCGTGCGGTCCGTTTGTTCGCTCCTCTTATCACGCCGATATGCAGGCGAAGGGCGAAGAAGTGAAATAAAGCTGTAAAACTTATTTACAGTAAAACAAAAAACCGGCCTCGTGAGCCGGTTTTTTTATGCAAGCCTTGCAGCATTGCCATTACTCTTTGTGTGAAAGCTTCTGTGCTGCGATGTCATCTTCGGCACTTTTCTTCGCTGCCGCGTCGTCATCGTTCATTGCTTTCTTAAAGCCTTTAATGGCAGCACCCAGGTCTCCACCCAGCGTGCGTAACTTCTTGGTACCGAACAGCAGGACGACCAGTGCGGCAACCACCAGCAGTTTGGTAATACTAATCTCACCCATAAATACCTTCTTTACATGAAACAGGCTGCATTCAGCGCCAAAGAAACCTGAACGTATTAACGGTCATCAGGCGCGCGCACACAATAGCAATCTGTAACAAGGTGAATCAAGCATTGTTGAAAAAAACATCATATTAATTGCGGTGGCGCAAACCTGCGGTTGCGCAGAACAGGTAATTGCTGACGCGCAAGCGTTATTCGTGCTGACGTTATCTCCGTCAGCAGTAAAGCAGGCGCTTCCGCCGCCGCGGCTACTGTCACTCCCAGCGGATCGACAACCCTGCTCTGTCCAATATTTTTATTGCCACATTCACCCGCAGCCACTACATAGCAGGTGGTGTCCAGCGCGCGTGCGGCCAGTAGCGTTACCCAGTGATGCTCCTTAAGCGGTCCTCTGACCCACGCGGCGGGCAGAACCAGCACCTCGGCCCCCTGTAGTGCCAGGTTCAGCGCCAGCTCCGGAAAGCGGATATCGTAGCAGGTCATCAGGCCAACCTTAAAACCCTCCACCTCAATCAGCGGCGGAATTACACTCCCCGGATCGACCAGTCGCGACTCCTGGACGCTGAACGCATCATACAGATGAAGTTTGGCGTAGCTTGCGACAATAGCGCCTTCACGTATCGCCACCAGCGTGTTCACCGCCCGCCCCGGCGTGGAGGGAACATGGATAGTCAAAATGGTGGTGAGCGCGTTACCGACGCTTTCGGCCAGCAGTCGTTTCAGAAACGCCCCTTCCAGCATTTGCGCAGACTTTACCGACAGGTCCGGATCGCCATCATCGCGCGCCAGTAACGCTTCAGGAAGCACCAGCAGCGCCGCCCCTTTTTGCTTCGCCTGGTTCATCAGGGAGATGCACTTGTCCGCGTTTTCATTCCAGTCCGGCGTCACCGCAAACTGCCCTACTGCAACATACATAATTGTCTCCCGGTTAAAAACAGCGTTACACTCGACGCACTTACACAGCAAATAGCAGGTATTGACAGTGTTACAACTACTTATAGCCGTTTTTATTGGTGGGGGCACGGGTAGCGTTGCGCGCTGGCTCTTAAGCATGCGGTTTAACCCGCTGCATCAGGCCATTCCGATGGGGACACTGGCGGCAAACCTGATCGGGGCATTTATCATCGGGATGGGGCTGGCGTGGTTTAATCGCATGACCAACATCGACCCTATGTGGAAGGTATTGATTACGACCGGTTTCTGCGGCGGTTTAACGACGTTTTCTACCTTCTCTGCGGAGGTGGTGTTTCTGTTTCAGGAAGGCCGGATGGGCTGGGCGCTGACGAACATTGCCGTTAACATGCTTGGCTCGTTTGCGATGACTGCGATCGCATTCTGGTTATTTTCCTCCGCCAGCGGACATTAAGCGCGACAACCTTAATGTTGGCTTAATTTTTCTCTGTCATTCTTGGCTCAATATTGAACGAGGGTGATAGCATGAGAGAGAATCTGTCAGGCGTGGGTATGGTATTGCTAAGCGTCGCGATCGTCGCCAGCTTTCTGAAGATCTATCTTTTTGGTTGATTCATAACGAAAAAAACCCGCTCATTGAGCGGGTTTTGAAATTCTTGCTGACGCGTCTGAATTACAGAGCGATTACGTTAGCAGCAGAAGGGCCTTTGGCACCGTTAGTGATTTCGAACTCTACGCGCTGACCTTCAGCCAGAGTTTTGAAACCATTAGACTGGATTGCAGAGAAGTGTACGAACACGTCTTTGCTGCCATCTTCAGGAGTAATGAAACCGAATCCTTTGGACTCATTAAACCACTTAACGTTACCTTTAATCTTAGACATCAAAATTACCTTTACATTAAAAAACGACACAAATGCTGTGTCGGGTATCAGTACAACAATTGTGAGGCGTTTTGTCCAGCGGATCTTTGATAAAAAGTGACAAAAGTCGCGTTAATTTTCGCTGTCCGATTTTTATCCTTTACATTTCAATGTCTGTGCGTTTTTTGGCCGATTTACCAGACAAATTCAGTTAAAACTGAAACCGCATCCAGGCAAAGTAAACGTTACCGTTGTTATACGTACCCGGTATGTAGGTCATCTGAAACGTTGCAGGACCATAGCCGATGGAGGCAAGCGGCAACAGTACCGGAACAGGAATGTATTTCCAGTTATCACGCGCCGTGAACCCTGCCGTATAGCCCAGCCCAAGACGGAAGTTGTCGTCTGATAACGGACGCCAGGTTTTTTCCCAGCCGTAGCCACCAATAGGCTCCCATTTATTGTAGGAGTCCTTAAACGCCATCAGGTACAGGCCATGCCAGTTACCTTTTTCATCCCAGCGAGACTGACCGAAACCAGCCCCCCACGGACGCTCGTTATAACGGTCTGTTTTTTCTTTATCGTAGGCAAAACGTGCATGCCACGTAATGGCCGGAATATAGAGATCGTAATGTTCAGGTTCGTTCCATGTTTGCGCAACGTTATCCGTGAAGGTGGTGAACCAGCTTTTATCCGCTGTATTGCTCTGTGCATTAACAGCAGACGCAAATGATAACTGCGCAATAATAAACAATAAAATCAGGGGGAATTTAATTCGTACAATCACAATGCCATTACCATATTTAGTATTCGGTGCAGACCTTAGCACAGAATACTTGAATGAACGCTTAACAGCATGGGTGTTATTCCTAATTACCATCCCGCTCCTGGGAATAGTCTGACGATACATAAACTGCATGCCTGAATAAGCACATGCAGTTGACATTTTTAACGTTGATGTAACAATTTGTAGAGTGCGGGAATAACTAACATCGACAATAACGGTGCAGTAACCATGCCACCAATCATCGGTGCAGCAATACGTTGCATCACCTCCGAGCCACTCCCATTGCCCCACATGATGGGCAGCAGTCCCGCCATAATCGTGGCGACCGTCATCACCTTCGGACGCACGCGCAGCACGGCACCTTCGTGGATCGCCCGCAATAGCACCGTATTTCCCCCTTCTGGCTCAAGCCTGTGATATTTATCAAGCGCATGATTCAAATATAGAACCATAATTACGCCGAATTCTGCTGCCACCCCGGAAAGGGCGATAAAGCCAACGGCCCCCGCCACAGACAAATTATATTCAAGCAGCCATAATAACCACACCCCACCAATAAGCGCGAAAGGCAATGTCCCCATTATTATCAGGACATTTGATATCCGCCTGAAGGTTAACCATAAAAGGATGAATATAATCATCAGCGTGACAGGTAAGACTATTTTAAGCGTCGCGGTCGCCCGTTCCAGATATTCAAACTGCCCGGACCAGGAGAGAGATACGCCCTGCGGCAATACCACCTTCTCCTCCACCCGTTTTTGCATTTCATCTACGGCGGACTTCAGATCGCGCCCGCGTAAGTCCACGTAGATCCAGCTGGAAAGGCGCGCATTTTCACTTTTTAGCATCGGTGGGCCTTCCGTCACGACGATATCGGCCAGTTCCCCCAGCGCCACCTGGCTACCGCTGGCGGTTACTACCGGCAACACCCGCAACGTGTCGACGTTATCACGCAAATCGCGGGGATAACGCAGGTTGATGGGGTACCGCTCGCGTCCCTGGATCACCTCACCAATGTTATCGCCCCCGACCAGCGTGGAGACCAGGCTTTGCAGTTCATCGACGGAAACGCCGTAGCGCGCGGCTTTTTGCCGGTCGATACGAATATCCACGTAGCGCCCGCCTTCCAGTCGCTCCGCCAGCGCCGAGGAGACGCCAGGAACGTCCTTCACCTCCAGCTCAATCTGCCGGGCCACGCGCTCAATGTCGGCAATATTATTGCCGTTCACCTTAATGCCGACCGGGCTTTTGATCCCGGTTGCCAGCATGTCCAGACGGTTACGGACAGGGGGCGCCCACACATTGGCAATGCCCGGCAGCGACACGGTTTTATCGAGCTCCTCCACCAGCTTTTGCGGCGTCATTCCAGGCCGCCACTGCTCGCGGGGCTTAAAGTGGATAGTTGTTTCCAGCATGGTTAATGGCGCGGGATCGGTTGCCGACTCCGCCCGACCAGCTTTGCCAAACACGCTCGCCACCTCCGGTACGCTTTTGATCAAGCGGTCCGTCTGCTGAAGCAGCCGCGATGCCTCGCGAGCAGAGATCCCCGGCAGCGTGGAGGGCATATAGAGTAAATCCCCTTCATCCAGCGGCGGCATAAACTCACTGCCCAGGCGGCTCAGCGGCCAGAGCGTGGCGATCAGCAGCAGACATGCCAGTGCCAGGGTCGTTTTCGGGAAGGTCAGTACCTTATCAAGCAACGGCTCATACAGGCGGATCAGGAGGCGGTTTATTGGGTTTGCCTTCTCATCCGGGATTTTCCCGCGAATAAAGAAGCCCATTAGCACCGGTACAAGGGTTATCCCAAGCCCGGCGGCCACGGCCATCGACCAGGTTTTGGTGAACGCCAGCGGCGAGAACATTCGCCCCTCCTGCGCTTCCAGCGAAAATACCGGTATAAATGACAGCGTGATGATTAACAGGCTGCAAAACAGCGCCGGTCCCACTTCAACCGCCGCCTTTTCCGCCAGACGCCAGTACTCTCCCGACGCAGGCTCTTTGCCCGGATTATCATGCCGCCACTGCTCCAGCACCTTGTGCATATTTTCAATCATGACAATTGCCGCATCCACCATCGCTCCGATGGCAATGGCGATCCCGCCGAGCGACATCATATTCGCGTTAATGCCCTGATAGTGCATCACCACAAAAGCCCCGAGGATCCCCAGCGGCAGAGAAACCATCGCCACCAGCGCGGAACGCAGGTGGAACAGGAACAGCGCGCACACCAGTACCACCACGGCAAACTCTTCGAGCAGCTTGTGCGTCAGCGTTTTGACCGACTCCTCAATCAGCGTGGAGCGATCGTAGACCGGAACAATCTCGACGCCCTGCGGCAGCGTTTTTTGCAGCTCGCTCAGTTTCGCTTTTACCGCGCGAAGGGTTTCCAGCGCGTTCTGCCCGTAGCGCATCACGATTACGCCGCCAGCAACCTCCCCTTCACCGTTAAGCTCCGCCACGCCCCGGCGGATCTCCGGGCCAATGCCAATGGTGGCGACATCTTTCAGCAGGACAGGTACGCCATCGCGGGTGGCGATCACCACATTGCGAAAATCCTCCAGCGAGCGCAAATAGCCCGTTGTCCGCACCATATACTCCGCTTCGCCCATCTCCAGCAGGGCGCCGCCGCTCTCTTTATTGGCGGCCTGCACCGCGCCGGATAGCTGGCTGTGGGTAATATTCAGCGCGCGCATTTTCGCCGGGTCCGCCACGATCTGATACTGACGCACCATTCCGCCAATGCTTGCCACTTCAGATACATTCGGTACCGTCTTAAGCTCGAACTTAAGCGTCCAGTCCTGAAGGGCCCGCAGATCTGCCAGGCTGTGTTTTCCACTACGGTCGATCAGCGCATATTCGTAGATCCAGCCCACGCCCGTCGCATCCGGCCCCAGCGACACCTTCACGCCCGGCGGAAACTGCGCCTGTACCTGGCTTAAATATTCCAGCACCCGGGATCGCGCCCAGTAGAGATCGGTGCCATCCTCAAACAGCACATACACATAAGCGTCACCAAACATTGAAAAACCGCGCACGGTTTTGGCACCCGGCACAGACAACATGGAGGTTGTCAGCGGCCAGGTCACCTGATCTTCAATCACCTGCGGCCCTTTCCCGGGGTAACTCGCTTTGATAATGACCTGCACATCAGACAGATCGGGCAACGCGTCCAGCGGCGCGCGCTGCACCGCCCACCAGCCCCAGCTGGCCATCATCAGCGCGGCCAGGATCACCAGCAGGCGGTTACGCAACGAGGCGCGAATCACAGCGGCAATCATGGCGTCACCTCCGGCATCACGCTACGCAGGCTGGCTTCGGAATCAATCAGGAATTGCCCGGACGTCACCACCTTATCGCCCTCTTTGACCCCGGACAGGATCGCCGTCCAGCCCTGCGCCGTCAGGCCGGTTTTCACCGTCACAGGCTGGAAATAACCGTCCCCGGTAGCCAGCAGCAGACGCGCAGACTCTCCGCTGTTAATCACCGCTTCTTCCGGCACCGCCAGCACCTGCGGGCCTTTCAGCTCTTCCGCACGGCTGACGGAGAGGTACATGCCCGGCTTCAGCTTATGTGCGGAATTTTCCAGCACGATACGGGCTTTCAGGGTTCGCGTGGCCGCCTCCATCTGCGGCAGCAATTCGCTGACCGTGCCGTGGAACTGCTCCCCCGGCCAGCTTTCTGAGGTTGCTACCACCTTGCTGCCCACCGCCAGAGACTGCGCCTGCGTTTGCGGGTAGTCGACCACCAGCCAGACCGGATCGAGGCTGGCGATCTCAAACAGCGGCGCCGTTGCGGTGATTTGCGCCCCTTCCCGCACGTCCAGCTTCACCACATAGCCCGCCCGGTCGGTGCGCAGAATGAGCGTGGTCTGCGGCTTACCGCTACGCTCCAGCAAACGAATGACCTCTTCTGGCATAAACTGCAACGCCAGCCGCTCGCGAGCGGCGCGGGTCAATGCGGCATCGCCAAGCTGACGAACCGCGAGATACTCCTGCTGGGCGGCGGTCCACTGCGGGATCCACAGTTGCGCCAGTGCCTCTCCGGCTTTTACCTGCTGCTGCGGCGCATTAACAAACAATTTTGACACCACGCCATTGGCCGGGGCTGACAACACCGAGACGTTACGTTCATCCGTTGCAACCGTGGCAAAGGCCGAGAACGGCGAAACCAGCTGGCGCCTCTCAACGTTGGCGGTTTTCATCCCCAGGTTTTGCTGCTGTTGAGTGCTGATGGCCACGCCTGACGCCGCCTGCGCTTCATCGGCGTAGCGTGGGACCAGATCCATATCCATAAAAGGGGATTTACCCGGCTTATCGAAGCGCTGACCGGGCACCATGGGGTCGTACCAGTAAAGCACCTTGCGTTCTGATGGTTGTGAAGCCGCATCCGGCTGATGCGTCTGCTTCTGTCCGACAAAATAGCCGCCAACGGCAGCTATCGCGATGGCAATCGCCATTAACGTTGTTTTTTTCATTGCGCCAGCTCCTGCGGGATCAGCCAGTTCACGGCAGCCCAGGTTCGCGCCATTTCGCGCTCCGCCTGGTTCACCGCCAGTTCCGTATCCAGTACGCCACGACGCGCCTCCAGCAGGGCCGGAAGCGCCGACTGTCCAGAACGATATTGCGCCGTCAGCACCGCCAGCCGTTGTCGCTGCAACGGTAGTACCTCGTCCCGCTGACGCTGCCACACCGTTTGCGCAGCCTGATACTGCGCCACCAGCGTTTGCACCTGGGCAATGTGTTCGCGTTTGAGCAGCGTCAGTTGATCCACCGCCTGCATTGAGCGGGAAACATCGGCGGCGTAATCCTTGTCCTGACGTTTTGACTGGAACAAAGGCAGATCCACGCTGAACATCACGCCAGCCATATCGTCATAGCCTTCGGCGCGGTGGGCGTAATAGACCTCCACATCCACATCGGGTAGCGCTGCCACGGCAGATTGCGCTGAACGCGCTTTCGCGGTCTCTGCTTCACGTCGCGCGGCCTCCACTTCCGGGTGTCTGGCAATCCCCTCCTGCAACGTTTTTTCATCGGCAGGAAGGCGCTGATAGCGCGGCAGCGGACCGCGAACCGCCGTAATAGCGTGCCCTGTTAGCTCCAGCAGACGGCTTTGCGCCAGCTGCACATCCCGCTGCGCCAGCGTCTCTTTGTCGCGCATGGCGCTGAGGATCATTTGCAGGGCCAGTACGCTGTCCGGCGTTGCGCCTCCCGCCCCGACGCTCGCCTTCTGCACGCCCCGCTGGCGTTCCGTTTCACGGACCAGCGTTCTGGCCGTTTTCAGCGCCTGCTGTGCCAGCGCCAGATCCAGCCAGGCCTGGGCGGTATCACGCTGAAGCGCGGCACGTACGGCCTCGGATTTTGCCAGCACGCTTCGCGCCTGCGCCTGAAAAGTCTGTGCTTTACGTTCCCGCTTCTCTGAGCTGACGTAGCTTTGCATGATGCCAACCTTCTGCATGGTCATCCCTTCGCGCGTAAGCCGCCGATCGTTGCTGCCCTGTACCGGCACGTTTTCAATACCGAATTTCAGTTTTGGATCAGGTAATTGCGTGGCGGAATCCGCCATCGCATCCAGCGCCTGCGCTTCGTTACGGCTGGCGGAGAGTTCTGCCGAGTAGCGCTGGGCTTCGGTCAGGGTGTGTTCGAGCGTCCACGGCTCCGCCTGCGCGGCGGAGGTTAACAGGCCGAACAACACCCCACCGAGCCACAGGCTCAGTGTGTGTTGTTTCATGGTGACCTCGCTTAGCGCGCTGGCGTCAGCGAGATAATCTGGAAACCGTCACCCGCACGCTCAAGCGTGAAGGTCACCTCATCCCCCGGTTTGGCGCCATTCAGCGTGGCGCCGGCAGATAAAGTAAACGGCATGGTCATCGCTGGCCATTTTAGTTCCGGTATGGCCTCGTGACGGAGCATGACGGCATTGTCAGAGATCGACTGAACCACGCCGCGGCCCTGCCAGGTCTGGTTTGCCTGAACGGTATAAGAAGCGAAAGAGATGGACGCGCCAACCAGCGCGGAAAGGAATAGGGTACGCATGATAAAACTCCTGTTAAACGTTAAGTAAATAAAATCAACGAATTAACAGGTTTTTACTCCCGAAACCGGCAATAGCGGATCGTTGCCGGCGGCCCCACAGCAGGAGGTGTAACAGACCACGCAGAATGGCTTGCAGATGAACACTCTGGCGTCGTTAAGGTCAGGGTCATGGCGGCAGGCAGCGCCACCAGATGCGGCTGGGCAGGATCTTTTTGTACCTGATCCGGCACACAATGTTTTTCACACAGCGGTGAAGCACCGGCAGCATAATGCGGCCCCGGTTCCGCCATCATATCCATATGCTGGATGGTTGCCACCTCACCGCGCAAATCCATTGAACATTGATGGGAGGCGACGGCCACCTGACTCTGGATTAACAGCCAGCCAAACGCCAGCAAAAACATCAGCAGATGTTTTTTGATAAAGCGCAGGCGATACGTCCAGCTGGCGTGCATATTCAGATCGTCGGATAGGGTAAAAGTGAACCGAGTATAAGCAGGCAAAAGAATGAAAGAGAAGTAGTTTTAAAGAGATTTACGTTTTTAAATCGATTGTCGGCAAGTAATACTCAAAACCTTAACACTTCACCATCAATTTAATGACATATAATATCTATTCATCAGGTCAATAACGTCTTAATATAAATGACGCAGGGTTAGCAAAAATATCGTCATCATTGCCTTTAGTAGTCTCTTTCTTGATTTTAATCAGCAAGGACTGGCCATTTATTCGGCACATTTCAGGCTTCTTTTTTATTGATTATTTGTCTCTCGGGCAGCAAAGATACAGGGGAAATCATGCTTACTTTTCTCGAACTCCTCATTGGAGTCGTGGTCATTGTCGGTGTAGCACGCTACATCATTAAAGGTTACTCAGCCACTGGCGTGCTATTTGTCGGCGGCCTGACGCTGCTGATCATTAGCGCGCTAATGGGTCATCAGGTTTTACCCGCCAGCGAAGCCAGCACCGGATATACCGCTACCGATATTGTGGAATATATAAAAATTCTGCTGATGAGCCGCGGCGGCGACCTGGGCATGATGATCATGATGCTCTGCGGATTTGCTGCCTATATGACCCATATCGGCGCGAATGATATGGTGGTGAAGCTGGCTTCTAAACCGCTGCAATATATTAACTCCCCCTATCTGCTGATGGTCGCGGCTTATTTCCTGGCCTGTCTGATGTCATTAGCCGTTTCCTCAGCAACGGGCCTTGGCGTGCTGTTAATGGCGACGTTATTCCCGGTAATGGTTAACGTCGGGATCAGCCGTGGCGCAGCGGCGGCTATTTGCGCCTCTCCGGCGGCGATTATTCTCTCCCCTACTTCCGGTGACGTGGTGCTGGCCGCGAAAGCCGCGGAAATGTCGCTGATTGACTTCGCCTTCAAAACCACACTGCCAATCTCCATCACCGCTATTCTCGGCATGGGCGTGGCGCATTTCTTCTGGCAACGCTACCTCGATAAGAAAGAGAACGTCAGCCATGAGATGATGGACGTCAGTGAAATCACCACTACCGCCCCGGCGTTTTATTCCATCCTGCCCTTCACGCCGATTATTGGCGTGCTTATTTTTGACGGCAAATGGGGCCCTCAGCTGCACATCATCACTATCCTGGTGATCTGTATGCTGCTGGCGGCCATCCTGGAATTTGTTCGTGGCTTTAATACCCAGAAGGTGTTCACAGGTCTTGAAGTCGCCTTCCGCGGTATGGCGGATGCCTTCGCGGGCGTGGTGATGCTGCTGGTTGCCGCGGGGGTGTTTGCTCAGGGGCTGAGCACAATCGGCTTTATCCAGAGCCTGATCTCTATCGCCACCTCGTTCGGCTCGGCCAGCATTATCCTGATGCTGGTGCTGGTGGTACTGACCATGCTGGCGGCGATGACTACCGGCTCCGGTAACGCGCCGTTCTATGCGTTTGTTGAGATGATCCCTAAGCTGGCACACTCCTCCGGCATCAACCCGGCTTACCTGTCCATTCCGATGCTCCAGGCCTCCAACCTGGGTCGTACCATTTCTCCGGTATCGGGCGTGGTGGTTGCGGTGGCGGGGATGGCAAAAATCTCTCCGTTTGAAGTGGTAAAACGCACGTCAGTGCCGGTGCTGGTTGGCCTGATTATCGTTATTATCGCCACCGAAGTGCTGGTTCCCGGCGCTGCCTAAGCGAAATTCCTGCTTTCCAAAAAGCGCCTGCGGGCGCTTTTTGTGCTTTAATAACCTCCAGAAATTAATCGCGCCCAACCAATCAGGAAAGCAAATGTTCAGGAAGGATATCGTTATCCCGTCTGGCGCAGTAGCGCTTGCACTCTGTGTCTTCTCAATTCAGGCAGATCCGCTTAAGCCAACCCAGTACGGCGATTTCGATCGCTACGTTCTGGCGCTTTCCTGGCAAACGGGATTTTGCCAGAGTATGGTCGAACGTAACCGTGACGAACCGGAAGAGTGTCGCCTGCAAAAAGAGAGCAGCAACAAAACCGATTTTCTGACCGTCCACGGCTATGGCCAGCGCTGCCGAAATCTATTGCCGCTCGCGGAGTGGATGAACGCCGCTGGATGCGCTTCGGCTGTGCCACTCGTCCGGTTCCGAATTTGCCGGAAGCAAAAGCCAGCCGCAAATGTGACGCCGCAGAGACCGGGCTATCGCTAACGGGCGCGGCGAAGCTGAACAGCGTGATGCCCGGCGCGGGCGGCAACTCCTGCCTTGAACGTTATGAATACGCGAAACACGGCGTCTGCTTTGGTTTTGATCCCGACGCTTACTTCGGCACCATGGTGCGCATGAACCAGGAAGTGAAAAATAGTGCGGTTGGGGAATTTCTGGCGGAAAACTATGGCAAGACCGTCCGCCGTAGCGATTTTGATGCAGCCGTGGCCAAAAGCTGGGGGAAACAGAACGTAAAAGCGTTCAAGCTTACCTGCCATGGCAATCCGGCTTATCTGACCGAGATGCAGATCTCGCTAAAATCCAGCACCATTAACAACTCGCTCTCAGCCAGCACCTTTGCGCCACAGCCGCATCCGGGCAACTGCGGCAAACAGTTTGTTATCGATAAAGCTGGTTACTGATTGTTCCTGCGCGCATCCGGGCGTACCAGATCGAAGCGATGGCTGTCGCTGATGCCGTAGTAGGCGGACGGTCCACCCGCACGCAGAATGGGCTGCGCTTTCGCGGTCTGGTAAATCCCCTCTTCCAGCAAACTCTCAGCGATATGGACGCCCACCACTTCGCCGAGCACCAGCCAGGTATCAATCGGTGTCCCATCCGCGCCGGTCAACTGAATGCACTGTGACAATCGACACTCGAAATTCACCGGGCTTTCCGCCACGCGCGGCGAGCTCACAAGCTGGCTGGCTACGGGCGTCAGGCCGGCAAAGGTAAATTCATCCTCGCCATGAGGGAGTGTGGCGGAGGTTTCATTCATCGCCTCAGCCAGATCGCGCGTTGCGAGATTCCAGACAAACTCTTCCGTTTCGGTAATATTCCGCACGCTATCCTTCCAGCCGTTGCTGGAAAAACCAATGATCGGTGGGCGATAGTTAAAGCAGTTAAAGAAGCTGTACGGGGCAAGGTTCAGTTGACCGGCCTTATCACAGGATGAAATCCAGCCAATCGGACGTGGACCGATAATGGCGTTCAGCGGGTCGTGCGGCAGACCGTGCCCCTGAGACGGTTGGTAAAAGTACATATCGCTCTCTCTACGCTGGGGCTGCAACGCGCATTGCCCGGTTTAAGTTTTACCAGCGTAACGAAATTTCCGTTCAGCGTGAATCGGGATGCCGGGTTTATTGCCAAAAATTCATATGGCGCACGAATGTGACCTTCATCACTTCAAACTTAGGGTTTCAGACAGTATCATCAGATAAGTTAAACCCTCGCTGCCAGACGGCGAGGGTTTTCTTTTGGATTGGTTTCTGCGTTACACGCAGCATTAACGACATGGAGTAAAAATGTCCAGACCTACGATTATCATCAATGAACTCGACGCAGAACGTATTGACCGACTGTTGGAGAAACCAGAATTCGCCTCGCTGCCGGTAGCCGATGCGCTGAACGAAGAGCTAGACCGGGCGCAGATGTGTACGCCTGAGACCATGCCGCATGATGTGGTCACCATGAACAGCCAGGTGAAGTTCCGCAACCTGACCACCGGGGAGGAACTCACCCGTACGCTGGTCTATCCGGCGCAGATGACCGACAGCAGCATGCAGCTTTCGGTGCTGGCACCCGTGGGCGCGGCGCTGCTTGGACTGCGCACGGGCGATACTATCCACTGGGAACTCCCGGGCGGCGCCTCAGCCCATCTGGAAGTGCTTGAGCTGCTCTACCAGCCCGAAGCCGCTGGCGATTACCTGCGTTAATCCCTTCTGAACAAGCGACCCCGCTTTGCACAGAGGATGCACCTGCATCCTCTTTCCGCAAATTCACCGATTGTGTTATATCGGACAAAAACCGCTTAATCCACGCTTACTCTGTTGTAGTGCCATGGGGACGAAACCTCACACAACGCCACCGGGGAAGGCATTCACCAGTCCCTTCACTTTCTGCTGCGCTGCCTCCGGGGTATCTGCGCCAGGCACCAGGATCACCTTGCGGCACTCCTCCTCCCGTTTTTCGAAGATCTTATAGGCGCGCTCCGCATCAGCCAGCGGAAGATAGTGGGTCACAATATCTTCCGGTGTAAGCAACCCTTTTTCGATAAGCGGCAGCAGCTCTCCCAGCCAGGCGTGGACGTGCGTCTGCCCCATCTTAAAGCTCAGCCCTTTATCGAAGGCATCGCCAAACAGGAAGCCATGGATGAAACCGGCGTACACGCCCGGCACGCTGACCACGCCGCCGCGTCGCACCGCAGCAATGCACTGGCGCAGGGCTTTGCCGCTGCTGCCTTCAATTTTCAGGTTACTGAGGATCGTTTCCGTCGTGCTGCCTTTGGCCTCAAACCCGACGGCATCAATCACCGCATCCACCCCGCGCTGCCCGGCCGTTTGCTCAATAATTTTTTCCGCCGCGTCGTTATCGTCATCAAAGTTAATCGGGATCGCGCCGTAGCGCTCCTGGGCAAACCGCAGTCGATAGGGATGATGGTCAACCACAAAAATCTGCTCTGCGCCGAGAAGCCGCGCGCAGGCAATGGTCAGCAACCCCACCGGCCCGGCCCCGAATACGGCGACGCTGGAGCCTTTCTGGATCTGCGCATTTTTCGCCGCCTGCCAGGCGGTAGGCAGAATATCTGACAGGAAAAGCGCTTTGTCGTCTGACAGCAGTTGAGGCACTTTAAACGGCCCCACGTTGCCTTTCGGCACGCGCACATACTCCGCCTGTCCGCCCGGCACGCCGCCGTAAAGATGGCTGTAGCCAAACAGCGCGGCAGGGGCGGGAATTTGCTTTTTGTTCAGCGCCGCGCCCTGCCCGCGGTTCGTGTTTTCGCAGGCCGCGTACTGTTGCATCTGGCAAAAGAAACAGTCACCGCAGGCAATCACAAACGGGATCACCACCCGGTCACCTTTCTGCACGTTCTTCACTTCGCTCCCGCACTCCACCACCTCGCCCATAAATTCATGACCAAAGATATCGCCGTGCTGGACCTTGGGAATTTTTCCGCGATAAAGATGCAAATCGGAACCACAGATCGCCGTGGCTGTTACGCGCAGGATGATATCGTCAGGCTGTTCGATGCCCGGATCGGGGACATTATCGACCCGAACATGATGTGGACCGTGATAGGTGAGAGCTTTCATGCAACCTCCGAAAGGGTGTGGGTAAGCTTATAAAAGGGTAGCTACCTCTCGGGATCTGCCCCGGAATCCGGCTGTTTTGAGATTTATCCTGGCGAGATAAAAAAGTGCTGTCGGGATTACAGAAACCTTTTATATTTTGTGGTTGAATGATTTCAGCGTTTATAAACAAGGAGAAACGGTTATGTATCAAACAATCATTATGCCGGTTGATGTTTTCGAAATGGAACTGAGTGATAAGGCTGTACGTCACGCGGAATTTCTCGCGCAGCAGGACGGAGCTATTCATCTTCTGCATGTTTTACCGGGCTCTGCCAGCCTGAGCCTGCATCGTTTCGCTGCTGATGTGCGTCGTTTTGAAGAGCATTTACAGCATGAAGCCGAGACGCGCCTGCAAACCATGGTCGGGCACTTCAGCATCGATCCTTCCCGCATAAAAACCCACGTCCGGTTCGGTAGCGTGCGTGACGCCGTTAATGAACTGGCCGCGGAGCTGAACGCAGACGTGGTGGTGATTGGTTCGCGCAACCCGTCTATCACCACTCACCTGCTGGGGTCGAACGCCTCCAGCGTGATCCGCCACACCCACATTCCGGTGATGGTCGTCAGATAAAAAAAGAGGCCACCTTTTGGTGGCCTCTTGTATTGCAGGTGTCGTCTTGCTTTCTTTTATTATGCAGTTTTGGTGCGGATCAGGTAATCAAACGAGCTCAGCGACGCTTTCGCACCTTCACCGGTAGCGATGATGATCTGCTTGTACGGCACGGTGGTGCAGTCGCCCGCCGCAAATACGCCCTTCACGCTGGTTTCGCATTTCGCATCGATGATGATCTCGCCCATGCGGTTGCGCTCAATTGCGCCTTCCAGCCAGGTGGTGTTTGGCAGCAGGCCAATCTGAACAAAGATCCCTGCCAGCGCTACGCTGTGGATATCGCCACTCACGCGGTCACGGTATTCCAGACCGGTCACTTTGCTGCCGTCGCCTTTCACTTCTGTCGTCTGGGCATTGAGCACAATGTCGACGTTATTCAGGCTACGTACTTTATCCTGTAACACCTGGTCCGCTTTCATCTCAGGGGCGAACTCCAGCAGGGTAACGTGTTCAACAATCCCCGCCAGGTCGATAGCCGCTTCCACGCCGGAGTTACCGCCGCCGATCACCGCTACGCGTTTACCTTTGAACAGCGGGCCGTCACAGTGCGGGCAATAGGTCACGCCTTTGGTGCGATACTGATCTTCGCCCGGCACGTTCATGTTGCGCCATTTCGCGCCAGTGGCAATGATCACGCTGCGCGCCTTCAGCACCGCGCCGGACGCCGTTTCAATCTGGTGCAAACCACCCTCGACCGCGGCCGGAACCAGTTTGCTGGCGCTCTGGCTGTCAATGACATCCACGTCGTAGTCGCTGACGTGCGCTTTCAACGCCCCGGCCAGCTTCTGGCCTTCGGTTTTCGGCACGGAAATGTAGTTTTCAATGTCTACGGTATCCAGAACCTGACCACCGAAACGCTCGCCCATCAGACCGGTACGGATCCCTTTACGTGCGGAGTAAACCGCTGCCGCCGCGCCCGCCGGGCCGGAGCCAACAATCAGCACGTCGTACGCATCACGTTGGTTCAACTCTTCCGCCGCACGTTTTTCTGCGCCGGTATCCACTTTGGCGACGATTTCGGTCAGCGTCATACGCCCCTGGCCGAACTCCTGACCATTCAGGTAAACCGCCGGAACGCCCATCACGTTGCGCTCGGTGATTTCGTTCTGGAACGTACCGCCGTCAATCGCCGTGTGCTTAATGCGTGGGTTGAGCACTGACATCAGGTTCAGCGCCTGCACCACGTCCGGGCAGTTGTGGCAGGAGAGCGAGTAATAGGTTTCAAACTCAAAATCACCGTCGATATCGCGTATCTGCTCCAGCAGCGCCTGCGCTTCTTTTGACGGATGACCACCGGTCCACAGCAGCGCCAGCACCAGGGAAGTAAATTCGTGCCCCAGCGGAGAGCCCGCGAAACGCGGCCCCTGGTCAGACCCTGGGTTGGCGATCAGGAAAGAAGGCTTACGGGCTGCTAGCGTGTTGTCTTCTTTGAAGGTCACTTTCGGCGACAGCTCAGCAATCTCTGTCAGCAGCGCTTTGATTTCTGCCGATTTCGCGCTGTCATCCAGCGTGGCAATCAGCTCAACAGGTTTGGTCAGTTTCTCAAGGTAGGCCTTGAGCTGGGTTTTCATGTTAGTGTCGAGCATTATTCTTCCCTCTCTTAAAACGTCATCATGCAAGCCGCCTTATACGGGCTGCCTGAATGCAACTTGCATCATGGTGCTGGAATGAAATGGGCGCGGGGAGCGCCCATTGATTGCCGGGTGGCACTTCGTTTACCCGGCCTACGATACTGTAGGCCTGTGCAAGCGTAGCGCCGCCAGGCTTTACAGACTTAGATCTTGCCGACCAGGTCCAGAGATGGAGCCAGCGTCGCTTCGCCTTCTTTCCATTTCGCCGGGCACACTTCGCCTGGGTGAGAAGCAACGTACTGAGCCGCCTTCACTTTGCGCAGCAGGTCAGATGCATCACGGCCGATACCTTCAGCGGTAACTTCGATAGCCTGGATAATGCCCTGCGGGTCAACAACGAAGGTCGCACGGTCAGCCAGGCCTTCATCTTCACGCATGTTGTCGAAGTTACGGGTCAGGGCGCCAGTCGGGTCGCCGATCATCGCGTATTTGATTTTCGCGATAGTTTCAGAGCTGCTGTGCCACGCTTTGTGGGTGAAGTGGGTATCGGTAGAAACAGAGTAAACGTCTACGCCCAGCTTTTGCAGTTCTTCGTAGTGGTCTGCAACGTCGCCCAGTTCGGTCGGGCAAACGAAGGTGAAGTCAGCCGGATAGAAGAAGAACACGCTCCAGCGGCCTTCGGTATCTTTCTCAGTAACTTCGATGAACTCACCGTTTTTGAACGCCTGGTTTTTGAAAGGTTTAATTTTGGTGTTAATCAGGGACATCTGTACTTCCTCCGTGTTTTCGTTGAGGTGTAAGGTAACCAACTTTGTTCATCGGGGCTAATGCGTATGCTTTATCAAATCAATCAGCCAAACCTTACAACAGCAACAAGACAGCAAGGTGAACCTTTTACAGGAAAGCCTGAAAGTAAAAAGGCCGCCTCAACGGGCGGCCCTGATACCTGAATTCCCCGCAGGTACATTCAGTGCCAGCCGAAGCTGGCGTTGCGTTGCGCTCTACATACCTTGTATCAAGGCCGTAACAGCGGTTTGATTACAGCACCCCTGCGCGCAATGAGCAATGCATAAGAGGGATAGTCCTGCCTATGGCTGTGATAGGCAGATTCGAACAGGTCATTGAAACATTATAAATTTAATTTCATTATGGGTTTCACGCTATATATAAACGCCATTTGTCATTCAAATAATTCAATCACACTTTAAAGATAAAATTATCTTAATAACTCTTGAAGATATGTTTCAATAATCCAAAGCCGTGATATATTAAGATCACTTAAATTTTAAATTAAGCGAGTTATTCACACGGATTGTAAAGGGTAACTACACTCTGTCGTACTCCATGGTGTGATAACGACAGCAAACTCAACTCACTCAGGACGAAACATGGCAAACCTCTACGACCTAAAAAAATTCGATCTCAATCTGTTAGTTATCTTCGAATGCATTTACCAACATCTCAGTATCAGTAGGGCTGCCGAGACGCTTTATATCACACCATCCGCCGTCAGCCAGTCGCTGCAACGCCTGCGCGGTCAGCTTGATGACCCCCTGTTTATCCGTTCAGGGAAGGGAATCACGCCCACCACGGTAGGTACCAACTTGCATCATCATCTGGAAAAAAATCTCAATCAGCTTGAGCAGACGATCAACATGATGCATCACTCGGACATCAAGAAAAAGTTCGTTATCTATTGCACTCAAATGGTGTCTCCTGGTTCGATGCTGGAACCGTTGAAGCTTTTAATATCTGAGGAGAATTATGAGATAGAACAAAGAGATATGCTTATTTCCTCCGAATCAGCGGAAGATTTGTTGGCCTATCGTAAAGCCGATCTCATCTTCTCTATCGCACCTATCCACAATCGCTCTGTGGTCTGCACCCACTTCACTACGGTGCCGATAGCCTTAATCTGTAGAGCAGACCACCCAAGGCTCGCTGACACAGCTACGGTGGACGCGCTATACCAGGAGAAATTCACTTTTTACCAGAGTGCTCATCCGGGTGTAAAAGAGTTCCAGAGTCGGGCCAATGACGCTTTTCCGGAAAGAAATATTGCTTTTCGCACCGACTCCCTTAGCTCTCTCATCTCTATGGTCAGTTCATCTGATTTGTTAGGCTATATCCCCGTGTCGATCTATGAAACATTTAAAGAATCTTTGAAATTAAAAAGGCTTGAGCCACCGTTTGCGCTGCCTGAATTAAAGATCTATATGCTCTACGGCCGTTCATCACTGAATAGCTCTGTTTTTTCAACATTCATTGAAAAAATGCATAAGCTCTGCGTTTCTCCGCCGTCTGCGTAAAATACATTTGCATGGTGAATATAATTAAAGCGAACCGAAAAAAATGACTCCGTGAAATTAAGGATAAATAATTCCATAATATCGTTTTGATTTTCCCAAGACATTTAACACGCAGGACGCGATTAATCATGTCGAACTATAAAATCCCTTTACAGGAAAATGTTTTAGACGCTTCTGCGGAACGCATACACTGGACGCTTAACAATTTCCCCAGGGTATGCGTTTCCTTTTCCGGTGGAAAAGATTCTACCGTGATGCTGCATCTTGTTGCCCAGAAAGCACGGCAATTAAAGCGAAAAATAGACGTCATCTTTCTGGACTGGGAAGCGCAATTCTCGTCGACCATTCAGCATGTTGACGCTATGAAAACGCTCTATCGGGATGTTATCCACCAGTTCTGGTGGGTAGCGCTTCCGCTCACGACCCAGAACGCCCTGTCACAGTTTCAACCTGAATGGCAGTGCTGGGAACCCGGAACAAACTGGGTTCGCCAGCCACCAGAAGATGCCATTACCGATTATCACTATTTCGATTTTTATCAGCAGGGAATGACGTTTGAAGCCTTCGTGCGCGAGTTTGCCGAATGGTATGCGCAAAGACGTCCTGCCGCAGTCATGGTGGGGATCCGCGCCGATGAATCTTACAACCGCTTTCTGGCTATCGCGTCGGCGCGTAAGCAGCGCTTTTCTGACGATAAACCCTGGACGACCGTCGCCCCGGGTGGGCACGCCTGGTATATCTACCCACTGTACGACTGGAAAACCGCCGACATCTGGACGTGGTTCGCGAAATCAAAATGTTGCTATAACCCGTTATACGACCTGATGTACAAGGCGGGGGTGCCGCCGCGTTATATGCGCATCTGCGAACCGTTTGGTCCGGAACAGCGTCAGGGCTTATGGCTCTATCATGTCATTGAACCCGAACGCTGGGCGGCTATGTGTGAACGCGCCTGCGGCGTGCGAAGTGGAGGTATTTATGCCGGGCACGATAACCATTTTTATGGCCACCGGAAGATCCTGAAACCTGACCATCTCGGCTGGCGCGAATACGCCATGCTGCTACTCGACAGCATGCCGCAAAATACGGCGGAACATTACCGAAATAAAATCGCAATTTATCTCCACTGGTATCAAAAGCGAGGCCTGGAGGATATTCCCGATACGCAGGAGGGTGACATTGGCGCAAAAGATATCCCTTCCTGGCGACGCATTTGCAAGGTTTTACTCAACAATGACTACTGGTGCCGGGCTCTCTCATTTAGTCCAAACAAACCTAAACACTATCAACGCTACAGCGAAAGAGTGAAAGCCAAACGCAAGGAATGGGGGATTTTATGCAGCAGCAAATAATCAGAGAAATGCAGACGTACCTGCAGGCCCTTTCTGAAGAAGAGAAAATCGGCGCTATTAATGCCTTTCGCCAGGCATTACACGAAATCAGCCCTTTTAATAATCAACCCGTCGACTGCGTATTGTGGATAAAACAGACTGACATCACCGCCAATGACTACAACCCAAATAATGTCGCTCCGGCGGAGAAGCGGTTGCTCAGCAAATCACTGGAGCTGGATGGATTCACACAACCTATCGTTGTGACGGAAAATGCGCCTGAGAGCTATGAAATTGTCGATGGATTCCATCGCCATGAGCTTGGCAGTCATCGGGCTATTCTGAAGCGTCAACTTAAAGGTTACCTCCCTGTTACCTGCCTGCGTAAAGCACGCCAGGAAAAGTTCGATCGCATGGCTACAACCATTCGTCACAACCGCGCGCGTGGACGCCACCAGATCAATGCCATGTCAGAAATCGTGCGAGAACTGGTGCTTATGGGCTGGAGTGAGCAGAAAATTGGCCTGGAGTTGGGTATGGACAGCGATGAAGTGCTGCGACTGAAGCAAATCAACGGTCTGCTGGAACTCTTCGCGGACCGTCGTTTTTCAGAAGCCTGGACGGTTGAATAGTCAGAGCGAATTTAAGCGCGCAGCCGCTGCCAGCAGCGTCGCCTCCTGCTTCGCAAAGCAAAGACGAATCAGTTTATGCGGGAAGGGATCGGCGCAGAACACCGACAGCGGAATGGCCGCCACGCCCACCTCTTTCGTCAGCCACTGGCAAAAACTGACATCATCCAGATCGGAAATCGCGCTGTAGTCCGCCAGCAGGAAGTAGGTGCCTTCGCATGGCAGGATCTCCAGCCGACTCTCGCTCAAGGCAGTCACAAACCGATCCCGCCGCGCACGGTAAAAAGCTGGCAGGTCCCGGTAATGTTCAGGTTCAGCGCGCAGCATATCCGCCAGCGCCAGCTGGGCGGGTGTGTTTACGGCAAACGTCAAATACTGGTGCACTTTACGCAGCTCAGCACTGATGGCGGCGGGCGCCACGCAGTACCCTACCTTCCAGCCGGTCATATGGTAGGTTTTCCCAAATGATGATACCGCGATTGCGCGCTCGCGAAGCTGCGGATGCGCCAGCACGCTGGCATGACCCTCTTCGGCAAAGCAGATGTGCTCATACACCTCGTCGCTCAGAACATAGATTTCACGTTCGGCGATGGCCTGCCACAGGGCGGCAAAATCGCTTTTCTGCCACACCGTCGCCGATGGGTTGTGTGGCGTATTCAGGATCACCAGCCGGGTTTTATCGCTCAGCAGCGCGGCAAACGCCTGCCAGTCCGGACGAAAATGCGGCGGCTGGAGCGCCACGCGTTTCACCACGCCACCGGCCAGTTCAATCGCCGGGGCGTAGCTATCGTAGCTCGGGTCAAAACAAATCACCTCATCGCCCGTACGCACCAGGGCGGTTATCGCCGCATACAGCGCTTCGGTGGCCCCTGCGGTTACCGTGATATCGCTGTTCGCGTCAGGCTTATGGCCGTATAACTCCGCCGTTTTATCCGCAATGGCTTCACGCAACGCCTGCACGCCGGTCATCGGCGCATACTGGTTGGCTCCCTGCGCAACGTGGTACGCCAGACGCTCCTGCAAATATTTCGGCCCGTCAAAATCCGGGAAACCTTGTGAGAGGTTAATGGCGTTGTGCTGCTGCGCCAGGGCGCTCATCTGCGTAAAAATCGTCGTGCCGAGATTCGGAAGTTTACTCTGCGGGATCAACGGGTTATTGCTCATTGTAGTGTGCCTGCCTGTAATACTTATGTTGCTGACACTATAACACGATGTTAGTCTCTGGCAATCAAGACGCTTAGACGTCTAAATGATATAAATATTCCTGACCGAGAGGGTAAAAGGAAATGACAGACAACCTGCAACTCACACACCTGGTCGAGGCCTGCCGCTGGATTGGCGCTAAAGGCTGGGCGCCCGCTACCGGCGGCAATATGTCCGTGCGTCAGGATGAACATCTGTGCTGGCTGAGCGAATCCGGAAAAGACAAAGGCAGCCTGACCACCGCCGATTTTCTACAGGTTGAAATCGCCACCAACCGTGCGCCTTCTGGCCGTAAACCGTCGGCAGAGACCGGGCTGCATACCCTCATCTACCGCCTGTTCCCCGAGGCTAACGCCGTCCTGCACGTTCACACCGTCAATGCCACGGTGCTGTCGCGGCTGGTCAACGAGACCGAGCTGAAGATCTCCGGCTTCGAGATGCAAAAATCCCTTACCGGACAGACCACGCATCGGGATACGGTGGCCATCCCGGTGTTTGATAATGACCAGGACATCGACGCCCTCGCCTCTCGAATCGCCCATTACGCGCAGAAACGCCCGCTTAATTATGGTTTTCTTCTGCGCGGTCATGGCTTAACCTGCTGGGGACGCGACGTGGCCGAAGCCCGCCGTCATCTGGAAGGTTTAGAATTCTTATTTGAATGCGAAATGCGTTTACGACAATGGGAGAGAGTATGATTCGCGCGATTGTGACGGATATTGAAGGGACCACCAGCGATATCCGTTTTGTCCATGATGTTTTGTTCCCTTACGCGCGTGAGCGGCTGGCGGCCTTTGTGACCGCGCAGCAGTACGCCGAGCCGGTCAAATCGATTCTGGACAACCTGCGCGATGAAATCAGCACTCCGCATGCCAGCGTCAGCGATCTCATCAACGTGCTGTTTACCTTTATGGATGAAGACCGCAAATCGACGGCGCTCAAAGCCCTGCAAGGCATCATCTGGCAGGACGGTTACATCAACGGTGACTTTACCGGCCATCTCTACCCTGATGTACTGCCCGCGCTGGAAAAATGGAAGGCACAAGGGATTGATCTCTATGTTTATTCCTCTGGCTCCGTCGCCGCGCAGAAACTGTTATTTGGCTACAGCGACGAAGGTGATATTACTCATCTGTTCAGCGGCTATTTTGATACTCGCATCGGCGCCAAGCGTGAGGTGCAGTCTTATCAAAATATTGCGGCGCAAACGGGCATCGCCCCGTCGCAGATCCTGTTCCTGTCGGATATTCATCAGGAGCTGGACGCGGCTGAACAGGCGGGTTTTCGCACCCTGCAACTGATACGCGGTGAAGATGACGGCGCAAGCCATCACCATCAGATCCACCAGTTTGACGAGATTAACCCGGAGCAGATCCCTTCATGAGCGCATTGACCATTTATTCCGATAAAGACGCCAGTAAGCACCTGTGGCACAGCACCGACGCCGCCGAGATTGCCCAACAGCTCAACGCCAAAGGCGTGCGGTTTGAACGCTGGGCGGCAGACCGTGATTTAGGGCAGGATCCCGCGCCTGAAGCCGTGATTGAGGCGTATCAGCATGCAATCGACAAGCTGGTGGCAGAGAAAGGTTATCAGAGCTGGGACGTGATTAGCCTTCGCGCCGACAATCCGCAGAAAGAGGCGCTGCGCGCGAAGTTTCTCAACGAGCACACCCACGGCGAAGACGAAGTGCGCTTTTTCGTGGAAGGGGCGGGACTATTCTGCCTGCACATCGGCGATGAGGTGTATCAGGTGCTGTGCGAGAAAAACGACCTGATTTCCGTACCCGCAGGCACGCCGCACTGGTTTGACATGGGTTCAGAGCCGAACTTTACCGCCATTCGTATTTTCGACAATCCGGAAGGCTGGGTTGCCCAGTTTACGGGCGATGCAATCGCGGATGCGTATCCACGCCTGGCCTGATCTTTTCTCCCTACCCCGCAAAGTAATGCGAGCACCGTGCTATCCCCTCGCCCCTCTGGGGAGAGGGTTAGGGTGAGGGGAACATACGGCTCAGGTGGTCAGTTCCATACTCAGGCATTAATTAAATACTGGCGATAATCCTCTGCACATCTGCGCCAACCAGCCTCGCCAGATGCACAAACTCCACCACGTCCAACCTACGCTCACCGTTTTCCACTTTAGCAATAAACGATTGTGGCTTTCCCAGTGCCTCCGCAAGCTGCGCCTGAGTCATCCCCTTCTCTTTACGCGCTTTCTTCAACGCATTGATAACACGCTGGTATTCATCCGAGTAAACTGAGGCCATTGTTCCGATTCCATACAAATATCCTGAAATCGAATATCCTCCCGTTGCCTTCTTATCCCAAAATAGGATAATTGAGCACGTAACGAACACATGTAAGGAGGACACAATGCAACATCAGAACTGGCACCCGGCCGATATTATCGCTGCACTAAAGAAACATGGAACAAGCCTGGCTGCGTTGTCCAGAAAGGCTGGCCTTTCCTCATCCACACTGGCAAATGCGCTTACCCGACCATGGCCTAAAGGTGAATTGCTTATCGCTCAGGCGCCAGATATTCCACCCGATGTGATATGGCCGGAAAGATACTTTGATGAAAAGGGAGAGCGAGTATTTCGTCAGATGAGGAATACCAAAAAGAGAAACCTGTCTTCAACATAATCAATGAATTTTCCGCCCTCACCCCAGCCCTCTCCCTCAAGGGAGAGGGGGTCTAAGGGCACTACCGTTTCAGCCCTTTCACATACCCCACCAGCTGATCCAACACCACGCCCCACCCTTCGTGGAAGCCCATCTGTTCATGCTGCTCGCGGATCTCCTTCGTTGGGTGACGCGCTATCGCCGTGTAGCGAGTCTTGCCCTCCCCCACATCTTCCAGCAGCAGGATCGCCGTCATAAACGGCGTTTCAGCCGGCTTCCAGCCCTCAGTATAGCCATCGGTAAAGACCAGCTTGTTCCCCGGATCGATTTCAAGAAATACGCCCCGGTTATCCATCCGCTGCCCGTCCACCTCAAACACGGTATTGAACCGCCCACCCACGCGCAGATCGAGGTCGCATTCAGTCACCTTATGGGGAGCAGGAATGAAGAAGTTTTTGATGTGCTCCGGTGTGGTCCAGCAGAGCCACAGCAGGTCGCGCGGTGCGTCCACCACGCGTTCCAGTTTTAAGTCTGTTTCAGGATCGAGCGTCACGATAACGTCCTCTAAAGGGAACCCCTTACAAGGATAGTCCCACTCAGGCGAATTTCCCTTTCGCTACCTCTTCAGGGGTGACCACGCCCGTATCCAGCACCCAGCCGCTAATCAGCGAGGCGGGGGTAACGTCAAACGCCGGGTTATAGACCTGCGCCTCTTGCGGCGCCCACTGCACCGCGCCAAAGCTTCCCGCTACGCCCGTCACTTCGCTGGCCGCGCGCTGCTCAATCGGGATCGCGTCACCGTTCGGGCAGTCCCGGTCGAGGGTCGTTTGCGGGGCGGCGACGTAGAACGGAATACCGTGGAACTTCGCCAGCACCGCCAGGGAATAGGTGCCGATTTTGTTCGCCACGTCGCCGTTGGCGGCAATGCGGTCTGCCCCCACCCACACGGCATCCACCTGCCCTTTTGCCATCAGGCTGGCGGCCATGGAGTCAGTAATCAGCTGATACGGCACGCCCAGCTCGCCGAGTTCCCACGCGGTCAGCCTGCCGCCCTGCAACAGCGGACGGGTTTCATCCACCCAGACGTTGCTGACATTGCCTGCCTGATGCGCGCGGGCAATCACCCCCAGCGCCGTACCGACGCCCGCCGTTGCCAGCCCGCCGGTATTGCAGTGGGTCAGCAGGCGGCTGCCGGGCTTCACCAGCGCGCTACCCGCTTTCGCAATCGCGTCGCAAAGCCGTTTGTCTTCATTAATCAGGCGCAGCGCTTCAGCCACCAGCGCCGGAACGAACGCTTCCTGCCACAGCGCAATCTTCATGCGGTCGAGATTGTTCATCAGGTTCACCGCCGTCGGGCGGGAGGCACGCAGGGTCTCCAGCGCCGCCGCCAGCTCGTCGCGGCTTTTACCGCTTTCCGCTAACAGCGCCAGCAGCAGGCTTGCAGAGAGACCAATCAGCGGCGCGCCACGCACCCGCAGAGCGTGGATATGCCCAACCAGCGCCTCCACCGTCGAGGCATCCAGCCAGCGTTTCTCCTGCGGAAGCGCCTGCTGGTCGAGAATATAGAGCTGATTATTCGCCACCCGCAGGCTGGTCGTCTGTAATGTCTGCATGTCGTTAATTCCCTGTTGCGTTGTTGTAGCACATTGTGTCAGGATGAAATCCAGATGTATAGACGTCTACATGTCTTAATTAGCAAAACTGAGGAGCAGGCCATGTCGCAATACCGTACCTTTACCGCTCAGGACGCCGTGGAGTATGCCAGGCAGTTTGGCGGACTTGACGATCCGTCATCGCTGGTGGAGGCGCAGGAAATCGGCGACGGTAACCTCAACCTGGTCTTTAAAGTTTTCGACCGCGCGGGCGTGAGCCGCATCGTCGTTAAGCAGGCGCTGCCCTATGTGCGCTGCGTCGGCGAGTCCTGGCCGCTGACGCTGGATCGCGCTCGCCTGGAGGCGCAAACCCTGGTCGAGCATTACAAGCACAGCCCTGAGCACACGGTGAAAATCCACCACTTTGACCCGAAACTGGCGGTGATGGTGATGGAAGATCTCTCCAGCCATCGCATCTGGCGCGGCGAGCTGATTAACAACATTTACTACCCGCAGGCGGCGCGGCATCTGGGTGAATATCTGGCTCACACCCTGTTCCACACCAGCGATTTTTATCTGCATCCGCACGAGAAAAAAGCGCAGGTGGCAAAATTCATCAACCCGGAGATGTGCGAGATCACTGAAGATCTGTTCTTTAACGATCCGTACCAGATCCACGCACGCAACAGCTACCCGGCCGATCTGGAGAACGATGTTGCCGCCCTGCGCGACGACGCCCAGCTTAAAATCGCCGTGGCCTCCCTGAAGCACCGCTTCTTTTCGCATGCCGAAGCCCTGCTGCACGGGGACATTCACAGCGGCTCAATTTTTGTGGCCGACGGCAGCCTGAAGGCCATCGACGCCGAGTTCGGCTACTTTGGCCCGATTGGCTTTGACGTTGGCACCGCCATCGGCAACCTGCTGCTGAACTTCTGCGGCCTGCCGGGGCATCTGGGCATTCGCGATGCCGCCGCCGCGCGCGAGCAGCGCCTGACCGATATTCAGGAACTGTGGAACACCTTCGCGGAGCGCTTCCAGGCGCTGGCGAACGAGAAAACGCGCGACGCCGCGCTGAGCGCGCCGGGCTATGCCTCTGCGTTCCTGAAAAAGGTCTGGCACGATGCCATCGGATTCTGCGGCACCGAGCTGATTCGCCGCAGCGTCGGGCTTTCCCATGTGGCGGATATCGACACCATTCAGGATGAAGCGATGCGTCACGAATGCCTGCGCCACGCGATATCCCTCGGCAAGGCGCTGATTGTGATTGCTGACCGCATCGACAGCGCGGAAGAGCTGGTAGCGCGAGTGCGGCAGTACAGTTGAGAACGTTTGCCCGGTGGCGCTGCGCTTACCGGGCCTACGGGTGCAAAATGTAGGCCGGGTAAGGCGAAGCCGCCACCCGGCAAAAACTCATCCTAAATACTCAATCACCGACATCCCACCGTTATAATCCGTGCTGTAAATAATCCCCTGCGCATCCACAAACACGTCGCACGACTGGATCACCTGCGGGCGATTGGGCCGCGTATCCATCATCTTTTCCGGCGCCGCGGGCACCAGCGCCCCCGTTTCTACCGGGCGATACGGATTGGAAATGTCATACGCGCGCACGCCCGCGTTCTGGTACGTCGCGAAGATCAGCGTTGAGCTGACAAAGCTCCCCGGCCGGTTCTCGTGCAGGTTGTGCGGGCCGAAATGCGCCCCTTTCGCCACGTAGTCGGTTTCATCCGGCTGCGGGAAGGTAGAAATGCTCACCGGGTTCGACGGCTCGCGGATATCAAACAGCCAGATCAGCTTCTCGCCGTCCTGCTGGTTATCCAGCACCGCCTCGTCCAGCACTACCAGCAGATCGCGATCCGGCAGCGGAAGCGCGGTGTGCGTCCCGCCGCCAAACGGCGGGCTCCAGTTACGGTGGCTAATGAGCTTAGGTCGGGTGCGGTCCTTCACGTCCAGCAGCGTCAGGCCACCGTCGCGCCAGCTGCCGTACGCGGTATCGCCTGCAATAATCGCATGGTGCAGAGCGTAGCGTTTGCCTTCCGGCCAGTTCGGCTGTTCGCCTTCGGCCTGATTCATCCCCGGCAGCCACCAGCGTCCCGCCACTTCAGGCTTGCGCGGGTCCGCCAGATCGATGGTCAGAAAGATGTAGTCGGTAAAGCCGTCTATCAGCGCTGAGACATACGCCCAGCGGCCACCGACGTACCAGATGCGGTGAATGCCGATGCCGCTCAGCGATAAAAAGCCTATCTCGCGTGGCCTGTCCGGTGTGGAGATATCAAAGACGCGAAGCCCGGCGCTCCAGCCTTTATCCTGCACATCGCTGACGGTCTCCCCCACCTGGCGGGTGTAGTAGACCTTCTCGTCGGCAAAACGCGCATCGGCAAACAGATCCCGGGCGTTGATCACCAGCAGCAGGTCGTCATGCGCCTGGAGATGCACATTCCAGGTACCCGGCGGCGCAGGCACGTATCCTGCGGCTTTTGGTTTTTTCGGGTCGCGCACATCCACTATCGAAAAGCCCTGCGACACCATATGGCCGATATAGGCGAAACCGCGGTGTACCATCAGCTGCACGCCGTCCGGGCGACCGCCCTGATCGCTATGGCCAATCAGCCGCATATTGCGGCTGTATTCGGGTTGAGGTAATGCAGACATGTATAAGTCCTTTCGCCGGATGGCGGCTGCGCCTTATCCGGCCTACAACACCGTAGGTCCGGTAAGCGAAGCGCCACCGGCCATTATTTTGACCTGGCTTCCAGCGTCGCAAACCACGGCGCAACAAAATCTTCCGTCTGGCCCCAGCCCGGAATGATTTTCCCCAGAGACGCCACGTTCACCGCGCCCGGCTGGGCGGTCAGCAGCGCCTGCGGAATGGCCGCCGCCTTGAAATCGTAAGTGGCAGGCGTCGCTTCTCCGGCAATCTTATTGGCAATCAGGCGTACGTTGGTCGCGCCAATCAGCTTCGGATCCACCGCCACGCTCACTGCCCATGGGCTACCCGGCTCGCGCATCAGCTGTAAATCCTGGTTGGAGATGTCGATGCTGTAGAGTTTGATCTCGGTTCGGCCGTTCTCTTTCAGCGCCTTATAGGCGCCCTGGCTGAAGGCATCCCAGGTACCCCAGATGGCATCGATTTTACCTTTCGGGTATTTCGCGAGGATCGCGCCCACCTTGTTGGCAGTGTCGCCCTGCACGTCAGAGGAGACCGCGCCGATGGACTCCAGCTCTTTAATCTCCGGGTACTGCTTTTGCAGTTCTTTGTAGGCCGCCTGACGGCGCTCCATCGGCGGGAAGCCCGCGACCCATAGCTTGACGATATTGGCCTTGCCGTTGAAATCTTTCGCCAGCTGGCCGAAAGAGAGGTTGGTCAGGGAGGCATCGTCCTGCTGGGTAACGGTTACGCCCGGGATCTCGCCGTTCACAGCGGTATCAAACACCGAAACTTTGATCCCGGCATCCACCGCCTTCTTCACCAGCGCGGTGGAGTACGGATCGCGCCCCTGAGAGAGAATAATCCCGTCGTATTTCTGGCTGATGGCCTGGTTAACGAAATCCTGGAATTTGGCGTCGTCCCCGTTACTTAAAAAGGTGCTGACCTTAAAGCCGAGCTTTTTCCCTTCCTGAATCGCCCCGGCAACAAACTGCGTGGTGTTGTCGTCCGAGCCCAGGTTGCGGATCACCGCGATGCGGATCGGGCCGTCATGGCTGGCAATGGCGGTCGGAACCGGCGCGGGGGTAGCCGCCAGGCCCGGCAGAGAAGTGAGTAACCCAAGAGCTACCAAAGAGAGCGCAATCTTTTTCATTTATTATCCCGTTGTGTTGTCAGCGTTTTTGTATGTAGGTAATCGCCAGCGCTACCGCGAGCACCAGCCCTTTTATAATGTCCATGGCGTAATACGGCACGGAGAGCATCACCAGCCCGTTCGACAGCACGCCGAGGATCACCGCCCCCACCAGCGTACCCAGCGCATTCGGCTTGCCGGATCCGGCCAGCGAGAAGCCGATCCACGCCGCCGCCACCGCGTCCATCAGGTAGCCGCCGCCCGCATTCACCTGCGATGAACCAATACGCGAGGCCAGCAGAATGCCGCCCAGCCCCGCCAGCAGAGAGGCAATCACGTAGGCTGCCACTTTGTAGCGAGTGGTGCGAATGCCGGAGAGGCGCGCGGCTTCGGGGTTGCCGCCAATGGCGTACATCCGGCGTCCATGGGTGGTCAGCGACAGGCCCAGTTGCGCCAGCACGGTCACCACCAGCATGACGATCACAATGGTCGGCACCTGCCCGAGCAGGCCAAACGCCGCCGGAATGGTCCCTTCCGCCATGTCGCCGCTCGGCAGCACCATGTTCTCGGTAATCGACCCGCCGTAGCTGTAGGTCATCGCCACACCCTGGATGACAAACAGGCTGGCAAGGGTCGCGAGCATGTCCGGAATGCGCAGGATGACGATCAGAAAGGCGTTAAACAGGCCGACCAGCGTACAGAGCGCGAGGGTCAGCAGAATCGACTCGGTGGTGCCAAAGCCGTGCCAGACGAAAAGCGAAATCACCAGCGCGTTCGCCAGCGACGCGGTAGATCCCACGGAGAGATCGAACCCGCCGACGGTCAGCGAAATAGAGACGCCAACGGCAATCACCGTCACGATGGCAATCGAGCGCAGAATGTTGATGATGTTGTTCGGGTCGAGGAAGCTGTCCGACGCCAGGCCAAACACCGCCACCAGCGCGACGACGGTCAGCAGCATGCCCCACTTATAAAGAAAATCGAAAATCTGCTGACGGCCAGACGCCGCCGTGGTCACTGAAAGGGCCTTGCTCACGACGCCGTTCCTCCGGTTGAATAATAAAGTAGTGTTTCTTCCCGGGCCTCTGCCCCGGCGATTTCCGCCACGATGCGACCGTCCCACAGCACGCAGATGCGGTCGCACAGACCGACCAGCTCGGCAAATTCACCTGAGGCGTAAATCACCCCTTTGCCCTCGCGCGCCAGGCCGTCGATCAGCTGAAACAGATCGGTTTTGGCCTTCACGTCCACGCCTTTGGTCGGCTCGTCGAATATCAGCACGCTGGCGTCATTGCGCAGCCATTTCCCGATGGCGACCTTCTGCTGGTTACCGCCGGAAAGCCGACGCAGCACCTGCCCCGGCCCGCGCGTGCGCACGCCGACGCGGGCAATCACCTCTTCCGCCCAGCGCCACGCCTGACGATGACCAAACAGGCTCCAGCGCGAGAAACTGTTATCGGCGCACACGGCAAGGTTCATGCTCACCGGCTCGTCGATAAAAATGCCCTCTTTGCGCCGCTCCTCCGGCACCAGCGCCAGACCGCGTAGCACCGAGTCTGCCGGATCGCGCGGTTTCCAGGCCTGATGGTTCAGCTCGCCGCGCGCCACGCGGCTTTTGCTGGCGCCAAACAGCGCCTTGCAGAGTTCCGTTTTCCCCGCCCCCGCCAGCCCGGCAATGCCGAGGATTTCACCTTTGCGCAGATGCAGGGAGATATCTTTCAGCAGCGCGTCGTCGTGCAGGCCTTCCACCCGCAGCAGCATCTCTTCACCGTGCGGCGGTCGCGGGGGCGGATAGATATCGCTCAGCTCGTGGCCGAGCATCTTCTCGACGATCTCCTCTCCGCTCAGATCCGCCATCGGGCCGGACTCAATCAGCCTGCCGTCGCGCAGCACCGTCAGGGTGTCGCAGATGGCCTTCAGCTCGTGAATGCGGTGAGAAATAAACACCACGCCAATGCCCTGCTGTTGCAGACGTCTTACTACCGCAAACAGACGCTCGCTTTCGTGCGCGTCCAGCGGCGCGGTGGGCTCATCAAGAATGAGAAAACGGCAGTGGTGCGAGAGCGCCCGCGCCAGCAAAATCTGCTGCTTTTCAGCCAGCGTGCAGTTGTCGATGGAACGGCGAACGTCCAGCGAAACATCCAGCTGCGCCAGCGCCTGCCGCGCCTGCTGACGAATCGCGCGCCAGCTGTAGCGGTGTCCCGGCTGCGCCAGCTGGTCGAGCATAATGTTCTCCGCAATGCTCAGCCCGGGGATCAGCGCCACGTCCACCTCCTGCTGCACAAGGTGGATACCGAGCCGTTTGGCGTCCAGCGGCTCGCGGATGCTTACCGGCTGGTTGTTAATGCAGATTTCGCCTTCATAACGATCGTGCGTCCCACACAGCACCGCCATCAGCGTCGATTTTCCCGCGCCGTTGGCGCCGGTCAGCGCATGCACCGACCCGCCATTCAGGGTGAAATCCACGCGCGACAGGGCCTGAAAGCCGGAAAAGGCCAGGCTGATACCGCGCATCTCAAGGCGACTGGAAACCATCCGCGTAAATCCTTCATTACTCTTCTGATTTAGCGAATTTTTCACAGCTCCGGTTGACTGACAACGACGGAAAAGGCATAAGATAAAGCGAAATATTATTAGCCATCCGGATGTCCAGACATAACATCGGGTTAGCGCTTGCTAAAAAAGGACAACTTCATGAGCAACACCGATATCCGCGTCGTGCCCGGCCCGGCGAACTACTTCTCTCATCCGGGAAGCCTTGCGCACCTGGATGATTTCTTTACTCCGGAACAGCTTTCCCGCGCGGTGTGGATCTACGGCGAGCGGGCTATCGAGGGCGCACGCCCTTATCTGCCGGAGAGTTTTAACGCGACGGGGGCAAAACATCTGCTGTTTAAGGGCCATTGCAGCGAGCGTGACGTCACTCATCTGGTGAACGCGTCGGGTGGTGAAGCCAGCGTGGTGATTGGCGTGGGCGGCGGTGCGGTAATGGATACCGTCAAGGCCGTGGCACGTCGTCTGGGCGTGCCGTTCGTGGGCATTCCCACCATCGCCGCCACCTGCGCGGCGTGGACCCCGCTCTCCGTGTGGTACAACGATGCCGGGCAGGCGCTACAGTTTGAGATTTTTGACGACGCCAACTATCTGGTGCTGGTGGAGCCGCAAATCATCCTTAACGCCCCGGCGGAATACCTGTTGGCAGGCATCGGCGATACGCTGGCGAAGTGGTACGAAGCGGCGGTACTCGCCCCTGAACCGGAAAACCTGCCGCTGACCGTGCGTCTTGGCCTGAACGGTGCGCTGGCGATCCGCGACGTGTTGCTGGAGCGCAGCGAAGAGGCGCTGGCCGACCAGCAGCGCGGCGACCAGACGCAGGCGTTTCGGGACGTGGTGGACGCCGTTATCGCCGGTGGCGGTATGGTCGGCGGTCTGGGCGAACGCTATACCCGCGTGGCGGCGGCACATGCGGTGCACAACGGCTTAACCGTGCTGCCGCAGACGGAAAAATACCTCCACGGCACCAAGGTGGCCTACGGCATTCTGGTGCAGAGCGCCCTGCTCGGTCAGGAGGACGTGCTGACGCAGCTGGTGGCGGCATACCAGCGTTTTAACCTGCCGACCACGCTTCGCGCGCTGGAGGTCGATATCCATAACCGCGACGAGCTGGACAAGGTCATTGCTCACACCCTGCGCCCGGTGGAGTCTATTCACTTTTTACCGATTACGTTAAGCCCTGACGTTCTGCGCGCCGCGTTTGAGAAGGTGGAATCCTTCAGCCGTTAATCGCGCCGACGGGCTATACCTAATGATGATTCTCTCCACTCTTGCAACGAGGTCATCATG
This sequence comes from Enterobacter cloacae complex sp. SYL003, assembly GCF_049236925.1. NCBI lineage: Bacteria > Pseudomonadati > Pseudomonadota > Gammaproteobacteria > Enterobacterales > Enterobacteriaceae > Enterobacter > Enterobacter cloacae complex sp. SYL003. The sequence goes on along the minus strand of NZ_JBMKJK010000010.1, from coordinate 35,954 downwards.
CAGATCGATTTAACAGGTAAAAAGGCGCTGGTCACCGGCGCCAGTCGTGGGCTGGGTCGGGCGATTGCGCTGTCGCTGGCACGCGCCGGTGCCGATGTGGTTATCACCTACGAAAAATCCGTCGATAAAGCCCAGCAGGTCGTCGATGAAATCAACGCGCTGGGGCGACACGGCGAGGCGATTCAGGCCGACAGCGCCAGCGCGCAGGCGATTCAGGATGCGGTCACGCAGGCGGCGCGCTCCCTCGGCGGGCTGGATATTCTGGTCAATAACGCCGGGATTGCACGCGGCGGCCCGCTGGAGTCCATGACACTGGCGGACATCGACGCTCTGATCAACGTCAATATCCGCGGCGTGGTGATCGCCATTCAGGAAGCGCTGGTGCATATGTCTGACGGCGGACGCATCATCAACATCGGCAGCTGTCTGGCGAACCGCGTGGCGCAGCCGGGGATCGCCGTCTACTCGATGACCAAATCGGCCCTAAACTCCCTTACCCGGGGTCTGGCCCGCGATTTAGGCCCGCGCGGCATTACCGTCAACCTGGTTCATCCCGGCCCGACCAACAGCGATATGAACCCGGAAGACGGCGAGCAGGCGGAAGCCCAGCGCCGGATGATCGCGCTTGGTCATTACGGCCAGCCGGAGGATATCGCAGCGGCGGTCACCTTCCTCGCCAGCCCGGCTGCGGGGCAAATTTCCGGCGCCGGTCTGGATGTCGACGGCGGTCTGAACGCCTGATCGCAAATTTACTGTATGCCTCTGTCGCCCGGCAGAGGCCTGTTCGAGTCGCCTCGACGATTCGCGTTTTGCCGCTTTCTCGCGGTTTTTCTCCGCTCTACAGTACCCCATAAGAAATTCGGAATTTATCTAATAGTCTTATTATTTCCTTATGTTTTGTGTGGGCGTACAGTGGAGGTACGGATGAAGATTGTCTGGTCTAAAACAGCAGAGAAGCAGTTTTCTAAAATCGATCCTCGATATCAGAACCGCATTAAATTCAGGCTGGAGAAGATGGACGATAAAACATCACCTGTCGCGGATATCAAGAAATTATCTTCTCCCGAAAACCACTACAGGTTGCGATTAGGTGATTACAGGGTCATTTACACCTTCGGGGATCCGCCGGGTGATATCTGCTACGTAGTGGCAGTAAAACGCCGGACAACCACTACCTACCTTCATGAGGAGCATACGGAATATGACTATTCAGTTCATCAAGGATGAAGAAGGAAAAAAACAGTATGTTGTCATACCCTACGGTGAATATTTTCGCATGCGTTTAGCCATGCTTGAGTACGATGACGATGATGAAAACGACTGGGAAGACATCCCTTACGAATCAGACATCTACGATAACGTAGGTTTACCGGGTGAAGTGTGCGACATCATGCATAACGAAAACGTCAGCCTGCAGGCCGCCTGGCGCATTTTACGCGGTATGTCCCAGCAGGAGGTGGCGGAGAAGCTTGGCATCAGTCAGTCCGCCGTGTCACAGCTGGAGGCGCTGGACTCCCGACCGCAAAAGCGCACCCGCGAAAAGCTGGCGGCAATTTACGGCTGTAAACAGGAGCAGATCAGCCTCTATTTACCAAAAGAGGGTTAACAGCACTTCGCCCCGCCCTTACCGCCGTAGCGGGCGTCCTGACGGTCGCGGAAAAATTCTTCGTAGGTCATTGGCGTCTGATCCGGGTGGTTGACGCGCATATGCTCGACGTAGTTGTCGTAATCCGGCACGCCAATCATCATTTTAGCGGCCTGGCCCAGGTATTTACCTGCTTTGGAAAGGGTGTCGAACATAGTCAGTTTCTCGTTTGTTTCCCTCACCCCGGCCCTCTCCCGGAGGGAGAGGGAGGATAAGAAATGTAGGCCGGGTAAGGCGAAGCCGCCACCCGGCACACGGGTTAATGCGCCCCTTTCGCCTGGGTGACAATCTCGTCCAGGTTCTCAGGCATTGGCTCATACGGCGTCTCTTTCGCCGTTGGCGTGTCGACTTTCAACGCCGCCAGCGCGGTTTTCAGAGAATACAACGCCAGCACCACAACCACCACCATAAAGAAGATGGTCAGCCCGGCGTCCAGACGGTTGTTAAACACCAGCTGGGACAGCTGAGATTCGGTGTACTGCGCCGGGATCTTGCCGCTGTCGATCATCGCCTGGAACTTGTTGGCAATGGCCAGGAAGCCCACCTTGTTGTCCGGGCTGAAGGCTTTCTGCCAGCCTGCTGTCAGGGTACAGATCAGCAGCCACGCCGTTGGCACCAGCGCCACCCATGCGTAACGCTGGCGCTTCATCTTGAACAGGACTACGGCACAAAGCATCAGCGCCATGCCCGCCAGCATCTGGTTGGCGATTCCGAACAGCGGCCACAGGGTGTTAATGCCGCCCAGCGGATCGACCACGCCCTGATGCAGGAAGTAGCCCCACGCCAGCACGCACAGTGCCGTCGCCAGCAGGTTAGCCGGGAGTGAATCGGTACGTTTCAGATTCGGGGAGATCACCCCCAGCAGATCCTGCAACATAAAGCGCGCCGCGCGCGTACCGGCATCCACCGCCGTCAGGATAAACAGCGCCTCGAACAGAATGGCGAAGTGATACCAGAACGAGACATCCATCAGCCCGCCCAGCGCACCGTGCAGGATGTAGGCCATACCCACCGCCAGCGTCGGCGCCCCGCCCGCACGGGAGATAATCGACTGCTCGCCGACCTCGTTAGCGATATGCGTCAACGTATCAGGGGTGATCGCAAAGCCCCAGCCGCTCACCACCTGCGCAGCAGAGGCGACCACGTCAACAGTGCCGGCCGGGGCCAGTACCGCCATCGGGCTGTTCATCGCGAAGTACACGCCCGGGTCGATAATACAGGCCGAGACCAGCGCCATAATCGCCACGAAGGATTCCATCAGCATGCCGCCATAGCCAATCAGGCAGGCCTGATTTTCATTCGCCAGCATCTTCGGCGTGGTCCCGGAGGCGATAAGCGCGTGGAAGCCAGACACTGCCCCACAGGCGATGGTGATAAACAGGAACGGGAACAGGTTACCGGTCCAGACCGGGCCGGTGCCGTCAATGAATTTGGTCAGGGCAGGCATGGTCAGGGTCGGGCGCATAATCAGAATGCCGATCGCCAGCCCGACGATGGTACCAATTTTCAGGAACGTAGAGAGGTAGTCACGCGGGGCCAGCAGGAGCCATACCGGCAGCACCGCCGCCACGAAGCCGTAGCCCACCAGCATCCAGGTCAGCTGCACGCCGGTGAAGTCGAAGAACGGTGCCCAGGTCGGGCTTTCCGCCACCCAGCCGCCGGAGATAATAGCAAACACCAGGAACACCAGGCCAATGACTGAAACTTCACCAATGCGTCCCGGACGCAGATAGCGAATGTAGATCCCCATGAACAGCGCCAGCGGAATGGTGAAGGCGACGGTATAGGTTCCCCACGGGCTGTGGGTCAAGGCTTTCACCACGATCATCGCCAGCACCGCGAGGATGATGACCATGATCATAAAGGTCGCCACCAGCGCAATCACCCCGGCAGTTGCCCCCATCTCCTCTTTCACCAGCTCACCCAGCGAACGACCGTCGCGACGGGTGGAGACGAACAGCACCATGAAGTCCTGCACCGCGCCCGCCAGCACCACCCCCGCGAGGATCCAGATCATCCCCGGCAGGTAGCCCATCTGCGCGGCCAGTACCGGCCCCACCAGCGGGCCTGCCCCGGCAATCGCCGCGAAATGGTGACCGAACAGCACTTTTTTATCGGTCGGCACGTAGTCCAGACCATCGTTATGACGCACGGCCGGCGTCATGCGCGTGCCGTCTACGCCCAGTACCGTCTTCGCGATATAACGGCCATAAAAACGGTATGCGATCAGATAAATGCAGACGGAGGCGACCACGATCCAGAGCGCATTGATCTGCTCCCCCCGGTTGAGGGCGATGTAGCCCAGGGCAAAGGCTCCCACAACGGAGAGCCCTGCCCATATAAGGTATTTCCCTGAGTTGTTCATAATGGTTATCCGTTGTTGTGAAACAGTGAGATGTTACATTTTGTTTCTAGAACAACGGATAAAATTTAACAACTTTGAAACGCAATAATGCGTGGTCAAACCAGACATTTACACCACATTGTTAAGCCGATCACTTTCGTAGCGTCACCGTTCACACTTTTACCTTTTTCGGCCAGACACCGCCTTACGGAATGATTTGTATCATTTTTTTTGGCCATAACCTCGCCAGAATGATCCTGCGCAATCGCGTGCATACAAGGAAAAGGATATGAACAGTTCAGTACCTCAGGATAGTCAGGTCGGGCCGGGCGCGTACTTCGCGCTGGCGTTTGCAGCCGTTTTCTTCTCGGGTCTGTTAGGCGGACAAGAGTGGTACGGCGTCTTTGATTTCACCACCCTCAACGGCGCATTTGGCAAAGTGGTCAGCAAAGCCAGTCTGGATGACGGTACGTTAACCACAGCCAGCAGCGCCTTTCGCGGCACCGGCGGCAGCGGCGCGATGGACGGGTTTCTCTTCGCGCTCGGTTTAATTCCCGCGGTGATGTTCGCCCTGGGGATGATCAACGTGCTGGAGCACTATGGCGCCCTGCGTGCCGCGCGCAAACTCTTAACTCCTCTGCTGCGCCCGCTATTGGGGATCCCTGGCACCACCGGGCTGGCGCTGATTGGCAGCCTGCAAAGTACCGACGTGGGCGCGTCGCTTACCCGTAATCTCTCTGATGAAGGGCAAATCAGCGAAAAAGAGAAAGACGTTTTCGCCATGTTCCAGTTCTCCGCCGGGGCGATGATCACCAACTTTTTCTCTTCCGGGGCGATCCTCTTCACGCTGCTCGCCGTTGACGGCACGGCGGCGGTGCCCACCTCCATCGGGGCCTGTATCGCGGTGATGTTTATCATGAAAATTGTCGGCGCCAATCTGCTGCGCCTGATCCTGACGTTTACCCATAAAGGAGACGCCGCATGAGTGCCCCACAGTCCAATCCCGTCATTACCGATGTGTTTATCGAAGGCGCGCGCAAAGGCTGGAGCATTGCCACCAGCAGCACGCTGCCCAACGTGGTGATGGCCTTTATCATCATCAAGGCGCTGGAAATTACCGGTGCGCTGAAAGGGCTGGGCACGATCTTCTCTCCGCTGATGGGCCTGTTTGGCCTGCCGGGCGAAGCGGCCGCCGTGCTGATTGGCGGCTGGATGTCGATGGGCGGCGGGATCGGCGTTGCCATCGGCCTGTTTGATAAAGGCATCCTCACCGGCGAGCACCTGGCGATCCTGGCGCCCGCCATCTACCTGATGGGCTCGCAGGTGCAGTACCTGGGCCGCATTCTGGGGGTGATTGGCACCCGCGCCAAACGTATTCCGCTGATGATCGCCCTCTCGGTGGTCAACGCTTTCTTAGCCATGCTGCTGATGCGCATTATTCTCTGAACAGGACGTGAACATGAATCTTGACCATTATATCGAAGAGCTGAAAACCCTGGTGAACGTAGACTGCGGCACCCAGACGATTGACGGCGTCGCCGCTGTTGCAGGCATCATGCAGCAACTGTGGCAGCGCGAAGGCTGGCATACGGAGCAGGTGAACCTGGGTGACAAGGTGGGCCCCGGCGTCTTCGTCAGTAACAAGCCGCAGGCGGAACGGTTCGACGTGCTGCTGGTCGGGCATCTGGATACCGTATTTCCCGCCGGCACCGTGGCCGCGCGTCCGCTGAGCGAGGATGAAACCCGCCTGTACGGCCCCGGCGTCTCGGATATGAAGAGCGGACTTCTGAATATTTTGTGGGCAATGCGCGCGCTTGACGCCGCAGACAACGATCGTCTCGCGATTGCCGTTGCGATGAACCCGGACGAAGAGACCGGATCTGTCCATTCCCATGAGTGGATTGGCGAGCTGGCTAAGCGTTCCCGCTGCGTGCTGGTGTGCGAAGCCGCCCGCGCCGACGGTTCGCTGGTGAAAGCGCGTAAAGGGATGGCGGGCTATCACCTCACCTTTAGCGGCGTGGCGGCACACGCGGGCAATGACCCGGAAAAAGGCCGCTCGGCGATCACCGCGCTGGCAAAGAGCGTTATCGCCATCAATGCGCTGACGGACTGGGATCGCGGCACTACACTTAACGTCGGCGTGATTCAGGGCGGCAGCGCGGCGAACGTGGTCGCGGACAGCGCTGTGGCAGAACTGGACGTTCGCTTCTGGGAAAACGACGAGTATGACCGGGTGAACCAGGCGCTGGAGTTGTTATGTGAACAAGGTTTTTTAGACGGCGTGACCACCACGCTGACGCGGGTTAATCACAAACCGGCGATGGCCGCGAGCGACGCGACGCAGGCGCTGATGCAGCAGGTTGAAGCGGCGGGTAAAGCGGAAGGCATCGACATTACCTGGCAGGCAGTCGGCGGCGGCAGCGACGCCAACCACACCGCCGCGCTCGGCATCCCCACGCTTGACGGCTTCGGGCCGGTTGGCGCCGGGTTCCACAGCCCGGCGGAATGGCTGGATAAAGCGTCCATTGCGCCGCGAATTCGGCTGTTGAAGCGGGTGGTATCGATGTTGTAACAACCGCCCGGTGGCGCTTCGCTTACCGGGCCTGCATGTTTCGTAGGCCGGGTAAGGCGAAGCCGCCACCCGGCACTCCCGCCGCACAATCTAACCCAGCACCATCGTACTCAACCGACACGTACAGCACCGCCGCCCCTGCTCGTCGAACACCACAATCTCCCAGCTCTGACTGGAGCGGCCCAGATGCAGCGGCTGACATACGCCGCGCACCTTACCGTGAGAGACCGCGCGGTGGTGCGTAGCGTTCAGTTCCGTGCCCACCACATTCTGCCCGTCGCGGGTCATCAGAAAACCGGCCATCGACCCCAGCGTTTCCGCCAGCGCCGCCGACGCACCGCCGTGCAGCAGGCCAAACGGCTGGTGGGTGCGCGCATCCACCGGCATCTCCGCTTCCAGCGTATCGTCCCCGAGGCGGGTATAGACGATGCCAAGGTGTTCCACCATCGTGTTCTGGCTAGTGGCATTCAGTTCGTCGAGGGATAAATGACGTTTCCAGATCATTACGCCCCCAGCGTGGAGCCGCCGTCCACCACGATATCCTGCAAGGTGATATGGCTGGCGGCATCGGATGCCAGGAACAGCACGGTCGCGGCAATCTCCTGCGGACGGGCAATTTTACCGAGCGGAATGCCGAGTTTGAACTGCTCGCCGAAGCCGCGAATGCGCCGCTGTTCCGCATCATCGCTGGTCCACAACGTGCGCTGCATGTCGGTATCCGTAGAACCCGGCGACACCAGGTTACAGCGTACGCCGCTGCCCGCCAGCTCCAGCCCGACGGTCAGCGCCAGGCTTTTCAGCGCCGCTTTCGACGCGCCGTAGGCGCTCATGCCGATGCGCGGCGTGTGCGCCGCGTCAGAGGCCACCGTCACAATCGCCCCACCCTGCTGACGACGGAACTGGCCCATCGTCTGCTGGAACAGGTTGAACGCGCCGCCGACGTTGACCGCAAAGGTCTGCTGCCAGTCTTCCTGCGAAAGCTGATCCGTCGCGCCCATACGCAGAATGCCTGCCGCGTTAACCAGCACGTCGAGCCGCTCAAGGCTGCTTAGCAAACGCCCGCAGACATCACTCGCCTGCGCCGCATCCGCCACGTCCAGTGTTTCGGTGGCAAACGGATATTCGCCGTGAGGGAAAGCCAGATCGAACCCGGTCACCTGCGCCCCGGCCTCCACAAATGCCAGCGCGGTCGCATAGCCAATGCCCTTACCCGCGCCCGTCACCCAGACGGTTTTACCGGTAAAATCAAAAGCCATCACTTCACCTCGCGGGAGAGCAGCGCCCACCAGGCATCGAGGGTCGGATTTTTTGCCAGCATCACGAAATCAATGTCGCCGTGCACTTTGCGCCAGCGGGCGGCCAGCGCCATCATCCGTACTGAATCCAGACCGTAGTCGATCAGGTTTTCGTCATCCATCGGCTCGTCGGACTCGTCCAGCAGCGGCAGGATCAGCTCACGCAGCGCGGCTTTCGTTGCCGGAACAGACGGCAGCAGCTCGTCGGTCATCACCACGCGGCCCGAACGTCCGGCCACGTATTTCAGCGACATCAGGTGCTCGTCGCGGGTGAAATCCGCCAGCGCGTCGGCGATAAAGAACGGTTTGATGTCGCGCATAAAGGCGTCGGTGGCGGTGGTCATGCAGCCGATGTGGGCGTACACACCGGTGATCAAAAGCTGGTTGCGGCCGGTCTCTTTCAGCATCTGCTCCAGCGGGGAGCGGTGAAACGCGCTGTAGCGCCACTTCACCAGCACGGTGTCCGCTTCGTCCGGGGTCAGCTCAGCGACGATGCGCTGCTGCTCCGGTGAGCGAGTCAGACCCGGCCCCCACATATCGTTCAGCAGGGCGCGGTCTTCATCGCTCTGATCTTTCGGCTGCGCGGTGTAGTACACCGGAATATTGTGCTCTTTGCAGTACGCGCGCAGTTTAGCGATGTTCGCCACCACCTGCTGCATCATGTCGCTATTTTCGCCCCAGAAATTCAGGAAGTACTCCTGCATATCGTGGATCAGCAGCGCGGCGCGCTCCGGTTCAAACGCCCAGCTTACTTTACTGGTCGGCAGTTCGGCGGCGGTTGGCAGCGCATATGCGGTTAATTTTGGAATAGCCATTCTCTGTTCCTCAGCCCCGGGCGCGTTCAGCAAGCCACAGGCGCAACTGTTTCTTATCAACTTTGCCGACCGGCGTGAGCGGAAGCGCATCCACGCTCTCCACGCGGTCCGGCAGCTTAAATTCGGCAACGCCCTGCTCGCGCAGGAAGCGGCGCACCTCCACCGCGCGAAGCGGCTGTTTCACCACCAGGTACGCGCAGCTTTTTTCGCCCAGCAGGCTGTCCTCCATGCTCACCAGCGCGGCGTGGATCACCGCGTCGTGGCGCAGCAGCAGGTTTTCGATCTCTTCGGCGGCGATCTTCTCGCCACCGCGGTTGATCTGATCTTTCTCGCGCCCCTGCACGGTGATGTAACCCTGCTCATCGATGGCGATCAGATCGCCCGAGCAGTAGAAGCCGTTGGCATCGAAGGCACTGGCGTTGTGGTCCGGGCTGTTGAAATAGCCGCGGAAGGTGTAAGGGCCGCGCGTCATCAGACGCCCGACCTCCCCGCGCGGCAGCGGGTTGCCGTCCTCGTCCGCCACCCACACTTCATCGTCCGGGCACATCGGGCGGCCCTGGGTATTGATGATGCGCTCCGGCGCATCGTCGAGGGCGGTATAGTTCACCAGCCCTTCCGCCATGCCAAACACCTGCTGAAGCTGGCAGCCAATTTCCGCCGGAATGCGCGCCGCAAGCGTGGCGGAGAGGCGCGCGCCGCCCACCTGGAGCAGCCTGAGGGATTTCAGCTGGGCGTTCCCCGCGCCGTCGGCAATCGCCTGCAACCACAGGCTGACCGCGGGCGGCACCAGCGAGGTGACGTTGATCTGATGCTGCTCAATCAGCGGGAAGCAGAGCGTGGAGCTCGGATCGTTCGCCAGCACCACGCAGCCACCCGCCGTGAAAACGCCTAACGATCCTGGCGAGCTCATGGCGTAGTTATGCGCCGCGGGAAGGGCGTTCAGATAGCGGGTGTGCGCAGTGATACCGCAGATTTCGTTGCTGCGGCGAATGCTGTAGTCGTAATCGTTATGCGTGCGCGGGATCAGCTTCGGCGTGCCGGTGCTGCCGCCGGAGAGCTGGAAGAACGCCACTTCGTCGGCGGGCGTCGGGTTCGGGATGAAATTGCCCGCCGGGCGCGCAATCGCCGCCTCCAGCGCATGTTCGCCCTTATCGCCACGCAGCAGCACAACGCGTACCGAGCGATGCGCATCCACAAAGGTGTTGAGAAAATCATCGACTGAGAACAGCGCGTGGTCGCGATCGGCAATCAACACGGCGGGTTTGATCTGCTCCGCGTAGGCGTTGAGTTCACTGCGCTGATGGCTAAAGAGCGCGTTGACCGGCGCGACGCCGATTTGCAGTAGCGCGAAGAAGGTGATGTAGAACTCGGCCACGTTGCCAAGCTGCACCAGCGCGGTCTCACCGCGATGCAGCCCCTGCGCCTGAAGGGAGGACGCCAGATTCGTCACCGCCTGATTAAACGCGCGGTAGGTGATGCGGCGATCGCCGTCAATTATCGCGACCGTATCGCTGTCCGCATGGTCCGTCAGAATGTGGGTCAGCGGCAGATCCTGCCAGTAGCCTTTTTCACGGTAGCGGCGGGCAAACTCCTCAGGCCAGCGGGTAAAAGGGATGGTCATGAGTATTCCTTAGTGCAAACCAAACACGTTGAGCATGGTGGAGAGCTTCACGCCCGTCTCGCGCCACTCGCCGACCGGGGAGGAGGCAGGCACAATGCCCGCGCCGGCAAACAGGCGAACGGTATTTTGATGCAGCCGCGCGCAGCGGATAGTTACCACCCACTCGCCGTTACCTTCGCTGTCGCACCAGCCGACGATGCCGCCGAACAGCTCGCGGTCGAACGGCTCCAGCTCGGCAATCAGCTCTTTTGCCGCCTGATGCGGGAAGCCGCTCAGCGCGGGCGTCGGGTGCAGCAGGCAGGCCAGCGTCAGGGCGTTCTCGTTTTCACGTGCCTCACCTTCTACCGGCGTGGCCAGATGCCACAGCGTCGGGGTGGTGATGAGCTGCGGGGAAGCTGGCATGCTCAGATGATGGCTACGCGGTTCCAGAATGGTTTTCATCGCCTGCGTGACCAGATCGTGCTCGTGGCGGTCTTTTTCGGAGGCCAGCAGCTTAGTGCCCGCTTCGCGATCCAGCACATCGTCCGGCTGACGGCGCGCAGAGCCTGCCAGCGGCAGCGAGCTAAAGTGCGCGCCCTCTTTGCGCAGCAGCAGTTCCGGGCTGGCGCCCAGCAGCACGCCGCCGTCTTCCAGCGGTACGTGGAAGTTAAAGCTTGCCGGGTTCTGGGCGATAAGACGCTCCATCAGCGCGCTGCTATCGATCTGTTTGTCGGTCGCGATATCAATCAGGCGCGACAGCACCACCTTATTCACCTGCGGCGTAGCGGTGAGCGACGCGGCGCGAGCAACCATCTCCTCGAAAACCGGCTGCGACGGGATCTCGGTGCGCTGTTGCACGTTCAGCGTCTGCGCGCCGGAGGCATAACGTGCGGACTGCTGACGCGCCGGGCGGGAGAAGGTTTGCCAGCGTTGCGGAATAAACAGCGATGACGGTTTGCGGGTATCGAAGGGGATCGCCCCTACCATCACCGGATGGGCAATGCCGCTGTTTTTCGCATTCCGGAAAGCCTGAGCTAATTTCTGCTGAAAGGGACCCGCCGGATCGTCACCGCCGACGGCGGGTTCAGAAAAACGGGCAAAACAGCCGGACGTAGTAAAACTGCGGTAAGGCGACATAAAGAAAAAGCTGTCTGATTGCAGCGTAGTCGCGGTGTGCTGAACTTCCTCAGCCAGGGACGTGTCCATATCATCCTCCTTAAAATGATAAAAGAAGCAATAATGATTATCATTTATATTTTCGTCGGCTAACCTAATCCCACATCGCCCCGCTGTCAACCGTCGGGCAAATAACTTGTGCGACAAACGCTTGCATCCCTTCCCTACAGCCCTGAAAATGAGAAGCATTATCTTCAATAAAATCAGGATGCCGCTCTGTGAAAATCGCTGCCGTTTGCCGCAATGCCCTTCTTTTAACAGGACTTTTTGTTTTAGGACTAACCTCAGCCGCCGCCGCCGACTGGCCGCGTCAGGTCACCGACAGCCGCGGCGTTCACACGCTTGAGAGCAAACCGACGCGCATTGTCTCCACCAGCGTGACCTTAACCGGCTCCCTGCTGGCCATTGACGCGCCGGTCATTGCCAGCGGCGCGACCACGCCAAACAACCGCGTGGCGGATGCGCAGGGCTTCCTGCGTCAGTGGGGCGATATCGCCAAACAGCGTAAGGTTGCCCGGCTGTACATCGGCGAGCCGAGCGCCGAAGCCGTCGCGGCCCAGATGCCGGACCTGATTTTGATCAGCGCCACCGGCGGGGATTCCGCGCTGGCGCTCTACGATCAGCTTTCCGCCATCGCGCCGACGCTTATCATTAACTACGACGACAAAAGCTGGCAGGAACTGCTGACCCAACTGGGGACGATCACCGGGCAGGAGACACAGGCCGCAGAGCGCATCGCTGCCTTCGACAAACAGCTCGCCAAGGTGAAACAGCAGATGAAGCTGCCGCCACAGCCGGTGAACGCCATCGTCTACACCGCCGCGGCGCACACGGCGAACCTGTGGACGACAGACTCCGCGCAGGGCAAGCTTTTGCACCAGTTGGGCTTTACGCTGGCCGACGTGCCTGCCGGGTTGCACACCTCAAAAAGTCAGGGCAAACGCCACGACATTATCCAGTTAGGGGGTGAAAACCTGGCGACGGGGCTGAACGGCGAAGGGCTGTTCGTGTTTGCCGGCGATCAGAAAGACGTGGACGCGATTTACGCCAACCCGCTGCTGGCGCATCTGCCGTCGGTGAAGAACAAGCGCGTCTGGGCATTAGGAACCGAGACGTTCCGCCTGGATTATTACAGCGCGATGTTGGTGTTGCAGCGTTTGAATTCAATTTTTAAATAAGTGGCACGTTCCCCGTAGGCCCGGTAAGCGCAGCGCCACCGGGCGTTTTGTCGGGTGGCGGCTACGCCTTACCCGACCTACAGGGTTTGCCTGAACCGACGCAACTCCACCAGAACCGCCAGTAAAATCACGCCAACAACGGCTAACACAAACCCGCTGCTGCTCGCCGACGCCACCGGGGTCATTATCGCCCCCAGCCCGCCGAGGATCGCCGCGCCAATCGCATCGCCCGTGACGTTCTGCGCCGTCCACAGGCCGTTAATGCGCCCGAGCATCCCTTCCGGCGTCTGGGTCTGGATCAGGGTGTACTGTAAAAGAGAGCTGACCGCGCTCAGCCAGCCGAAAATCACCAGACACATCACCCCCAGCGCCCACACCGGCATCAGGCTAAAGCAACCAATGGCGATAAACGAGGCCAGCGTCGCCACCAGCATGATCAACCCCGGTCTCGCGCTCTGCGCCAGGTTGCCGCTGGTCAGCGCCCCGAAGGCCGCACCGAGCGGAATGGCGGCGTACAGCACGCCAATCTCTGAGGCGCTCATCTGCCACTCACCCGCCAGCGCCGGATACAGCACGCGCACGGCGCTCGCCATCGTCAGCAGGCCGCCGAGCAGCGCAATGCCGCCAATCAATGGGTTGCTGAACAGGAAACGAATCGCGGCCATCAGGGACTTCAGCGGATGCTCGCGCGGCTGCGGCGGGGGTGGCAGGAGCGGCAGACGCAGTAGCGTCAGGGTGGTAATAAACGTTCCCGCCGCGGCAAGGCCGTAGTTCCACGCCACGTTGCCGGTCGCCAGCAACAGACCGCCCACCATCGGCGAAATCACCGAGCCGAGACGTACGGTGAGCATGGTGATCGCCCCCGCCTGCATCAGGTTCTCGCGCCCGACCAGCGCGGGCGTGGCCGCCAGCAGCGCCGTCACGCCTAACGAAGCAAAAAAGCCGTCCCACAATCCCAGCACGTAAATGGCCACCAGCGACGGCTCCGGCAGCATGGCGTTCAGACACAGCCCGATAAAGCCCACCCCGCAGGTGCCGCGCGCCAGCAGGATCAGCTTTTTACGCTCGTAACGGTCCGCTAGCACGCCGCCCACCATCAGGCCGATAAACATCGCTCCGCCGGTTAAGGTGACGGATAACCCCACCAGCCAGCTGGAGTGAGTCATGGTCTGGATTTGCACCGGTACGGCCACACCAAGCAGACCGAGGGACAAAATGGAGATAAAGCGAGCGATAAAAACGGCGCGATACGCCGGGTGTGTTTTGAGCAGGCTGAGGTTAAGCAGCCAGGATTTTTGATTCATGACAAAGCCTTGAGTCTATTTCTACCCATTCCATGGGCGCACATGCTAACATAGCCAAATAAGATAGATAACGATAATCACTATCATTATCAAATCATGGATGTTGCTATGTCGTTTTCCTCTTCTGCGGTGCGCGCCCTTGCCGTGCCCGTTTTATTGCTACTGCTAATCCTTGCGATTGCACTCAGCCTGCTGGTCGGCGCAAAACCGCTGCCCGCGTCCGTTATTGTCGATGCGCTATCCGGTACCTGTCAGAGTGCCGACTGCACCATCGTGCTCGACGCTCGCCTGCCCCGCACCCTTGCCGGATTGCTGGCTGGCGGTGCGCTCGGCCTTGCCGGTGCCCTGATGCAAACCCTCACCCGCAACCCGCTGGCGGACCCCGGCATTCTCGGCGTTAACTCCGGCGCCAGCTTTGCCATCGTGCTCGGCGCAGCGCTGTTTGGATTTACGTCCCCCTCTGAACAGCTGATGATGGCTTTTTGCGGCGCGCTGGCGGCCTCGCTAGTGGTGGCGTTTACCGGCAGCCAGGGCGGCGGCCAGCTCAGCCCGGTACGCTTAACGCTGGCGGGCGTAGCGCTCGCGGCGGTACTGGAAGGCTTGTCCAACGGCATCGCCCTGCTCAACCCGGACGTGTATGACCAGCTGCGCTTCTGGCAGGCGGGTTCGCTGGATATTCGTACCCTTGAAACCTTAAAGGTGGTGGTGATCCCGACGATCGTCGCTGCCGCCGTGGCGCTCTGTTTAAGCCGGGCGCTGAACAGCCTGAGCCTCGGCAGCGATACCGCGACCGCCCTCGGCAACCGCGTGGCGCGCACGCAGCTGACGGGGCTACTCGCCATTACCGTGCTCTGCGGCAGCGCGACCGCCGTGGTCGGGCCGATTGCCTTTATCGGCCTGATGATGCCGCACATGGCGCGCTGGCTGGTGGGGGCGGATCACCGCTGGTCGCTGCCGGTCACGCTGCTGGCGACCCCTGCCCTGCTGCTCTTTGCTGACGTACTGGGCCGCCTGCTGGTGCCGGGTGAACTGCGCGTCTCGGTGGTCAGCGCCTTTATCGGCGCGCCGGTGCTGATCTTCCTGGTTCGACGCAGACGCGGGGGTGGCGCATGATGGCCCCGTCCCGTCGTTTACTTACCAGCGTCGCCCTGCTGGTCGTCGCCAGTCTGCTGCTGGCGGTCTGGAGCCTGCAAAGCGGTGCCGTAACGCTTGATTTCGCGCAGGTCTTTCACGCTCTCACCGGCAGCGCGCCGCGTAACATCACCATGGTGGTCACCGAATGGCGACTGCCGCGCGTGGCGATGGCGATCCTGGTGGGCGCGGCGCTTGGCGTCAGCGGCGCGATATTCCAGTCGCTGATGCGTAACCCCCTCGGGAGCCCGGACGTGATGGGCCTGAATACCGGCGCGTGGAGCGGCGTGCTGGTGGCGATGGTGCTGTTCGGGCAGCATCTTACGGCCATTACCTTTACGGCGATGGCGGGCGGCATTCTCACCTCCCTGCTTATCTGGGCCCTGGCCTGGCGCAACGGCATCGACACCTTCCGTCTGATCATCATCGGGATCGGCATCCGTGCGATGCTGATGGCGTTCAACACCTGGCTTCTGCTACAGGCATCGCTGGAAACCGCGCTCTCCGCCGGGCTGTGGTACGCCGGCTCCCTCAACGGTCTGACGTGGGGAAAAACCTGGCCCGCCGCGCCGCTGATTTTGCTGATGTTTATTGGCGCGTTGCTGCTGGTCAGGCGCATGCGGCTGCTGGAGATGGGCGACGACAGCGCCTGCGCGCTGGGCGTGAGCGTAGAGCGCTCGCGCCTGATGCTGATGCTGGTGGCGGTCTTGCTGACCGCAGCGTCTACCGCCATCGCCGGGCCGATCTCCTTTATTGCCCTCGTAGCCCCGCATATCGCGCGGCGTCTTAGCGGTACCGCGCGCTGGGGATTAACCCAGGCGGCGCTGTGCGGCGCATTGTTACTGCTGGCCGCCGATCTCTGCGCTCAGCAGCTGTTTATGCCTTATCAACTGCCGGTGGGCGTGGTGACCGTCAGCCTCGGCGGGATTTACCTCATCGTCTTGCTCGTTCAGGAGTCACGCAAGAAATGACAGATTCAACATTCCGCTTGCGCGGCGAAAACTTGACCCTCGGCTACGGCAAAAAAATCATTGCCCGGGATTTATCCGTGTCCATTCCGGACGGCCACTTCACCGCCATTATCGGTCCGAACGGTTGCGGCAAATCGACCCTGCTGCGCACGCTGAGCCGCCTGATGTCGCCGGTTGAGGGTAGCGTGTTCCTCGACGGGGAGCAGATCCAGCGCTTCGCCAGCAAAGAGGTGGCGCGCCGAATTGGCCTGCTGGCGCAAAACGCCACCACGCCGGGGGATATTACCGTGCAGGAGCTGGTCTCCCGCGGGCGCTACCCGCACCAGCCGCTGTTTACCCGCTGGCGCAAGGAGGACGACGAGGCGGTGAAGCGCGCGATGCAGGCTACGGGCATCACCGATCTGGCCCAACAAAGCGTCGATACTCTCTCCGGCGGACAGCGCCAGCGCGCCTGGATTGCAATGGTACTGGCGCAGGAAACCTCGATTATGCTGCTGGACGAGCCGACAACCTGGCTCGATATCAGCCATCAGATTGATCTGCTGGAGCTGCTGAGCGAACTGAACCGCACGCAGGGGTACACCCTGGCGGCAGTGCTGCACGACTTAAATCAGGCGTGCCGCTACGCGACGCATCTGATTGCGCTGCGCGACGGCGAGATTGTGGCGCAGGGCGCGCCGAAGGAGATTGTGACGCCGGATCTGATCGCGCGGATCTACGGCATGCGCTGCATGATTATTGACGATCCGGTGGCGGGTACGCCGCTGGTGGTGCCGTTGGGCAAGCGTGCGGTCTGATGCCCTCACCCCGGCCCTCTCCCCGTGGGAGAGGGTTAGGGTGAGGGGCATTTGCACTATCCTAAAATTTCCTTCAGTACCGGCCCAATCTTTTCAAACGCCTGCGGTGAAATAATATCCACGTGGGCGCAGTCCTGGCTGTACACCTCCAGCGCACTCACCCACGGCGCCCATGCGGCCTGCGGATCCATGGTTCGCGTGCGTTCGGCGACAAACAGCGTCGCTTTACCGTCGAACCGTGAACTATGCGCGGTGGTGAGCAGCCGCACCGCATCGGCGTAGTTGCCTTCAATAGCGTTAAACAGCTCGCTGGAACCTTGCCCCTGCTGGGCGGCGATAAACGCCTGACGCTCGCGCTCAATTTCCGCCAGCACCTCCGGATCGAGGCCATTGGCCTCTTTCTCCGCCCAGTTCTGGGTTTCCGGCGGCCAGGTATCCAGCAGGCCGAGGAACGCTACGTTTTCACCCTGCTCGCGCAGACGCGCCGCAATGCCCTGCGCCAGCGTGCCGCCGAGGGAATAGCCGAACAGATAATACGGCCCCTGAGGCTGTTGCTTACGCAACGTGTTCAGATGATGTTCGATCACCGCATCGAGATCCGCACACTGCTCCATCGGCCCCTCAGGCCGGGGAGACTGAATGCCGACGATTGACCAGCGCGGGCTGAGGTAGCGCGCCAGGACGCTAAACTGCCAGGCAAAGCCGGATGCCGGATGGAAGCAAAACAGCGTCGGGCCGTTGCTTTCACGCAGCGGGAGAACAGTTTCATACCCCAGACGCTGCGCCTGCTCGTCGCTCATCTGCGAGTCCAGCAGGCCGCTAAGCTTACTCACCGTCGAGGCGACCATAATCTGGCCCGGCGTGACCTTACGGCTGAACGCACGGCTGAGCTGAGCCGCGAGGCGCATCGCCAGCAGCGAGTGGCCGCCGAGGGCAAAGAAATCGGATTCGATATCGTTCACTGCGCAGCCCAGCAGGGCAGAAAACGCCTGCGCCACGGCGACTTCGGTTTGTGTCTCAGGCGCGCGACCAGAGGTTTTGCTGGTCAGCTCCGGCAGCGGCAACGCCTTGCGATCCAGCTTGCCGTTGGCGCTTAACGGCAGCGCGCTGATTTGCAGCAGCACCACCGGCACCATATGTGGCGGCAGCTGGGCTTTGAGTGATGCTAGCAGCGCGTCGCGATCCAGCGGTAAGCCGGATTCGGAGACAACGTACCCCACCAGCTGGCGGGCATCGCCACCCGTCGCCGCTGCCTGGTTGAACACGCAGGCGTGCGCCACGGCCTGGGCCACATCCGGCAGCGCGAGCATCGCCCGATCGATTTCGCCCAGTTCGATACGCTGTCCGCGGATTTTTAACTGGTCATCGCTGCGGCCCAGATATTCTACCGCGCCGTTGTCCAGCCAGCGGGCAACGTCCCCGGTGCGGTACATCCGCTCGCCGGGGGCAAACGGATCGGCGATAAAGCGGCTGGCGGTAAGGTCGGGGCGTCCCAGATACCCCTGCGCCAGCTGGATGCCGGTGAGATACAGATCCCCCGCCACGCCGAACGGCACCGGGCGCATCATCGCGTCCAGAATGCGCAGCCCCGTATTCCACACCGGGAAGCCGATCGGCACGCTGTTCCCTTCCACCGCCGCCAGCTCGGGGCCGTACGCCGGATACCAGCTGACGTCCACCGCCGCTTCGGTCGGGCCATAGAGGTTGTGCAGCGGCGCATGGGTGAGCTGTTCCCACTCGCGGCACAGCGCAGTCGGCAACGCCTCGCCGCTACAGAACACCTGCTTCAGCGTCCTGCAACAGTCGACGTTTTCCGGCGTCAGCGAGGCGACGAACGCCGCCAGCATCGACGGCACGAAGTGGGTGGTGGTTACGCCATATTGTGCGAAGAAGCTCTGCATCGCCTGCGGATCGCGGTGCGCGTCCGGCTCGGCCATCACCAGCTTCGCCCCGGCGATAAACGGCCACCAGAACTCCCACACCGACACGTCAAAGCTGCACGGCGTTTTCTGCGCCACCACGTCATGCGCCGCCAGTGGATAATGATCCTGCATCCACTTCAGGCGGTTAATGATGGCGGTATGGCCGACCATCACGCCTTTTGGTCGTCCCGTCGAACCGGAGGTAAAGATGATGTACGCGGTCTGCTCCGGCTTCGCCAGGCGCAGAGGTTCAGCATCGGTGGCCGGTAATAGTGTGTTGTAACTAAAGGTGGCGATCGGCAGATCGTTAAAGCGCGGAAGCTGCTCGTCGGTGGTAATGAGCAGCGACGGCTTCGCGTCCTCCAGCATCATCCGCAGACGGTCGTCCGGGTAACCGGTATCCAGCGGCAGCCAGGCGGCGCCAGCTTCAACAATCCCGTGCAGCGCCAGGGTCAGGAACACCGAGCGCGGGAGCGCCACCGCCACGCTGTCGCCCGGCTTCACGCCGCGCGCGCGCAGCAGATTTGCCAGCGCGACCACCTGCTCGCGCATCTGGCGGTAGTTCAGCTCAGTATGGGCATCCGCCAGCGCCGGGGCGTCCGGCGTTTTGCTCGCCTGCTCCGCGACAAGGTCCGCCAGCGTGGTGGACGGCAGCGCCAGCCCGGTATCGTTGATTCGCGCCAGCCGCGCGTATTCCTGCTCTGATACGGTTTCCACGTCGCCACAACGCAGGTCCGGGTTGGCGGCAAACTGCGTCAGCATTGCGTTCAGCCGCGCCGCGTGCCCCTTCAGCGTCGCCTCGTCGTAACGCTGCCTGTTGGCGAGGATCTCAATGCTTAGTCCGCCCTGCTCGTCCGGGAACAGCGCCAGCTCCAGATCGTTCACCGGGCCGGTCGCCAGCGTGTGGGTAATGGCCTCCACGCCGTCGATATCCAGCTGATAATCGAACACCTTGACGTTCAGCACCGGACCAAACAAGGGTTCGTCCCCTGCGGCCTGCCCGCTGTCGCGCACGATCTGCTCGGCATCGTAGCGCTGATGGCGGCGCATCTTTTTCAGCTGGTTCGCCAGGCGCAGCGCCAGCGCCGACAGGCTCTCGTGCGGGCGAATATTCACCGCCAGCGGCAGGACGTTGAGCACCGGTCCGGTCGCGGTCAGCGCGGCGGAGCCCATACGGCGCATAAAGATAAACCCGGCGGCGTAGTCCAGCCGTCCGG
The DNA here is from genome assembly GCF_049236925.1 of Enterobacter cloacae complex sp. SYL003. Classification (NCBI taxonomy): domain Bacteria; kingdom Pseudomonadati; phylum Pseudomonadota; class Gammaproteobacteria; order Enterobacterales; family Enterobacteriaceae; genus Enterobacter; species Enterobacter cloacae complex sp. SYL003. The sequence goes on along the minus strand of NZ_JBMKJK010000010.1, from coordinate 15,987 downwards.
TCAGGCGGCCCAGCCACAGCGCCACCAGCGCAAGCGCCAGATCGGTTCGCTGCGTTTGTCCGGCCGCCTGTGCAAGCTGGCTGAACGCACGGCCGTCCATCGCCATTTTCAGGCGCAGGATGTCGGTGGTGGCGGCGCGTCCCGGCAGGGGTGCGGAAGAGAGCGAGACCGGAGAAGGAAGCTGTTGGCGCTGTTCGGCCCAGAAAGCACCGTCGCGCTGATACGCCTCGCTGTCGCGATAGCGCTGATACTCCTCCACCACCTCGGCGAACGGAGTAAACGGGGAGGCGGGCGCAGGTTCACCTTTCTGCCACGCAGCGTAAATGGCGGCGATTTGACGGGTAATGGCCGGGAAACTGAAGCCATCTACCACCAGATGATGATACCGCTGATACCAGTACCAGTGGTTTTCTCCCACCTGAATCAGCTGGTGAAACGCCAGCGGCTGACCGCTGTCGACGCGCAGGTTCTGGTTGAGATCGGCCTCCATCAGCGCCACGGCGTCGTCGTGGGAGTTAACGCGCACAATGGACGGCTCCGGCAGGATCATGGCCTCATCGACCCACTGCCACACCTCGCCGTTATCCTCGGTGAAACGCATCCGCAGGGTGTCGGCCTGCATCATGCCTTCAGCGATGGCTTTTGCCAGCAACGGCGCGTCGATAGCGCCTTTCAGTTCGGTGTAGTGCGCCACGCTCCAGGCGTTTGGCAGGGAGGAAAGCTGCTCTGCCATCCAGATCCCCGGCTGGGCGGCGACAAGAGGGAGACGGTTCATGCGCGCTCCCCCGCAAAGTAAGACGGCTCAAGCGTCTGCCACTGTTCCGCCAGCCACTGCTGGCACGCCTCCTGAGATTGCGGTTCGCACACCACGCGCCAGCCCGCGGGCAACTCGCACTCCTGCGGCCACAGGCTGTACTGCCCCTGGTCATTTTGCAAAATGGCGAACTGTCCCTGCGGATTATCGAAAGGATTGCTGAATTCCATACAGACTCCGTTATTGAATAAGCGGCTGCCAGAGGGTCATCAGCCCCTGTGTCAGCCCACCGCGCCAGCAAAGCGCATCGTGTCCGCCGTCAACCTGACGCCAGAAAACCGGTTGCTGAGTGTGTAGTTCGGCGAGGATCGCCTGGTTTGCGTGTAAGATAAGCGGCTCGTTGCGCCCGGCCTCAAGGACGATGCGCAGCCCGCGAGCGGTTTTTTCACCCGCTTTGAGTTGTTCAATGAGCAGCCCGTCCTGCTGCGCGCCGCGGTGCGGCCACCAGTAGGATCCGGACTGGCTGAGGATGCAGCCAAAACGCTGCGGCCAGTTGAGGCCCGCATAGAGGGAAGAGAGCCCGCCGAAGCTCTGACCCGCCACCACGGTATGGTCGGCGCGGTCGCTGAACGGGGCCATGCTTTTCACCTGCGGGAGAAGTTCGTCCTGCACCGCCAGCCAGAAATCAGGGTTACACGGCAGCTCGCGGCTGCGGTGTGCGGTGTCAATCACGTCGATTAAGACATAGACCGCAGGCGGCAGTTTGCCTTCATGGGTGAGCGACGCCAGCGCAGGCCAGACGGGCATGCTTTCGGCCCAGAACTGCCCGTCGAGCAGCACCGCCAGCGGGCGCTCGGGGCTTTCATCCCCGGTGGTAAAAATCCACACGCGGCGACGGTTCTTCAGACGCGCGCTGTGCCACTCAATGCAGACAGGCTTTTTGTAAGGGGTATCGGGATGGTTCCAGCCGGGCTGTACGGGCGCCTCCGGCATCTCCAGCGCCGAGACGGCGTGCCCGCGCCCGCCGCGCCAGCTCTGGGCATTCAGCGGATCGGAAACCGCGTGCGGCAGCAGTTTGCGCCAGCCTTCGCGCAGCGCCATGCGGTCCGGCTGATCGCCTTCAAACACTGCGCTGGCAAAATCGTTTTCATTGTCGGAGGGGATAAAACAGTAGCTGCCGCGCCATTCCGGGCTGAACTCGCCCTGCCACTGCCAGACGTCGGTATCCGGGATACGTTCAAGGGACTGCGGACGGGCATTTTGATGGTGATCGGTCACACCGGTGACGTAGAGCCAGACGCGTTTAACCGTCGACGTTTTCTGCGTTCCCGCCGGGTCCCGCCACCAGAATGTCACGCGATAGTTTTCCTGATGACGTTCCCGTTCCGGCCCGTTTTTCGCCTGCCACCACGCTTCACTTCCGGTTGTTAACGCCGTCACCCTTATAACCCCATGTTTAACAGTCTTTTTTGTTTCAGAGCAAATTTTATTGATAATATTATTGATAACTATTTGCATTTGCAATAGCGTAATGCCCGCGCTGTGGGAAGCGCGCTCATTAAATAACCATAAAAGCGGGACGTACAATGAATAAGAAGATTCACTCTCTGGCCTTGCTGGTCAATTTAGGGATTTATGGTGTCGCGCTGCCCGCCATGGCAGACGACAACACCGCCTCCGCGCAGCACGAAGACACCATGGTGATCACCGCCGCCGAGCAGAATTTGCAGGCGCCGGGCGTGTCGACCATCACCGCCGACGAGATCCGCAAAAACCCGCCCGCGCGCGACGTGGCGGAAATCATCCGCACCATGCCGGGCGTTAACCTGACCGGCAACTCCACCAGCGGCCAACGCGGGAACAACCGCCAGATTGACATTCGTGGCATGGGCCCGGAAAACACCCTGATCCTGATTGACGGCAAGCCGGTCACCAGCCGCAACTCCATCCGTCTGGGCTGGCGCGGCGAGCGTGACACCCGCGGCGATACCGGCTGGGTACCGCCAGAGATGATCGAGCGCATCGAAGTGATCCGTGGCCCGGCCGCTGCACGCTACGGTAACGGCGCGGCGGGCGGCGTGGTGAACATCATCACCAAAAAATTCGACGACCAGTGGCACGGCTCCTGGAACACCTACCTGAACGCGCCAGAACATAAGGACGAAGGTTCGACTAAACGCACCAACTTCAGCCTGAGCGGCCCGCTGGGCGGCGACTTCAGCTTCCGCATGTTCGGTAACCTGGACAAAACCCAGGCCGATGCGTGGGACATCAACCAGGGTCACCAGTCTGAACGTACCGGTGCCTACGCCAACACCTTGCCCGCAGGCCGTGAAGGTGTGGAAAACAAAGACATCAACGGCGTGGTGCGCTGGGACTTCGCACCGATGCAGTCGCTGGAGTTTGAAGCGGGCTACAGCCGCCAGAACAACCTGTATGCGGGCGACACGCAGAACACCAACAACGACAACGCGCTGGTGAAGAAGAACTACGGTAAAGAGACGAACCGTATTTATCGCCAGAACTTCGCCGTGACCTGGAACGGCGGCTGGGATAACGGCATTACCACCAGCAACTGGGCGCAGTACGAGCACACCCGCAACTCCCGTCTGGGTGAAGGACTGGCGGGCGGTACTGAAGGTCTGTTCAACAGCAATAAATTCACCGACACCGATCTGTCCGACGTGATGCTGCACAGCGAAATCAACCTGCCGATTGATTTCATTGTGAACCAGAACCTGACGCTCGGCACCGAGTGGAACCAGCAGCGCATGAAGGACTCGACCTCCTTCACGCAAACCCAGCAGGGCGGCACCATCCCGGGCATGAGCGAAGACCGTAGCCCCTACACGTCAGCGGAGATCTTCTCCCTGTTCGCCGAAAACAACATGGAGCTGACCGACAGCACCATGCTGACCCCTGCCCTGCGCTTCGATCACCACACTATTGTCGGCAATAACTGGAGCCCGTCCCTGAACCTGTCGCAAGGTCTGGGGGATGACTTCACCCTGAAGATGGGCATCGCGCGCGCCTATAAAGCGCCAAGCCTGTATCAGACCAACCCGAACTACCTGCTGTACAGTAAAGGCCAGGGCTGCTACGCCAGCTCCGACGGCGTGGGCTGCTACATGATGGGTAACGACGATCTGAAAGCGGAAACCAGCATCAACAAAGAGATTGGCCTGGAGTGGAAACGCGACGGCTGGCTGGCGGGCGTGACCTGGTTCCGCAACGACTATCGCAACAAGATTGAAGCGGGCTACGCGCCGATTGGCCAGACGTCCACCGGCAAAGTCACCACCGATATCTACCAGTGGGAAAACGTACCGAAGGCGGTAGTGGAAGGTCTGGAAGGCTCCCTGAACGTGCCGGTCAGCGATACCATCAACTGGACCAACAACATCACCTACATGCTGCAAAGCAAGAACAAGGAGACCGGCGATCGTCTGTCGATCATCCCGGAGTATACGCTGAACTCTACCCTGAGCTGGCAGGTACGTCAGGATGTCTCATTGCAGTCGACCTTCACCTGGTACGGCAAGCAGCAGCCGAAGAAGTACAACTACAAAGGTCAGCCGGTGACCGGGTCTGAGAAAGACGAAGTCAGCCCGTACAGCATCGTTGGCCTGAGCGCGACCTGGGACGTGACCAAAAACGTCAGCCTGACCGGCGGCGTGGACAACGTCTTCGACAAGCGCCAGTGGCGCGCCGGTAACGCCCAGACCACGGGTAATACCACGACGGGTGCGTATATGTACGGTGCGGGTGCGTATACGTATAATGAGCCGGGTCGCACCTGGTACATGAGCGTGAATACGAGGTTCTGATACAGGCAGTGACTTCCCCCTCTCCCTGTGGGCTGAGGGATCCCCAGTAATTTTTTTATGCAGAAGTAATAAAGTTGCTTTCTAAATGACTGAGGCGTTTCCTGCAGGCCGGGGCGAGGCGCAGGGATGCGCCGAGAGGGCGGCTTTACAGGGACGTTGCCTCCGCCCGTACCCGATAAGCCGGAAGGAATGAGCCGAGGGCACCGCGAAGAGGCGATTTACCGCCGGGAGCCCGGGTCGCCAGGGTGGTGGCGACTGAGCCACCCTGGCACGTTCACCGGTCATGTCGTTACAGAGTAGCAAGGAACATAAAGTGAACGGAATGACCACCACCGCCGTATATTCCCCTCACCCTAACCCTCTCCCCGGAGGGGCGAGGGGATTGCTCAGTGCTCGCATTAATTTGTGGGGAACCCTCAGCCCTTTGGGAGAGGGCCGGGGTGAGGGCATCAGGCCGCACAATACTGAAGGGAAAACCATGCACACAACCCACAGCACATTTTCTCTCGCCGGCCACACCCTTCACCGCATCACTTTCGACCCCACCACCTTCACCGACGCCGATCTCCTCTGGCTGCCCCATCACGCACAGCTGGCTGACGCCGGACGCAAGCGCAAATCCGACCACCTGGCAGGCCGCATCGCCGCGGCGCATGCGCTAAACGAGCGCGTAATCCCCGGCATCGGACCCAGCGGCGAACCGCTCTGGCCGCAAGGTATTTCCGGCAGCATCACCCACAGCGGCACGCAGGCGATGGCCGTCGTCACGCATCACCCGGCGCTTATCGGCATCGATTGTGAAACGATCCTTTCCGAAAACGAAGCCTGGGAAATCAAAGACGGCATTATTGATACGCAGGAAGAACCTGTGCTTTCCCGCTCGGGATACCCGTTCACCCTTGCTCTCACGCTGGCGTTCAGCGCCAAAGAGAGCCTGTTCAAGGCCCTCTTTCCGCAGGTGCAGGCCTGGATGGGTTTTGACAGCGCCCGCATTACCCTGCTCGACGACAGGACGCTTACGCTGGCATTGACCCGTCAACTTGCAGGCTTTGAGGAAGGCACTGCCTTCACCCTTCACTGGCAGCAGCACGGCGAACAGGTCATCACCCTGCTGTCACACGCTCCTGCCGACGTGCCTTCACGCTGGTCAACACAAACGTCACGATAAACACCAACGCGAACAGGACCACAATGGTCGGCGCGGGCGCGCTGTCGAGATAAAACGAGGCATACACGCCGCTTACCGACACCAGCGCTGAAACGGCGACCGCCACCAGCAGCGCCATGTGAAAGCGTCGGGTGATCAGCACCGCCACCGCGCCGGGGGCAATCAGCAGCGAAATCGACAGAATTATACCCACCGCTTTCAGCGTCGCCACGATGGTCAGCGAAACCATGCACAGTAAGCCGTAGTGCAGCCAGCGGGTGCGCAGGCCGCTCGCCTGCGCCTGCTGATAGTCAAAGCAGAACAGCAGAAAATCGCGCCACTTCAGGCCAATCACCAGCGCAATCAACCCCGCGACGAGACCGCTTTGCAAAATGTCCATCCCGTTAATGCCCAGCATATCGCCGAACAGAATGTGGTCGAGATGCACCTCAGGTTTGACGGCGATATAGAGGATCAGCCCGGCGCCGAACATGCCGGAAAAGACGATCCCCATAACCGTATCTTGCTTGATTCGGCTGTTATCCTTCAGGTATCCGGTGGCGACCGCGCAGAACAGACCAGCCACGAATGCGCCCAGCGCCAGCGGCAGGCCCATCATCCAGGCCAGCACGACGCCGGGAAACACCGCGTGGCTCATGGCGTCGCCCATCAGCGCCCAGCCTTTCAGCACCAGAAAAACCGACAGCAGCGCGCAGGGCACGGCCACCAGGAGTGAAATCAGCAGCGCGTTGTTCATAAACGCAAACTGGAACGGTTCGAGGATCAGCGTCATCATGGATGTGCCTCCCGCGCCCGACGGCGGCTGGCAAGCAGCCCGTGCTTCGGCGCAAAGACGAACGCCAGCAGGAACAGCAGCGTCTGGGCGACCACGATAATGCCGCCGGTGGCGCCGTCCAGGTAATAGCTGGCCCACGCACCGAGGAAGCTGGTGATGCTGCCAATGGCGACGGCAATCATCAACAGGCGCGGGAAGCGATCGGTCAGCAGCCAGGCGGTCGCACCGGGCGTAACCACCAGACAGATCACCAGAAATGCGCCGACGGTTTGCAGCGCCGCCACGGTAGAGACCGCCAGTAGCGTAAAGAAGAGAATTTTCAGACGTTCCGGGCGCAGACCGATGGCGCGGGCGTGGTTCTCATCAAAAAAGGTCACCATCAGATCTTTCCATTTGAACAGCAGGATAACTATCGACACCACGCCGATAATCGCCAGCTGGACGATATCTTCCGGGGCGATAGCCAGAATATTGCCGAGGACGATGGTCTGAATGTTCACCGAGGTCGGGTTGAGTGAGACCATAAACAGCCCCAGCCCGAAAAACGAGGAGAAGATCAGCCCGATAATGGCGTCCTCCTTCAGGCGGCTGCGCTGGTTGAGAAACAGCATGCTGCCCGCCGCCAGCCCGCCCGATAAAAACGCCCCCAGCGAGAACGGCAGCCCGAGCATGTAAGCGCCCGCTACGCCCGGCACGATGGAGTGCGACAGCGCATCGCCGATCAGCGACCAGCCTTTGAGCATCAGATAGCAGGAGAGAAACGCGCACAGCCCGCCCACCATCGCCGAGACCCACATGGCGTTGAGCATGTACTCGTAGCCGAAGGGTTCGAGAAGCGCGTTCATTTGGCCTCCTGTCGGTGCGTGACGAAGGGGCGTTCGTCGTCGGTAATAATGCGATCTTCCGAGCCGCTGAGCACCACGTGGCGCAGCACGCCGCTGAAGGCGCGCTCAAGATTCTCGGCGGTAAAGGTGATATCCGTCGGGCCGCTCGCCAGCACGGTGCCTTTGACCATCACCGTGTAATCGCAGAATTCCGTGACCGAGCCCAGATTGTGGGTCGAGACCAGCATCGTTTTACCCTCGTCGCGCAGCTCCTGCAGCAGGCTGATGATCCTGGCTTCGGTTTTGACGTCCACGCCGGTAAACGGCTCGTCGAGCAGGATCACCTCGCCCTGCTGGGCAATCGCCCGCGCCAGAAACACGCGCTTCTTTTGGCCGCCGGAGAGCTCGCCAATCTGCCGATGACGCAGCTCAAGCATATCCACGCGCTTCAGGGCGTCGGTTACAATCTGCCTGTCGCGCTCTTTAGGCCGACGCAGAAACCCCATATGCCCGTAGCGGCCCATCATCACCACGTCCTCGACCAGCACCGGAAATGACCAGTCGACCTCTTCCGACTGCGGCACGTAGGCGACCAGGTTCAGGCGCAGCGCCCGGTGAGGCGGAAGCCCGAGAATGGAGATAGTGCCGCTCGCCGCCCGCACAAAGCCCATCACCGCCTTAAACAGCGTGGACTTGCCGGAACCGTTCACCCCCACCAGGGCGGCAATCGATCCGCCCGGCACGCTGAACGACGCGTCGCGCAGCGCCGTGTGGCCGTTGCGGTAGGTCACGGTCACGTCGGTTACAACAATCCCCTTCTGCATGGTTACTCCTTCATCCCGTCGCGGATGCCCTGCACCAGCGTGCGGGTGGTGACGTTCAGCAGATCGATATAGGTCGGCACCGGGCCGTTTTCTGCACTCAGGGAGTCAACGTACAGCACGCCGCCGTAATGGGCGCCGGTTTCCCGCGCCACCTGACGGGCGGGCTTATCCGAGACGGTGCTTTCGCTGAACACCGCCGGAATGTGATGTTTTTTCACCAGATCGATAACCTTGCGCACTTGCTGCGGCGTGCCCTGCTGATCGGCGTTGATCGGCCACAGGTACAGCTCTTTCAGGCCCAAATCCCGCGCCAGATAGGAAAACGCCCCTTCGCTGGTCACCATCCAGCGTTTGTCTACCGGGATCGCCGTGACCTGCTTGCGCAGCGGTTCGAGAGTGGCGGTGATCTTCTGCTTGTAGGCGTCGGCGTTACGCTGATAGGTCTGCGCGTTGGCCGGATCGTACTTCACCAGCGCGTCGCGGATGTTATCGACGTAAATCAGGGCGTTGTCCGGCGACATCCACGCGTGCGGGTTGGGCTTGCCGTTATAGGGCCCTTCGCTGATGCCCATCGGGGTGATGCCTTTGGTAACAATCACCTCCGGCACGCCGTTCAGATGCTGATAAAAGCGCTGGAACCACAGCTCCAGATTCATGCCGTTCGCCAGGATCAGCTGCGCCTTCTGCGCGCGTTTGATATCGCCCGGGGTGGGCTGGTATTCGTGAATTTCCGCGCCCGGTTTGGTGATGGAGGTGACCTCTGCGGCATCCCCCGCTACGTTTTTCGCCATATCAGCGATAACGGTAAAAGTGGTGATGACCTGGAACTTTTCAGCCGCCAGCGCGCCGGTTGTGGTCGCGGTCATAAGCAGCGCGCCGAGCAACAGACGCTTCAATCCTTGCCGTGGATGCATCGCAGAAGTCTCCTGAGGTGATTAAATTAAAAGCAAAATTAGCCCGTGCTATAAGGTATAGCACAGGCTATATTTAAATGAAAATAATTATCATTAAAGTTGTATCAACGGAGGGAGAGCCTGATGGCGCTTCGCTTATCAGGCCTACGGTAAAGCAGTTTTGGAGTTTTGTAGGCCGGGTAAGCGCAGCGCCACCCGGCATAAGGGCGACTCACTGCCCGGCAAGTGCCTTATAAAATGCAGGATTCTCCCGAATCACATTAAGTACCTTCGCCGCCAGCCCGGTTGGGTTGCGACGTTTAGACTCCCAGCTCTTTATCGTATCGACGCTCGTGCCAAGCGCCTTCGCCATTTCGCTTTGCGTGATATTGAGCTGCTCTCTGATGGCGCGCACATCAGCAACTTCATAGCGGGTTACCCGGGAAGCGGCTTTTCTTCCGTTATGGATCTCAACGGCCTCTTCAAGCGAAGATTTTAATTCATTAAAAATACTCATTATCAGCCTCCACCTGCCTGATTAGGGTACATAGTACACCTCAAATTTACGTCACTGGAAGCAGTATCTTTCAGAATGGAAGTCAGCTTTTTAAGTTCTGCTTTCTCTGTCTCTGTCAGGCTGTCCTTTATGCATTTTGGATAGGCCATAATGAAATAGATCACCTCTTGCAGATCCTTTAATTCATCATCCGTAGCAATGCTTTTAATCTGTCGGGTAAAGAGTGATGTTTCGATAAACTCTATCGCATGACTCATCCATAGTTCCTTCCCTAAACGCAGCAAAAGCCCGAATGCTTCAGCATCAGGCTCTTGCTGCATGGTTACTCTTCCTTGAGTAATGCTGCGCCAAATAACTGTATTTATATACAGTCTGAAGGTATTTTAAGAATCCGTTTAGACATCCGGGAACATCACGCTATTCCCCGGCGCTTCCCTGTGGAGATGGATAAAGTTCAGGTGCCGTTCATACTGGTCCAGAATATCCGTAATTACCTGCTCCTTGCTGTAATCCATCAAATCATTCCCTTGGCTCCCTTCCAGCAGGAAGGTCTCCAGCCGGTAGTAGGTCGATTTCCCGCTGCGCGCCCGGTAGGTAAAGCCGGGAACCGAATACTGCTGCGGCCAGATCTGATAAACAAAGTTCTGCTCGTCGCCCATGTGCACCAGCAGATCCAGGTGCCCCAGGGTTTCGCCCTCTTCCGGCGGCAGGTTTTTCAGTTCCACGTAGGCGCCACGCAGCTTCAGCTCCTGCGCCACCTCTTCCATCGCCGGGAAGCAGACCGTCTCCATCATCTGGCTGGTGTAGCGCGTGCCCGGGTAGTTCATCAGGCGCGACAGGCGTTTCTTCCAGCTCAACCTGTCCTGCGCGCCCATCGGCCGCGGCGCGGTGTCGCGGCTGGCGCTGACGCGGCGGTAGTCTTCCACCTTAAGCGATTTATACAGCCCGGCCATCACGAAGAAGATCACGAAGCTGAACGGCAGGCCCATGATCACCGTGGTGTTCTGCAACGCAGAGATACCGTTGGTCATCAGCATCCCGAGCGTCAGCAGGCCGATGGCGACGGACCAGAAGATGCGCAGCCAGTTCGGCGCATCGCTGTTGATGTCTTTAAGCTTCGAAGTGAAGTTCCCCAGCACCAGCGCGCCGGAGTCCGCCGAGGTGACGTAGAACAACAGGCCGGTAATGGTTGCTACGGACGCGCTAAAAGTAAACGCCGGGTACTGCGCCAGCAGGCTGTAGAAGCCGCGCTCCGGGTGCACCATCGCTTCCTGCGCGAAGGTCGCATTGCCGTGGATAATTTCGTGCAGCGCGCTGTTGCCGAAAATCGACAGCCACAGCAGGGTGAAGGTGAACGGGATGATCAGCGTGCCCATCACGAACTGACGGATGGTGCGCCCACGCGAAATGCGCGCCAGGAACAGGCCGACAAACGGCGACCAGGCCACCCACCACGCCCAGAAGAAGAGCGTCCAGTTGTTCATCCACTCCACCGGGCGGTCAAAGGCGAAGCTGTTCAGCGTCATGCCCATAAAGCGGTTCACGTAATCACCTACGTTGAGCACTAAGGCGTTGAGCAGGAACGAGGTGTCGCCCATAAACAGCACGAACAGGATCAGCCCCAGCGCCAGCGCGACGTTCAGCTCGGAGAGCACGCGAATACCTTTATCCACGCCGGAGGTCACCGAGATGGTAGCGATGATCACCGACAGCGCAATCAGCGCCGCCTTCGCCGCCATCGAATCCGGGATGTCAAACAGCACGCTCAGCCCGTAGTTAAGCTGCACCACGCCAATCCCGAGCGTGGTGGCGATACCAAAGATGGTGCCGATCACCGCCGCGATATCGACGCTGTGGCCAATCGGGCCGTTGATCTTTTTCCCGAAAATCGGGTACAGCGCGGAGCGGATGGTAAGGGGCAAATTATAACGATAGCTAAAGTATCCGAGCGCCATGCCCATCAGGGCATACATTGACCAGCCCGTCAGGCCGTAGTGGAACAGCGTCCAGACCATCGCCTGACGCGCGGCCTCCATCGTCTGCCCTGCCCCTTCCGGCGGCTGCATATATTGCGTGACCGGTTCCGCCACGGAGAAGAACATCAGGTCGATGCCAATGCCCGCGGCAAACAGCATCGCGGCCCAACTCAGCAGGCTGAACTCGGGCTTGGACTGCTCCGGCCCAAGCTTCACCGAACCGAAGCGCGAGCAGGCAATGCAGACGACGAAGACGATATAGAGCGTCGCCGCCAGAAGGTAGTACCAGCCGAAGGTCTTCGACACCCAGTTCAGGGTGCGCCCAATCCACTCGGCAGAAAAATCACGAAAGAAGATGGTCGTCAGGGAAAACAACAAAATCAGCCCGGCGGACGTATAAAAAACGACCGGGTTGATTTTGTCTTTTTCTCTGTCTTGTGAAAGGTCTGTCATCCAGTATCCCCACTGTTTTTGTAACTATTAAAATCCAAAATCGCAACAATTAAGACACATTTTATATTGAACGTCCAATCAAAAACCGCTTTAATAGATTACCAACGCTGATGAATGGAGTGGCAAAAATGCCCAAAGTGGGGATGCAGCCGATCCGGCGCAGGCAGCTCATCGATGCCACGCTGGAAGCAATTAATGAAGTGGGAATGCATGACGCAACCATCGCGCAAATCGCCCGTCGGGCGGGCGTGTCCACGGGGATCATCAGCCACTATTTCAAAGATAAAAACGGTCTGCTGGAAGCAACCATGCGCGACATCACCGGTCAGTTACGCGATGCGGTATTAAGCCGTTTACGCGCCCTGCCGGACGGCAGTGCAGAGCAGCGTTTGCAGGCGATTGTCGGCGGCAATTTTGATGAAACCCAGGTCAGCGGCGCGGCGATGAAGGCCTGGCTGGCCTTCTGGGCCAGCAGCATGCATCAGCCGATGCTCTATCGTTTGCAGCAGGTCAGCAGCCGCCGGTTGCTCTCAAATCTGGTGTACGAATTCCGCCGCGAACTGCCGCGTGAACAGGCTGAAGAGGCGGGCTACGGGCTCGCCGCACTGATTGACGGGCTGTGGCTGCGCGCCGCGCTCAGCGGCAAACCGCTGGATAAAACCCTGGCCCAGTCGCTTACCAGCCACTTTATCAGCCAGCATTTACCGACCGAATAACCGAGGAGGAAGCATGTCCCGAATGGCAGAACAGCAGCTTTATATCAATGGTGGTTATACATCCGCCACCAGCGGTCGCACCTTCGAGACCATCAACCCGGCCAACGGTGAAGTTCTGGCGAGCGTGCAGGCCGCCGGGCGTGAAGACGTGGACCGCGCCGTGGATAGCGCAAAGCGCGGGCAAAAAATCTGGGCGGCGATGACCGCCATGGAGCGCTCGCGCATCCTGCGTCGCGCCGTCGATATCCTGCGCGAGCGCAACGACGAGCTGGCAAAGCTGGAAACCCTCGACACCGGTAAAGCGTTTTCTGAAACCTCGACCGTCGACATCGTCACCGGCGCGGACGTGCTGGAGTACTACGCGGGGCTGATCCCGGCACTGGAAGGCAGCCAGATCCCGCTGCGCGAGACCTCCTTCGTCTATACCCGCCGCGAGCCGCTGGGCGTGGTGGCGGGCATCGGCGCGTGGAACTATCCGATCCAGATCGCCCTGTGGAAATCCGCCCCGGCGCTGGCGGCGGGCAACGCGATGATCTTCAAGCCGAGCGAAGTAACGCCGCTTACCGCCCTGAAACTGGCGGAAATCTACACCGAAGCGGGCGTGCCGGACGGCGTGTTTAACGTTCTGCCGGGTGTGGGCGCGGAAACCGGCCAGTACCTGACCGAGCATCCGGGCATCGCCAAAGTCTCCTTTACCGGCGGCGTCGCCAGCGGCAAAAAGGTGATGGCGAACTCGGCGGCCTCGTCCCTGAAAGAGGTAACGATGGAGCTGGGCGGTAAATCCCCGCTGATAGTGTTTGACGATGCGGATCTGGATCTCGCGGCAGATATCGCCATGATGGCCAACTTCTTCAGCTCCGGTCAGGTGTGCACCAACGGCACCCGAGTGTTCGTGCCCGCGAAGTTTAAAGCCGCGTTTGAGCAAAAAATCGTTGAGCGCGTGGGCCGCATCCGCGCGGGCGACCTGTTCGATGAAAACACTAACTTCGGCCCGATGGTCAGCTTCCCGCACCGCGACAGCGTGATGCGCTACATCGCCAAAGGCAAAGAGGAAGGCGCGCGCGTGCTGTGCGGCGGTGACGTGCTGAAGGGTGACGGCTTTGATAACGGCGCGTGGGTTGCCCCGACCGTGTTCACCGACTGCACCGACGAAATGACCATCGTGCGCGAAGAGATCTTCGGCCCGGTGATGTCCATTCTTTCCTATGACACTGACGAAGAGGCCATTCGTCGCGCCAATGACACCGACTACGGTCTGGCGGCGGGCATTGTCACCGCCGATCTGAACCGCGCCCACGGCGCTATTCATCAGCTCGAAGCGGGCATCTGCTGGATCAACACCTGGGGCGAATCCGCCGCGGAGATGCCGGTGGGCGGATACAAACACTCCGGCATTGGCCGCGAGAACGGCGTCATGACGCTTCAGAGTTACACCCAGGTGAAGTCCATCCAGGTTGAGATGGGTAAATTCCAGTCCATATTTTAACCGGGAGGTTTATTTGCAATTTGACTACATCATTATCGGGGCCGGCTCTGCCGGCAACGTTCTGGCAACACGACTGACTGAAGATCCGAACACCACCGTCCTGCTGCTTGAGGCGGGCGGGCCGGACTACCGCTTTGACTTCCGCACCCAGATGCCTGCCGCGCTGGCCTTCCCGTTGCAGGGCAAGCGCTACAACTGGGCGTATGAAACCGAGCCAGAGCCTTTCATGAACAACCGCCGCATGGAGTGCGGACGTGGAAAAGGGCTGGGCGGCTCGTCGCTGATCAACGGCATGTGCTACGTGCGCGGCAACGCAATGGATCTGGACAACTGGGCGAAAGAACCGGGTCTGGAGCACTGGAGCTATCTCAACTGCCTGCCCTACTACCGCAAGGCAGAGACCCGCGACGTGGGGCCGAACGACTACCACGGCGGCGACGGTCCGGTGAGCGTCACCACCTCTAAGCCGGGCGTGAACCCGCTGTTTGAAGCGATGGTGGAGGCAGGCGTGCAGGCGGGCTACCCGCGCACCGACGATCTCAACGGCTATCAGCAGGAAGGCTTTGGCCCGATGGATCGCACGGTCACGCCGCAGGGCCGACGCGCCAGCACCGCGCGCGGCTATCTGGATCAGGCCAAACCGCGCCCGAATCTGACCATCCGCACCCACGCCATGACCGATCACATTATCTTTGACGGCAAGCGCGCGGTGGGCGTCGAGTGGCTGGAAGGCGAAAGCACCATTCCTTCAAAAGCGACAGCGAAGAAAGAGGTACTGCTGTGCGCGGGCGCTATTGCGTCACCGCAGATCCTCCAGCGCTCCGGCGTGGGCAACGCTGAACTGCTGAAGCAGTTTGATATCCCGCTGGTACATGATTTACCCGGCGTGGGGGAAAACTTGCAGGATCACCTGGAGATGTACCTTCAGTATGAATGCAAAGAGCCCGTTTCCCTCTACCCTGCCCTGCAGTGGTGGAACCAGCCGAAGATTGGCGCGGAGTGGCTGTTTGGCGGCACAGGCGTGGGCGCGAGCAACCACTTCGAAGCGGGCGGGTTTATCCGCAGCCGCGAGGAGTTCGAGTGGCCGAATATTCAGTATCACTTCCTGCCGGTAGCGATTAACTACAACGGCTCGAACGCGGTGAAAGAACACGGTTTCCAGTGCCACGTCGGCTCCATGCGCTCGCCGAGCCGCGGGCACGTACGGATTAAGTCCCGCGACCCGCATCAGCATCCGGCGATCCTGTTCAACTATATGTCCCACGAGCAGGACTGGCAGGAGTTCCGCGACGCGATCCGCATCACCCGCGAGATCATGCACCAGCCCGCGCTGGACAAGTATCGCGGTCGCGAAATCAGCCCGGGCGTCGAATGCCAGACCGACGAACAGCTGGACGAGTTCGTGCGTAACCACGCCGAAACCGCCTTCCATCCGTGCGGCACCTGCAAGATGGGCTACGACGAAATGGCGGTGGTCGATGGCGAAGGCCGCGTTCACGGGCTGGAAGGGTTACGCGTGGTAGATGCGTCGATTATGCCGCAAATTATCACTGGCAACCTGAACGCCACCACCATCATGATTGGTGAGAAGATTGCCGACGGCATTCGCGGGCGCGAGCCGCTGGCGAAGAGCACGGCGGCGTATTATGTGGCGGATGGGGCGCCGGTTCGCCGCTGAGTGCGAACTTCTCCCCTCACCCCGGCCCTCTCCCTTTGGGCTGAGGGTTCCCCACAAATTAATGCGAGCACTGAGCAATCCCCTCGCCCCTCCGGG